>NZ_JALPRS010000001.1:2114766-2416875 GCF_023630255.1 Pontibacter deserti | reverse complement strand
GAACGGAAAGATACTATTAGCGACCCTATCAGGGATAGGTGCTGGTATTGTAGCTGGCATAATGCTAGCCCCGGATAACGGTAAAACTACACGCGACAGTGTAAAACGCAGCCTTACAAAAGCTGGCGAAGACATGGACAAAACTATGCGCACATGGATGAGCAAAATGAAAGGAACCAGTACTGCTGCTCAGGATGATGAACTGGTAATGCATGGCTCCTGGGAGGATGTAAAAGGGCAGATGCGTAGAAACTACGACGAAATAACTGAGAATATCGAAGGTAATACAGGCGATAAAGGTACTGTGTAATCCTCTGAATATCGGTAAGTATTAAGTTGTATTCACAAGTAAGTGGTGCTTAAGTAAATGCCCGAAATGGCTCCGTTAAAATAATAACGCTATTATTTAGTATAGATATAACTAAATACTATATTTAAACGTTATCAAGCACACACATTTTGTGAAAAACTCTATCAATCATAAATAAAAATACGACTATGAAGGACAATAGCGGTAAAATAATGTTAGCTCTTTTGGCTGGTGCCAGCGCTGGTGTTATTGCTGGTTTAATGATGGCTCCGGATACAGGTGAAGCCACAAGAACAAGTGTTAAAAAATGGGCTTCTAAAATGAGCAAAGATCTGGAGAAAAACCTTCAGGCTGGCTTAGATGAGATCAAAAACATGAGCGCAGGTGCTATGGATAAATTCGGAGGTGCAACTTCTGGTACTTCTGGCGCTGGCTCAACAGGTGGATCTCAGAGATCAGGTTCTACTGGTGGTGGTAGTTCAACTGGCGGTAGCACTTCAGGTGGTAGCACATCAGGTGGTACTACTGGCGGCAGCAACGCTTAATAACATTTAAATATTAGTTTATAGTATAAGGTTGCCGGAGTTTACAAACTCGCTGAGGCGGCTACAGTGTACTTTAAACCAAGTATAAAGCGCTTACTCCGTTTGGGAGTAGCGCTTTATGTTTTTATACCTGCCAACTTTCGGCAAAAATGGATCGTTAATACTAATACTGTAAACATCTGCGTTTATTTGTTTTACCATAACTATTAAATCTACATCTATGAAAACAACATTGGAGTGCAGGTCACTCGGAGAAAGCAAAACAAACTATACAAATGCCAATGTAAGACAGATCCGGCAGTCAGAGATGGCTTCATCAGTTGCTGGCAGCACTGGCAGCTACTCAGATACCGGTAGCCATATAGCCCGCTCGTCTTATAATGATGATTGGAATCGTGATGCGTCAGGCTACAGAACCCAGTCTGGTAAAACCAGTAAGTCTACTTCTTATGCATTGAAGGGTAAAGGTATAAGCGGCGGCAAAATTGCGGCAGGTGTAATTGCCGGAGCAAGTGTGGGTGTACTGGCAGGCATTTTACTGGCCCCTGAAAAAGGAAAAGATCTGCGCAAGCAAGTTGCAAATTCTGCTTCGCGCCTTGGTGATAAAGTTACTAAAAGCTTTACCAGCACAAAAGATAAAGTGACCGGCTGGACAAACAAGAACAACAATAAACAAGGTAGTTCTTACTCAAACCTGACAAATCAGAGCAGCTCAGAAGTTAATACCATGTACAACGATCCTGCTTTAGGACCAACCGGTGGTACTAACATGCAGCGTTGCCTGTAATTGATACTAAACTATAAAAAAGCCCCTGCTATAGTTTAGCAGGGGCTTTTTTATTTTATAGTTCAAGTATAAACTACTCGTCTTTCTTTTCCGGCTTCATCTGCGGGAAGAACAGCACATCCTGTATCGAGTTTGAGTTGGTCATGATCATCGTTAAACGATCTATACCTACCCCTAAACCTGCAGTTGGCGGCATACCATACTCTAAAGCACGCAGGAAGTCTTCGTCCAGTGCCATGGCTTCCACGTCGCCACGTTTTGCCAGTTCCAGCTGTTCCTCAAAACGGGCACGCTGATCAACAGGGTCGTTCAGTTCAGAGAAAGCGTTACATATCTCTTTACCATTACAGATTGCTTCAAAACGTTCCACTAAACCTGGCTTGCTGCGGTGCTTCTTGGCCAGCGGACTCATCTCTACAGGATAATCTGTAATAAAGGTTGGCTGTATTAAATATGGCTCTGCTGTTTCACCAAATATCTCATCAATGATCTTAGCTTTACCCATAGTTGGATCTACGTGAATGCCCAACTTCTGAGCTGCCTGACGTAGTTCCGGCTCTTCCATGTTCGAGATGTCAATCTTTGTGAAGTGCTCGATAGCTTCATACATAGTATAGCGCTTCCAAGGGCGGGCAAAGTTGATCACGTTCTCACCAACCTGAACTTCTGTTTTACCGTGCAGGGCAAGGGCAACTTTTTCAACCATTTCCTCCACAAGGTCCATCATCCAGTTGTAGTCTTTGTAGGTAACGTAAAGCTCCATTACCGTAAACTCCGGGTTATGGAAACGGCTCATACCTTCGTTACGGAAGTCTTTTGCAAACTCGAACACACCATCAAAACCACCAACTATAAGACGTTTCAGGTATAATTCGTTGGCAATACGCAGGTATAGCGTCATGTCCAAGGTATTGTGGTGCGTTTTAAACGGACGGGCTGCCGCGCCACCATGTATAGGCTGCAGAATCGGAGTTTCTACTTCAAGGTAACCTTTTTCAGAAAGGAAATTACGCATGGTGCTCACCAACTGTGTACGCTTCTTAAATGTATCGCGCACGTGCGGGTTCACGATCAGGTCTACGTAGCGCTGGCGGTAACGAAGCTCAGGGTCGCTGAAAGCATCGTACACGTGCTCCACACCGTTCTCGTCCACCTCACGCTTAACAATTGGCAGCGGGCGCAGTGATTTTGTAAGTACAGTAAGCTCGGTAACATGGACAGATATCTCACCCACCTGCGTTACGAACGCATAGCCTTTGATACCGATAAAGTCACCGATGTCGAGCATTTTCTTGAACACGGTGTTATACATGTCCTTGTTCTCGCCCGGTGCAATATCATCTCTGGAAACATATATCTGGATACGGCCGGTGCTGTCCATCAGCTCAGCAAAAGAAGCTTTACCCATAATGCGGCGGCTCATCAGTCTGCCAGCCAGCGTTACTTCCTGGTAGTTGTTCTTTTCCTTATCGAAATTCTCCTTTATCTCTTTGGCAGTAGCCGTAACTTCAAATGTCTCAGATGGATATGGGTTGATGCCCATTTTCTCCAGCTCTTCGCGCTCATGGCGGCGGCGCAGTTCCTGTTCGCTTAGTTGCATGCGATTCTGTACTAAAAGTGATGTCTAAAAATCAAGCTGCAAAATTGCTAAATAATCGGCAGCTTTAAAAAGTTAATTGTTGATTGTTATTTGTCCGAATCAGGATCCTCAGGATTAAAGGATTGACAGGATTTGGAAGCAAGCTATAGAACTATAACTTTTAACTTCACCTATAAAAGTAGTGTCCCCTTGAGGGGACTATAGGGGTGTTGATGCAGCAACTATAGAACAACAGCAAAAACTATAGCAGTAGCAGAAAAATCTCCCCGCCTTAGACAAGGAGGGTTGGGGTGGTTAGACAACTATAGAGCTATAGCATCAGCCTTTGCCATGCCTGCCCCTGCCGGGCCAGTTGAGTCAGGAGACTCAACTTCATACTTAGACACGAGTCTGGAGACTCGCGCCAGAACTATAAAACTATAGCCTCAACTATAAGTTATAACGTGAAATCCCCTCTCGGGAGAGGTAGGGGTGGGTTACTCCCTAAATCACTGGGCATAAAAAAACTCCTGCAAGTACAGACCTGCAGGAGTTTCCGGAAAAGTATAAGTAAAATGGAAAAGCTTAAGCTGCTGCTCCCAACTGGTAGTCTTCGCCCGTGTGGAACAGTGGTTTAATTTGCTGCTGTAACCTG
The DNA here is from genome assembly GCF_023630255.1 of Pontibacter deserti. Taxonomy (NCBI): domain Bacteria; kingdom Pseudomonadati; phylum Bacteroidota; class Cytophagia; order Cytophagales; family Hymenobacteraceae; genus Pontibacter; species Pontibacter deserti. The sequence goes on along the minus strand of NZ_JALPRS010000001.1, from coordinate 2,412,999 downwards.
GCTGCTACAAAAGAATTCTGCAGGTGCTTTGGTAGCTCCTTCACAAAGGCTTCGTACTGCTCAATACCCATAGCCTGCGCTACATAGCTTTCGTGCACACCATTCAGGTAACTCACTATTTCCAGCAACGACTCATGGAACAACTTAAAGTCGATCTCAGCTTGCACAAAGCGCTCAATTTCGCGGTGCGAACTGGATATTCGCAGCCTTGCCATCAGATCAAACAAAGTAGTATAGCCAATACGCCACGTTAATTGCTGCCAATGCTGCGGACCAAACTTCTGCAGAATCTCGCCGGTCTTGCTGCTACGGATAGCAGTAGTTGGGTTGCTCTGCACCGTCTGGCGAATTGCTTTGGCTTTCATACGGCGTGTAGTACGTAAAAACTGACCGATCTGGGCCTGCGCTTCCAGCTCTTTACCTGCAATCTGTAAGCCTGGCTTATAGTGGGCCAGCGGCAGGCGGTGTATGTTAAAGTCATCATAGTGCCCTGATGCATAGAAGCTGATAGCATGTGGGTACGCATTTTTTACCACCAAACGTCCGGCCTCGCGCAATACCAATGCATCGCTATTGGTGTTGATGCCACGTGTGCGCAGAAATGCCTGCAAGCCTGCAAACACAGTATAATATGCCTGCGGGAAAGTCCAGTGCAGTGCATTGCGCATGTAAGCTTCGTCACCTAATTCAGCAGTTGCTCGCAAGGCATACTCGGTGCTCCAACTGTTCAGCAACAAGCGCTTTACAGCCTCAGTATCTTTTTCGGTAAGTTCTGGTTTAGCTTCTCTGAAAAAAGCGAGCTGCTCCAGACCATTACCATTTGTGTTCTTAATGTGGTAGTTTATCGCAAAAAAGTAGTTCAGAAATACCTGCGCAGGTATGGATTTCTGCCACTCCTGACCTTCAGGTTGCTGCTCTCCAGCGTATAGTGCTACAACGTTTTCTTCTTCTCTCTCTTTCATGTATTCTTAACATTTTGGAGTGCTTAACAGTTGCAAAAAACACAGATTTTAAATATGAAATACAATAGGTAACGAGCTGATTATTAATAGGTTGTGTATGTTGTTAAAAATAAATTGAGCTGAAGTTTAAAGCACTGAGAACCAAGACGGAAGCAACTATAAAATCATGCTGAGAGTATTAGAGACAAGTATAAAAGATGATACACAATGGAGCTTTCTTACATCCTGAATGAGCTTGGCGAAGACCGTGAACTATACTATAATGCTGTGGCTCCACCCATAGTACAGACCAGCAACTTTGCCTGCAAAACGGTTGCAGAAATGCGCGAAATGCTGCGCCACGAACCTGAAGTATACTTCTACACGCGGGGCAATAACCCAACGGTAACTATACTCGAAAAAAAGTTAGCAGCCCTGGAAGGAGCGGAGCATGCCATTGCCTTCGGTAGCGGTATTGCGGCAGTATCGGCGGCGGTGCTATCGCAGGTAAAAGCAGGCGACCATGTGGTTTGTATAAAAAAGCCATATTCCTGGACCAATGCCCTGATGAAGAAGTTTCTGCCACGGTTTGGGGTAGATGTAACAATGGTAGATGGCACGGATGCAAATAACTTTAAGAATGCCCTGCGGCCCAACACAACACTATTATACTTAGAAAGCCCCAATTCTTTTACATTTGAATTACAGGATATTGCAGCCGTAGTTCAGATTGCCAAAACACACAATTGCAGCACTATTATAGATAACAGCTTTGCAACACCGCTTTACCAGAACCCGATTGCTATGGGTGTGGACCTGGTCGTGCACTCTTGTACCAAATATATAGGAGGGCACTCAGATGCAATGGGTGGCGTGATCTGCGGCAAACGCGACACCATAAACCGTATTTTTGAAGGTGAGTTTATGACACTCGGAGCTATACTTGCACCACACGATGCATGGTTGCTGCTGCGAGGTTTAAGAACATTGCCCGTACGTATGGAGCGCATTGCTGCAACCACACGCAAAGTAGTAGCTTACCTGCAGCAGCACCCTAAAGTAGAAGAAATCCTTTATCCGTTTTTAGAGACTAACCCACAATACGAACTGGCAAAAAAGCAACTGCGCAACAATACAGGCCAGTTTACCATAAGGCTTCGCACTAACGAGATTGAGAAAGTAGATTTGTTCTGCGATAGCCTCAAACACTTCCTGATGGCAGCATCGTGGGGTGGGCACGAGTCACTTATTTACCCAATGGCTGCTGCTTACAATTCAGCTAACTATAAATCCAGTCTGCCTTTTACATTGGTTCGCTTTTATATAGGTCTGGAAGATGCTGATTACCTTATTAAAGACCTGGAGCAGGCACTGGAGAAAGTATAAATATGCTATAGGTAGGTTTGTAGTTTTTTTAAGATTCCTGTACTTTATTAAGAAATTTAAATATTGCTATAATAATCTCACATAACCATAATATATAGTAACTGCTTAATTATTAGCTTTGTGTTATGCGGCAGCTCTACACAAGTCTTCACTTTTGCTCTTGCTCTGGTAACGGGTGTAGGTCGCTTGCATCTAATCAGGTAACCAATCAATCCAAAACCTTTTTTATGAGTAAACATTTACAAAAGCTATTCGCTCTTGTGCTTATTTGCTGTGCCTTTTTAGGTAGTAGCAATGCGTGGGGGCAAACAAATCCAGCTGCACAAAACCTGCCTTTTAGTACAGACTTTAGCAGCATGCAGAGTACAATTGTACTACCTAATGGTATTTCTGTGTGGACAGTTGCTGCAAAAGCTACTAAAGCAGATGCTGAAGCTTCTATACCGTCAGGTGATGCTATAATTAAAGTGGTATCTACTGTTCAAACGAGCAGCAGCAATGCTTACAACTATAACAAAGATGGCAACAATAGAATCTATATACAGCCAACTGCTAATACAACATCTGGAAATAATCAGATTGCTGCTGCTATAAACACTACTGGAAAAACTGGTATAAGTATAGCTTACGATATAGAACTTATCAATAACCAAACAAGATCTGTTGGTGTTATACTTCAATATCGTATTGGGGAATCGGGAAACTGGACAACGATAAATAGTGCAGATTATACTACCGTTAATAGACCGGCAGGTGATGTGCAATCAATTACTGCCTCATTACCGGCCGAGGTTGAAAATCAGCCAATTGTTCAAATTCGTTGGGCTACATATGAATATGTAGTTGAAGGTGCAGGTGGGTCACGTGATGGTATCGCCCTAGATAATATTGTGATTAAAGATGGTGAAGCTTCTCAACCACCATTAACTGCCAGCGTGTCCGCTTTAAACTTCGGTTCATTAGCGCAAAATGCACAAGGCAGTGTTTTGTCTTATGTGTTAACTGCGAACCAGCTAAGTTCAGATTTAAAAATTGTAACTGGAGGACCATTCAGTATTTCTAAAGTTGAAAATGAAACATTCACACAAGAAATTACTTTTACAGCAGCAGAATTAGTTACTCCGCAAAAAGTTTATGTAAAAGTTTCTACAACTACTGCAGGTACTTTCGCTAACAGTATTGTGCATTCAGCAGAAGGTATTGCGGATGTAAGTGTTACAGCGTCAGCTGATGTATATAGCCCTTATGTTCAAAATTTCACCAACTGTACAGGTAATGAAAGCCTTACCGGCGGTTGGGTACAGTTTAGTGTAACAGGCGCACAAACCTGGGCTTGTACAACATTTGGCCAGCAAGGTAATGGTGTGCAGATGAGCGGTTTCGCTAATAACGTGAATAATGCTAACGAAGATTGGTTAATCTCTCCGAAACTGGATCTGACAGCTTATGCTTTCCCGCTGGTGAGTGTTAACTATAGAACCAAGTATGCCGGCGATGCACTATCTGTTATGGTTTCGACAAACTATAGCGGTACAGGCAACCCTGCAATTGCAACATGGACAAATTTAATTACCCTGCCAGCTGATAATGCTGATATCTGGAAACTACTTGAAAACCTGGATCTGAATAGCTATAAATCAGCAAATACATACATTGCTTTTGTTTATACTTCAACAGCAGATAGTCCAGCTAGTGCAGGTAGTGCAGCCCGCTGGACACTGGATAACTTTGAAGTAAAAGATGCCAGTAATTACCTGAATACATCTAACCTGAACCTGAACTTTGCTGAAACTGCACAAGGTAGCACTTCTGCAGCGCAGGAATTTACGTTTAGTGCAGTAGGTTTTGCAGCAGATGTAATAGTAACTGCTCCAGCTAATTTCGAGCTTTCAAAAGATGGTACTGAATATACTTCTTCTTTGACTTATACTTCTGCAGAAGCTGCGGCATCTAATAAAGTATATGTACGTTTTGCGCCAGCTACTACATCTTTCATCAGCTCTGGCCCCATAACCTTTACCAGTGGTTCCGAAGCTCCGATTACACGCGGAATGCTGACAGGTTCTTCTATGCTGAAAGCCAACACCCTTGAAGTTGTTACCTGGAACATGGAATGGTTTGGCTCAACTGGCAGTGGCCCATCGGATGACGCCTTACAATACGAAAACGTTAAGAAAGTAATTACAGAACTGAATGCTGATATTATAGGTGTTCAGGAAGTAGTAGATGAAGCTAAAATAGCACAGCTAGCCCAGGAAATTGGTTATGCTTACGTAAGTGAGACAATGAGCTGGCAGGCATCTAACGAGCAGAAAGTCGGGTTCCTTTATAAGCTATCAACAGTTACTGTTAAAAAAGAGAAAGTATTGCTTGCTAAATTGTTCTCAGATATCAAAAACAACGGTGTAACGCTGCAGGACTATCCTAACAACAGATCTGACCTGTTCTGGTCGAGTGGCAGATTGCCGTACATGGTAGAGTTTGAGGCCAATATTGACGGTAAAAAACAAAGAGTACATGTGGTTAACATCCACGCCAAAGCAAACGAAGATACCGATATCTTCCCTTACAACAGACGTAAGTATGATGTTAAGGTGCTGAAAGACTCTTTAGATGTACAATACCCAAATGCTAACCTGGTACTTCTAGGTGACTATAATGATGATGTGGATGTATCTGTAGTTGGTACAAATCCATCTTCTTTTGAAGTTTTTGTTACAGATACTGAAGATTACAAAACACTTACTTATGACCTGAGCCTTGCTGGTAAGAATACATATGAATCAGGTTCTTTCAAAAGCTTCCTGGATCATCTTATCATATCAAAAGAATTTGAAGATGAATATGTGCCAGGCTCTATCGCCATTGAAGAACAGTTGCTGAACAGCATCACGAATTTCAGAAATACAACTTCAGATCACTTACCGGTATCTGCACGATTTATACTTACAGCTACTGCAACTCCGGCATCTGTAACGTTTACTTCACCAAGTATAAGCAAAGCCGAAGACGCAGGCTCGTTTACAGTGTCGGTTACGCTATCAGAAGGAGTGGGAACTGAGCAAACTGTAACTATAACTCCGGCAACAAGCAGCACTGCTACTGTAGCAGATTATACTTTAACTGGTGCTAATAATGGTGCCGTTACCGTAACTATACCTGCTAATTCCACAACTGCTACTTTTGAGGTTAACATTACTGATGATACTGAGACTGAAGATGCAGAGCAGGTAGTGTTTAACATTACTGGTGCCAGCAATGGTTTAGAGATCGGTACAGCCAAAACCTTCACTTTAACAATTGAAGGAAATGATGCTCCAACCGGTATAGCTGATGGTACAAAAGGTCAATTCAGCATTTATCCGAACCCTGTTAACAGCGATGTTAGATTCCTGTTACCGGAGCGTGTAGCTGCAACAGCTAAAGTTAAAATGATTGTATATTCTGCAGAAGGCAGAAAAGTAATGAATATTGCAGGTACCCAGGATGCTGTTCAAGCGCAATTAAGCAGCCGCGTTGCAAACCTTCCTGCTGGTATCTATATGATCCTGATCGAAACAGGTAAAGAGTTCTTCCAGACTAAAATGGTTAAGAACTAATAAACCCGATTTTACAGGTAAACGGCCTGCTGGTATTTCCAGCAGGCCGTTTTGTTTTATTGGGTTATTGACTTAGTAGAAAGAGGTATATAGTTGTTGTGTTTCTACCACTCCAGCCCCTCTCCCAAAAACAAGCCCGGGATCTAAGACTTATTTATCTAAGACGGGAGCTTTACCTCACCCCAGCCCTCTCCTAAAAACAGGAGAGGGAGTCTTTCTGACCTCGCAGCGTTCGGAGGTCCTGCGAGCGTCTCACTTGCTACATAGCGACTGCTAAACTATAGACGCTCCGAGGTGACAAGCACGCTCGGAGGTCTTTTGATAAACGGCCCTTGCTATAGCTAGAGTTTATTGTTCTATAGTTGCTGTGGCCCAACCACCCCCAACCCCTCCTTGTCTAAGGAGGGGAGCTTCTCTGCCGTTGCTATAGTTGCAGTTATAGTTTTATAGGTACAGTACACGAGCAGACAGGTTTACCTGTCCCTACGGAAATATTACCACGAGAAAAGCTATGCAACTATAGCTTCTCAAGCAGCAAGAACTATAGCTATCGGAAGATCTCAGTCTTTGGGTGGAGCGCCATTGATTTGTTGCGGTGGCGCAGCCAACCCGAGCCTGCGAGGGGAGCTTCAAATCAGCAGCGCGATGCCCAAAGGCGGGGCCTCCCGGCCGTGAGGGCACCATAGCCGAAGATGAAACAATAGATAAATAAAGCTCCTAGGATGAAAAGCACTATGAAAGTATAGCTTGGTTCTAGTTGGAGAAAGCCTCAGCTATAGTAGTTATACGTTCGGGGAGTTGTGCACGCTACGAGGTCTATATAGTATAACTTGAGATAGATTTCTCGCTACACTCGAAATGACAAATACTAAAAATACATCTTAAGTTACCTTAGCTAATCTTTCAGAATGATAGAAAGAGAAGACTTAATCCAAAGTATAAAGTTATTCTATACTCACATTTTGAATTAAGAATAGCACTTTTAGAATAGAAGTAAAATATGGATAAGCGGTATAAACAACAAAAGCCGGCTACATGTAGCCGGCTTTTCTGTTTTTGTTTTGCAATCTAAGCTTACTTCAGATCCTTGTTAATTACTTCCACTGCTTCTTCCAGGTAAATATCCTGTTTTAAGCTTTTAAGGAATTCCTTGTTACGGGCAACCTTAGCAGTATCAGTACCTAACGCTTTCAGGTCTTCTGGTAATCTGCTTACAGTTAGTACTGGTACTTCTTTCTGAGCTGCTTCGTAACGTTTTGTTTCAGCTTCAGCTCTTTTCTCTTCTTCCATATACTTTTTCAATTCCAGCGAACGAACCGTAATGTCTGATTGCTTTTTAAGACGTTCAGCACTTTCTTTGATCAGAGCAAAGCTCTTGTTCGTGTTGATTCGCTCACGGCTGTGTGCCTGTATCTGGTTAATGTTAAGCTTTGCATTTGACCAAGGTGTGTAGTTAGCCGGTTTAATTTCATCGAAAGGAAGCGGGAAATCCTGCTCTTTCTCACCAAACTCCAGGTAAGCATATACATCCGGTAAGATCACATCAGGTGTAACGCCACGCAGCTGGGTTGTACCACCATTTACGCGGTAAAACTTCTGTGTTGTAAGCTTTAAAGCACCAAACGGTTTATAAGAGTCGAACTGAGAAGGCAGCGCCTGGTCTAGTTCAAAAAACTGCTGCACAGTTCCTTTACCATAAGTTGGGCTACCTACAATTACAGCACGTTTATAGTCCTGCATGGCAGCTGCCAGAATTTCAGAAGCGGATGCACTGTTAGCGTTCACAAGTATAACCAACGGACCATCGTATTGTACCTGTGGGTCGCGGTCATCAAGCACTACAGATTTACCACGTGCATCTTTCACCTGCACAATCGGACCTTGTTTTATAAATAAGCCTGCCATTTCAACGGCATCACCTAATGAGCCACCACCATTATTACGAAGGTCAAGAACCAGACCTTTCATACCGGCTGTTTTCAGCTTTTCAACTTCGCGCTTCACATCTTCGGCACTGCTTGGGCCACCGTTGCCTTCAAAGTCAGCATAGAAACCAGGTAACTTAATGTAACCTATTTTCTGGCCACCTTCTATCATGGCAGATTGTGCATAGGTTTCTTCAAACACGATCACATCGCGAACGATAGGGATAACTTTTATAGAACCATCCGGCTTTTTAACTGTAAGGCGTACTTCAGTACCTTTCTTACCACGGATCAGCTGGATGGCATCATCAAGACGCATACCTTCCACAATAACAGGCTCCTTATTGCCTTGAGCTACTTTTTGTATAGCATCACCTGGCTTCAGATCACCTTGCAAATAAGATGGGCTACCCGGTACAATTTCAGCTACTTTTATCTGGCCATCTTTCTCCTGCAGCGAAGCACCTATACCTTCTAAGCGACCTGTAAATTCGATATCGAAATCTGACTTAGCCTTTGGAGGGAAGTAGCCGCTGTGTGGATCAAACACGTTGGTAATGGCATTGATATACGTAGCTCGTCTGTCGTCGCGGGAGATGCGGTTCATACGCTCGTACAGGTCATCGTACAGTTCCAGAATCTTCTTGCGAGACTCAGCTTCCATTTGCTCAGCTGTTTTAGTCTCTTTTTTCTCACCTTTGACTGCTGCTTTTTCCTGTTCTTTCTGCATATCGGCTAAGCGCACCAATGTCTGGTACTTTAGCTGCTTGCGCCATGCTTCTTTCAGCTCGTTTTTATCTTTAGCAAAAGCAAGCTTCTCGCCATCAAGCTCTATGGTTTCATCTTTAGAGAAATCAAATGGTTTGGTCAGTATCTCTTTGTAGTAAGCCTGCGATTCTTTCAGACGCTGCTCAATCATGTCGGCAGACAGGTCGAAGAACTCGTAGCTCCCCTGGCGCAATTGGTCATCTATGGCGGTTTCGTATTTGCGAAGCTTTGCCACATCAGAGCTCATCAGGAATTTTTTATTATAGTCCAGGCGCTCCAGGTATAATTTAAAAGCCTTTTTAGAGAAATCATCATCTAATTTCTCAGGCTGAAAATGGCCCTGGTTAAGGCCCTGCATCAGTACTTTCAGCAAAATCTCATTTTTACCTTCCGGTGTAGAATTGGACTGGTAAAAAATGAAAGAAGCTGTAAGCAGTATAACTGCCAGTACAGATAACATTATTTTAAGTCTGGTTGTCAAGGATAGCATTTAGTTTAATTTGTTGTACTTCAAGTCAATAACAAAAGTAGTGCCGCTTGTTGTGTGTCAGCGTTACAACTACAGAATGTAATGTACTATAAAAAGTTATCTTTTCACAAAACAGTTCCTGTATAGCTGTAAAGTTGCCGCGGCTTAATAGGTAACATACGTAATTTGTGAATGTTTCTTATAACTGTGTCGACTTTTTTTCGTTCTGATTTACATATAAACTAAATAACTACCACAAATAAAACGATAAAGCTATGCAAAACATGAATGAAAGAGCTGCCGATGTGCTGAACGAGCTAACGCAGTTCGTTAACGACAGAATAGAAGGTTATAAAACAGCTGCACAGGATACCAGAGACCCTGCGCATAAAGCTTACTATAACGAACTGGTACAACAAAGCCAGCAATTCTCTAATGAGCTGAACAGCACCCTGAGCCGCATTGGTGGCGAAACACAGCGCGATACTACTATGAAAGGAAAGCTCTACAGAGGCTGGATGGATGTTAAGTCCGGTATTACAGGCAAAGACGAAAAAGCGATTATAGAATCGAACCTGTATGGTGAAGAATGGGCTCAGAAGGCATACAACGATGCATTAGAACACAGAGCTGAGCTGCCTCAGGAAGTAGTACAGATGGTTGAAAAGCAGAAACAGGCATCTATTGCTACCTGTGAGCACCTGAAGCAGATGAAAACCACTGTTGATTAGTAAAATAATCTGAACTATAAACAGCAAAGGGTTACCGCAACTGGTAACCCTTTGCTGTTTATAAAGTAAAGCGCATCATAAGTATAGATGAACAGGTGATGAAGAACATTCTTTTTTTTGGAGATAGTCTAACAGCAGGCTATGGTTTGCCGCAATCGCAGGCGTACCCGTCGCTTATACAGCAACAGTTGCAGCAGGAAGGGTATACAGATTACCACGTTATTAATGCTGGTTTGAGTGGTGATACAACAGCAAGTGGCGTACACCGGTTGGATAAGTGGCTAAACCAGGAGGTGCATATTTTTGTGCTGGCTTTGGGTGCTAATGATGGCTTACGGGGCATACCTACCCGCGAAACAACTATAAATCTTCAGGAAATGCTGGACAAGGCAAAGCGTAAGTGGCCGGAAGTGAAGATTATACTTTCTGGGATGGAGATACCGGACATTGTACCGGGGCGTTATGCCGCTGAGTTCAGGGTTCTGTTCCGGGAACTGGCGGTTAAGAACAATGTGTCTTTTGTTCCGTTTTTGCTGGAAGGAGTAGCAGGTATGCGGCATTTAAACCTGCCAGATGGCGTACACCCTAATGCAGAGGGGCAGAAGCTGCTGGCAAAACATACCTGGTCTATACTTAAAGACATACTCTAAGTATAATTTCCTCCGATTTACTGATCGTTTTTCAGCTGTTGTTGTCTGGTAAGTGCCTGCTCATATTGTGCCCGTAGTTCTTTTTCTGATGTTCTTGCCCATAAGCCAAATGCAGTTGCATCTGCTTCAGCATTGTCTTTCAGTACGCCGTCAAATGAGTCTAAAGCGTCTTTTTGCACATCTGTTACTTTCTCCAGGTATTTCTTGTCAAAATCAGCTGCCTTTAATTTTGTAAGGTCTTCTATATGTTTACGATAATCCTCCTGCAGCACTGTGTCAAGCGGCATACCATATGATTGGGCTAAGTCCTGTAGTTTGGTCTGGCTATTAGTATAGAGTTGCACCATCTGCTGGCCATTCTGTTTTACTTCGTTATTGGTGCTTTTTGTGGATGCCAGCCTGCCAATGGCAATCTGTAGCAGGTTATGCTGCGCCAGTTGCTTCATAAATTCTTTCTTGTCGTCTGTAAGGGTAGTATCGGCTGCGGTCTCAGAGCCAGTTTCTTCTTCTGCAGCCTCTGCAGCTTCCACAACTTCAGTGTCTTCTGTTTTTTTATCCGGAGTGCAGGCTGCAACGGTAGTAGCTGCAACCAAGAGTGCAGCATAAAACATTCTTTTCATAGTGTATGATTTAGGTATAGTTTATTGTTTACCTACTTGCATACGAAACTATGGCAAATTGTTTTCTGAAGGGTTAATTGGAGTGGGTTAGTATGTTGTGGAGAGTAGCCATAGACAAAGGCTTTTGGATAAAACCGATAACGGAATTAAACTGCTTTACCCGCTCTATATGATCAGGGTCATCTGACGTGCTGAACATAGAAATAGCGGTATTATATTGCTCGTTATACCCTAGCATATGGTACCTTTCCAGAAAATCAAAGCCATCAAGTTCCGGCATGTTTATATCCAACAGAATAAGGTCCGGAAAGGGAGCTTCGGCATTACTGCTCATACTTCGGAGCAGCTCCAGAGCCTCTACTGTACTCTGGCACACCGATACCATATTACAGGCATTTGCATCTTCCAGTATGATCTGCGAGAACAAATTATTGATCTGGTCATCGTCTACTATCAGAATGTGCTGGAGTTTATACATGGTTGTAAAGAAGCAGGAGAATGCAAGTGATTTTACTGGTATTGCAATATAGAGCAGAAAATTTTCACTGCCAAGCTAAGATATGGTAAACCTAACTTTTATATGTAATTATTTACCTTATGCTATACTTCAGCCTTGATATAACAACAAACTGCCTGTTTTTAGTATACTACAGGTATAAAATAAAAATGCCTGGCAACTGCCAGGCATTTTGAATTAACAATAGCGTAAAGCCAGCTGTTAATAATAGATATGTTCTCCACGATGCTTCTGGAAATGCTCCTCGAAATAGCGGGCATCTTCAACGCTGTGTGGTTTAAAGCCAAGTACTATATTACCTTCTTTTATACCTGATTCATATACTTTAGCACGTTCTTCAGGTATACCAGCACCAACAAGGGCACCTAATAAACCACCTGTTAAGCCACCAGCTCCGGCACCAGCCAGACCAGCCGCCAACGGACCAGCTACTACTAAACCTAAACCAGGAATGGCTACAGATGTACCAATAGCAGCAATTGCACCAACTATAGCACCTAAAGTACCACCAATGGCAGAACCAGCACCGGCACCTTCCAGAGATTTATTGCCAAGCTCTGTAGTATCGTCGGCATGCTCTCCTCTGAAGTGTCTTTTTCTGGCATCATCTGACATCACAACGTTGATATCATCTTTATCATAACCACGTGCGCGAAGCTCGTTAAATGCACGTTCTGCACTTTCTCTGTCACGGAACATGGCTGTCATCATGCCCGCTTTATCTGTTCTGTTCATCATAGCTTTATTATTGTTATTGTAAAGTCAAAACTGGCTTAACTCCTAAACCAGTAGATTGGTAATAACGGCTGTTCAAAGTTTATGGTTACAGATGTTACCTATAGGCATACATAACAAAAGATGCACAACTACAACTGTTATGTAATAGTTTAAAGCTTTATTTTGAACTGAAGAAAGTAAATATTATTGAGGGAATTTAATAAAGAAAGGCAGGAAACTGATCACTTAAAATACAAGTAGTTTCCTGCCTTCTCAGCCTTTGTATCAAGAACTATCTGTCAATCAAGCCACCATCAGCGTTGCTGGCTGTTACTACATTATCTACAATGTGTACCACACCATTCGATACCTCTACATTGGGCTTAACAATTCTGGCACCGCCTATAGTTACATTATTGTTTGGCTCTACCAGCACGTTAATTATGTTGCCTTCTGCCGTTTTTATAGTTTGGGCATCTTTAAAGTCGGCCGCATATACTTTAGACGGTATAATGTGAGCTTGCAATACCTGTACGAGCTGTACCTTATTTTTAGGGTCTGTTAATGTATTCAGCTGTTCTTTACTTAACTTATTAAATGCATTATTGGTAGGTATAAAAACAGTAAAAGGACCTCCGGATTTCAATACATCTTCAATCTCAGCTTTTTCCAGAAGCGACACGAAAGTAGATAGGTTTTGATTAGAGTTGGCTAAGGCAACAACATCATATTGCTTTGTATTGCCCATTGTCTCAAACATGTCATCGTAGTTGATCTCGGCTTCAGCTTCCATTCCTGCATCCTCTGCTGCCACATCGCCTTCCATTGTCTGGGTTTCGCTCATGGTTGTGTCTGTTGTGCTGCTATCTGTAGTATCGGAGCCAGCGCAGCCAAACAACATTATGCAAGATGTTACCGCCAAAGCAGCAATCGGATTTAACATTCTCTCTCTCATAGCTTTAAAATTTAGTTCACACCCTGATCACAAAGATCATCTTAACTATTATTTAACTGCCTGCATCTGAAAATGTTAGGTTTATAAAGTATAAGGCCTGTGTAGTTTTTGCTACACAGGCCTTATACTAAATATTTATGTCGATCAGCTTCCTAATTATATACTTTCACTACAAACACAAAGTCTTTAAGTTTTTTGAGTTGCTGTGGTCTGCTGTTGCCGGCCAGTGTGTTGTGTTTCGGTAACGATAAAGGCGAAAGGGTAGTGGCTAACGGTAACTCGCTCATCAGCTGTAACAGGTAAGCCGATTTAATAGCAAAGGCTGCACCTTCCTGACCTGCCTGCTTTCCGCTGATCACACCGATCAGATTACCTTTGTCATCCAGTAAAGGGCCGCCGCTGTTTCCAGGGTTAAGCGGTATAGATATCTGGTAAGCTGTAGTATCTCCTTCAAAACCGGAAGTAGAGCTAAGTGAGCCTTCTCCAAAAACTACATCTTCGCGCGGATAGCCTAAGGTATAAACCATCTCGCCCAGATCAGATTCAGCAGTTTTGAAAGTATAAGGTAATTTACCAAAGCCTTCAAAGGTCGGATCTTCTATTTTAAGTATAGACAAATCGTGGGTCTGGTCGCGGTATACTTCGCTTACTTTATACTTTGCTCCTGATGTGTTTTCGATCATGATGGAGTCGGCGCCCTCCACTACGTGCGAACTGGTAACCAGGTAACCATTCGCGCTAAGGGCAAAACCAGTACCGCTAAAACGGGCAGGGCGTGGAGCAGGCTTGGTAGTATTGTTAATATCTTTAATAATAGCCGTCTGTGCTTTTTTCAGCTTATCAACTTCACGGCGAAGCTCTACGTAACGGGCAGTTTGCTGCTGTGCGGGTGCTTTTAATTGCTCTACGGTCCAAAGTGTGCCAAACACAGATAATAAAGAAATGCTGGCAGCTACAGCCATAGTTTGTGCATGGCGGTTCCAGAATACGCGCCACATCGGAAGTTCTACGTGAGTAGCTTCGGCTTCCATCTTAGAGTGAATGGAGTTCAATTTGCTGCGTAGCTCCTGGCGCTGACCATATTGCTGCATGGCCTGCAGCAAAGTTCGGTGCTCTTTCACTTGCTCAGCCAGCCGCAGGTCTGTCTGAATCAGCGCTTCGAAAGCTGCTTTTTCATCATCAACCATTTTGCCGGAAAGGTACCGCTCTATTTGTTCGTACATCAGGTATTCCATCTCTGCTCTATACTTTTGCCTGTCACAGGCGTACTAATTCTTACTTTGCCAGCCTATACTTCTGCCTGGTAAGCAGCAAAAAATAATTTCTTAAGCCGCTGCAGGCATTTATACTTCTGGTTTTTGGCGGTGTCGGTATTGGTGTAGCCAAACCTGTCGGTAATGTCCTGCATGTTCTGCATCCGGATGTAATAATCTTCCAGAAGTGTTTTGCAAGGTTCCCCTAATTGGTTCATGGCATCTTCCATCACCCCGAATCTTCGTTCATTTTCTTCCTGCTGCGGGGCATCTTCTTCCAGCATCAGGTAGTTCTCGGCATCATCCACTTTAGTGGCGAAGCGGCCTTTTTCAGCTAACCTTTTAAGCCAGAGCCTGCGGCATACAGAGTATAAGTATGTCTTTATCTGGCAGGTAAGCTCCAGGCTATCAGACTTTATCTTTTCGTAAAAAACAATTACGCCTTCCTGATAAATATCTTTAGCCTCGTCGTCGGTTCCGCTATTGCTAAGTATAAAATGAGAAATCATCGGGAAGTGGAGTTTGTACAGATAAGTCAAAGCCCGATCGTCTCCGGATCGGATACCTGCTATTATCGCCTCATCCGTCTCATACAAACCTTTCTTCATTCCGCTCTGGTTTTAATACGCTTTTGTGGTTATAGTAACCCATCAAAAAATATTTTAAAATTTTTTTTCTGAAGTGGGTTACCTCTGTGCATTTCTGGTATGAAGTTCAAAATCGAAACCAAAACACTTAATTACAAACACAAAATGAAAAATTTATTCAAATTCGCTGTTGTAGCTTTCGCTCTTGTTACTTTCTCTGCTTGCGAAAACAAAGAAGCAACTACTGAAGAAACTACTACTGAGACTACTGAAGAGACTACAATTGAAGAAACTACAGTTGATACTGCTGCAACTACAGTAGATACTACTGCTACTACTACTGACACTACTACTACTGTTCAGTAATTGACCTCAGAACTTTAGGTTAACATTTATAGTTCTAAAAACACATAAGAAGTCCCCTGTACTACGGTGCGGGGGACTTCTTATTTTTTCAGGCCTACTCAAAAATTAAACCTGGCCTTCCGGAATAAGAAATTAGCTTTTGAATTTTTTGCGACGCTGCATCTCTTTGTTGATGAGCGTAAACTCGCGGCTGCTCTGGCCGGCAATGGCAGTGTTTTCGTTGGCACGGCGCAGCAGGTATGGCATTACTTCTCTTACCGGGCCATAAGGTACATACTTGGCTACATTGTAACCTGCATTTGCCAGGTTATAAGATAGGTTATCGCTCATGCCGAACAGCTGGGCAAAGTATATCCGCTCATCGTTACGGGCAATGTTATACTTATTCATCAGCTCCATTAGCAGGTAACAGCTTTGCTCGTTGTGGGTGCCGGCGCATAATGCAATTCTGTCTATATGCTCTACACAGAAACGAACGGCATTATCAAACAACTCATCTGATGCATTCTTTGTTGGATTGATAGGGCTTTGGTATCCAGCTTCGGAAGCGCGCTTGCGCTCTTTCTCCATATAAGCACCACGTACCAGTTTACCACCCAGGTAATAATTTTTAGCTACGGCATTTTCATAGTCGCGCTTCAGCACATCCAATCTGTCGTGGCGGTATAGTTGGTAGGTATTGTAAACAATGGCTTTCTCTTTATTATAGAGCTCCATCATCTCATAGGTCAGGTTATCTATCGTATCCTGTATCCAGCTTTCTTCGGCATCCACAAACACGCGTACATCGGCTTCAAAGCATCTTTTGCAGATAGTGTTTACGCGTTCACGGCCGCGGGCAAAAGCAGTTTGTTCGGCAGCAGTAAGTTGGGCGCCGCTCTGTACTTTTTCCAGCAGTTTTATATCTATCAGGCCTGTAACTTTAAATACTGAAAAAGGAATAGCTTTATTGCCACGGGCTTTCTCTACCGTTCTCAAAAGCTCAGTCAAAGTTGCGTCAAAGCTTTTTTCGTTTCCTTCGCCTTCTACCGAGTAATCCAGTATAGTTCCGATGTTATAGGCGCTTAACTGCTTAATGGCACGCTCTGATTCTTCTATGGTTTCGCCACCGCAAAAATGGCTGAACACCGTTGGCTTTATAATAAGCTTAACTGGCAGGTGCAGGTTAATGGCTGTATTTAAAAGCTTACCGCCAACTTTTACCAGCGTATTGTTGTTCATCGTCTTGAACAACAGGTACATTTTGTACAGCTCGGCATCAGACTTGGATGAAAAAGCGACGGCGGTGTCGTCGAATGATACGTTTGAAACAGGGTTCATGTGTTGTTTTGTAATACAGCACAAAGATAGTGCATCAGGCACAGTTATCAACTTGTTTTTATGTAAGATTTACAGGTATAACCTGCACAGCAGCGGGCTTTTAAACTAGTTTTATACTTTGCTGTTCTATTTGCACTACCTTTGCAATAAGAGTTTTAATAGATGAAGTTTAAGGAAGAAGATAATTTTTTCAGGCAACTGACCGGTGCTGAACCTCGGCCTATTATCATTGCCGGGCCTTGCAGTGCTGAAAGTGAAGAACAGGTAATGCAAACGGCTTTAGCCTTACGCGAACAGCAGGTAGATATGTTTCGGGCCGGCATCTGGAAACCACGCTCACGACCAAACACTTTTGAAGGAATAGGATTACAGGGTCTGCAGTGGCTGGGCCGTGTGAAGCGCGAACTGGGGATGCGTGTAAGTACTGAAGTGGCCACCGCCCGCCACGTAGAAGAGGCTCTGAAACAGGAGATTGATGTACTGTGGATTGGTGCCCGTACTACGGTAAACCCTTTTGCCGTGCAGGAAATTGCTGATGCTTTACAAGGGGCTAATGTGCCTGTTATGGTTAAGAACCCTGTAAACCCGGATCTGGCTTTGTGGATTGGAGCACTAGAGCGCGTGTATAATGCAGGAATTACGGATGTGGCAGCTATACACCGTGGCTTCTCAAGTTATGAAAAGTCGAAGTACAGAAATGTGCCGTTCTGGCAAATACCAATCGAATTGAAATCGAAGTTCAGGAGCTTGCCGATTATAGTTGACCCCAGCCATATTGCCGGTAACCGTGAGCTACTTTTGCCGGTAGCTCAAAAAGCGCTGGACCTAGGCTATGATGGCGTAATGATAGAAACGCACCCAGACCCGGCCAATGCATTAAGTGATGCAGAGCAACAGGTAACTCCAGCCGGTTTACAGGAAATTCTGGAAAAGCTGCAGGTACGCAAAACCACTTACGACGATCAGGAGCTGGTAAACCGTGCGGAAAAACTGCGTTTGCAGATAGATGAAGCCGACCAGCAGATATTAAGAGCATTAGCACGTAGGATGGAGCTGGTGGAACAGATTGGCCACTATAAAAAACAGAATAACGTGCAGGTGCTACAGATCAGCCGCTGGAAAGAAATTTTCAGAAGCCGGCCAGCGTGGGCAGAAGAGCTCGGGATGAACCCTAAATTTGTAGCTGAGCTGTACAAGCTGATCCACGTAGAATCGATCCGGATGCAGACAGAAGTGATGAAAAAAGAAGTATAAAACTAAAAGAGAAGCCCTAAAGGCTTCTCTTTTAGTTTTAGCTTATACCTGCTAAAAGCTGGTACTCCTTTTCTTGCTCAGATAAGTTTCAATCAGTACTGCTGTCAGTGTAACAAAACCTGCACCAATGGCAAGACCTAGCTCCTGCAAACTTAATGGTGTTAACCCAAAGAACGTATCCAAAAATGGTATATAAATCGCAGCTATCTGCAGCAGGAAAGTGAGTGTAGCCATTAATATAATTAAAGGGTTTGACCTGAGTGAGAAGATGGAATGGCCGTAAGCCCGAAGGCCGAGTGCGTGCCCTATCTGCGTAAAGCCAAGGGTAGCGAAAATCATGGTTTGCCAGCGGGTGTCCTGTAGGTTGGTTGGGTTGAAGTACAAAGCTCCCATACCCAGCGTTATAGCTGCGATCAGAATACCAGACCACGTAACGTGTGTTACATCCTTCCTTGTAAGTACAGACTGTTCCGGCGCACGTGGCGGACGTTTCATGGTATCGGCTTCAGCAGGTTCTGTTCCGAGGCCAAGTCCCATCAATCCGTCAGTCAGCAGGTTTAGCCAGAGCAGTTGAAGAGGGCTTAAGGCTACGTTTATACCTATCAGCGGTGCGCACAGCATTACCAGCACTTTACCCAGGTTACCGCCCAGCGAGAACTTTACAAACCGGATCAGGTTATCATAGATCACACGGCCTTCTTCTACGGCAGCAACTATAGTTGCAAAGTTATCATCGAGCAGCACCATGTCAGATGCTTCTTTTGCCACATCAGTACCGGTTATACCCATAGCCACACCAATATTCGCTGTCTTCAGGGCAGGGGAGTCGTTCACGCCATCACCGGTCATGGCCACCACTTCGCCATTTTTCTGCAGCATTTCCACGATCCGTAGTTTATCTTCCGGTGATACCCGCGCATAGATTGATACTTTTGATACAGCCTCCTCCAGCTCAGCCTCCGACATATTATTCAGCATTTCTCCTGTTATGGCATCGGGACTTTCGGTAATGCGTAGCTCTTTGGCAATGGCCGCGGCTGTGAGTGGGTGGTCACCGGTAATCATGATTGGTCGTATTCCTGCACTACGACATGTTGCTACCGCTGATTTAACAGCACCCCGGGGCGGGTCAATAATGCCCATCATGCCCACAAAAGTCAGCTTCTCCTCCAGCGGTTTGCCGTGGTTATAGGGCTCCGGCAGTTCTCGGAAAGCAATGCCCAGCACTCGCATCCCGTTCTGGGCAAGTTGGTTGTTTACTTCCAGCAACCGTTCGTGCCAATTGGTAGTCATTTGCTCTGCCCGGCCGTTTACCCATACCTGATCCGTAATTTTAAGCAGGCTGTCTACGGCGCCTTTGGTGCAGGCAAGGTAGGAGGCTTGGGAAAGATGTTTAAGTCCCGGAAATTCAGAACCACCGGATAGTAACCGATGCACCGTGGTCATGCGCTTGCGGGTAGAGTCGAAAGGTTCTTCGTGCACGCGTGGCAGGTGTTGCTCCAGGATATCTTTTTCAAATCCGGCCCGGTTTGCAGCTAGCAACAGTGCTCCTTCTGTAGGGTCACCGACCACCTGTGGTTCGTTTCCGTTTTCCGATTTTATAATGCTGTCGTTGCAGAGCATGCCTATAGTTAGAGCCAGCGCAGCTTTTTCAGGTACTTTTATACTTCCGTTGCCTGTAAATTCGATCTGCTCATCCGGTAAACTTATAGAAGTTACTGTCATTCTGTTTTCAGTAAGCGTGCCGGTTTTATCGGAACAGATGGTGGTAACAGAGCCCAGTGTTTCAACGGCCGGAAGTTTACGCATCAGGGCTTGCCGCTTGAGCATGCGTTGAGCGCCAATGGCAAGTGTAATAGTAACTACAGCCGGAAGTCCTTCGGGTACCACGGCAACCGCTAAGCTCACGGCAGTCAGGAACATATCTTCCAGGGGTTCACCTATCAGCACCCCGATAACCAGCATAAGCGCAGCGGCCACAAAACCAAGTATAGCCAGTAATTTGCCCAATTGGTCCAGCTTCTTTTGCAGCGGCGTTTGCTTGGCTTCTACCTCCTGTAACAGATCTGCAATCTTGCCTAGTTCGGTCTGCATGCCGGTGCCTGTTACCACTGCCGTGCCACGGCCATACGCCACGTTGGTACCCAGGTAAACCATGTTTTTGCGGTCGCCGAGCGGCAGATCTTCACTTTCGAACCTTTCAGTTTCTTTTTCTACAGCTTCCGATTCGCCGGTAAGCGCTGCTTCCTGCACCCGCAGGTTTGCACTCTCCAGTACGCGCATATCGGCAGGTACCACGTTGCCGGCTTCCAGCAGCACTACATCGCCGGGCACCAACTCCCTTGCCGAAAGCTCCTGTACCTTGCCGTCACGACGGGCTCTAATTGTTGGTACTACCATCCGTTTTAAGGCGGCCATCGCTTTTTCGGCGCGGTATTCCTGCACAAAGCCCAATACACCAAACAGCACCACAATGGCAAGTATAGCTATCGTTTCAATATTTTTACCCAGAAAAGCAGAGATAATAGCGGCCACGATTAGGATAAGCACCATGGTTTGCGTGAACTGCTCCCACAGCATCCGCAGCGGGCTTTTACCGGCTCTTTCCTGCAGCTCGTTATAGCCATATTTTTTCAGCCTTTCACTGGCTTCGGACCTGCTCAGTCCATTAATTGATGTACCAAGGTCTTTAAGAACCTCATCCGTATATTGTGTGTGCCAGGTGCTCATGCTGTATCAAGTTTGGGACTATACTTTGTGTGTTGATATTTTCGTTTACCCGTTAATGTATTGGCTTATAGGCATATAGCATGTAAATAACTTTATTGTTTCGTTTATGTTTTAAGAAGTTGAGTATACAGAGCCCGGGCTGCAGGAAATTCATTGTTTTCTGCCTCTCACAACGCGTATCTTTGTACATAGCTGCTGGCTAAGAAGGAGAAATCCGGAAAGCTTTCCGGCAGGTAGTTTTATACTTGCTCTGCCTGCGGGCACGAACAAAACAAACACAGAACATGAACACCGTACATATTGGCGCTGATGCCCTCACCATGCTGGCTGAAAACTTGCAGAACCGTGCGTTCAGCAAAGTAGCCGTGCTGGTTGATGAGAACACGCTGCACCATTGCTACCCGCTGGTAAAACCATACTTGCCGGAGCATCACCTGATCCAGATACAGAGCGGAGAGGAGCATAAGAATCTGCAAACCTGCGAGTACATCTGGCAGCGCATGACCGAACTGAACCTGGACCGTTGGTCGGTGCTGGTAAATCTGGGCGGCGGCGTAATAGGCGATATGGGTGGTTTTTGTGCAGCCCTTTTCAAGCGTGGTTTATACTTTGTGCAGGTGCCTACAACGCTGCTTGCCCAGGTTGATGCCAGCGTAGGAGGCAAAACCGGCGTGGATTTCCATGGACTGAAGAACCATATCGGTGTTTACCAGGAGCCACAAGCAGTGTTTATTTATCCTCCGTTTTTGCAAACCCTTTCTCCCCGACAGGTAAAGTCGGGCTATGCCGAGATTATTAAACACTGGCTTATTGCCGATGCCAACGCTTTCCAGGAGCAGCGCCATGTAGGCTTATTTACAGAAGATTGGGAAGAGCTGATACGGCACTCGGTAAGTATAAAATCCGGAGTGGTGGAGGCTGACCCCTTGGAAGGCGGCTACCGCAAGGTGCTGAACTTTGGCCATACCGTAGGTCATGCGGTAGAAAGTTACCTGCTGGAGAAGCCGGGGCGTGAGCTTTTACACGGTGAGGCTATTGCTGTTGGTATGCTGTGCGAAGCATATTTATCGGTAAAGCACGAGCTGTTGCAAAAAGAGGCACTGGATAAGATTGAAACCTTTCTTGTATCGGTTTACGAGAAAGTGCTGCTCAGCGAAGACGATATCAGAACCATTGCACAACTTGCTTTACAGGATAAAAAAAATACCCGCTCGGCTATAAACTGCACGTTACTAAGCAGCATCGGGCAGGCCGTGTACGACCAACCAATTACATTACAGGAAATTCAGGAATCACTTCGCTACTACCAGTTACTATGACAAAATCCGTTACCCTCAGCCACCCGACAGGAATCCTGAACGGAAGTATAAAACTGCCTGCTTCTAAAAGTGAGGCAAACCGTGCTTTGATCATAGCAGCCTTAGCCGACGGCAACTCAACTATAGATAATTTATCCGAAGCCAACGATACCCAACTGCTGCAGCGCCTGCTTAACAGCGAAGCTGAAACTATAGATGCCGAAGATGCAGGTACCGTTATGCGTTTTCTCACGGCTTTTTATGCCGTTACAGGCCAGCAGAAGACACTTGTTGGTACAGAACGCATGTGCCAGCGACCTATAAAAGTTTTGGTAGAGGCGCTACGCGAACTTGGTGCAAGTATAGATTACCTGGGAGAAGAAGGCTACCCGCCGCTGAAGATCAATGGGTTTAAGGGCAACGGAAACAATAAGTTAAAAGTACGCAGCGATATCAGCAGCCAATATATTTCTGCTTTGCTGATGGTAGCACCTGTGCTGCCGGATGGCCTGGTGCTGGAACTGGAAGGGAAGATCAGCTCAAGACCTTACATCGAAATGACGCTTTCGCTGATGAAACACTTTGGCGCAGAGGCTACATTTGAGGGCAACACTATTATAGTACCGCATCAGCAATACAAAGCAGCTGCTTTTTCGGTAGAGTCGGATTGGTCGGCAGCGAGCTACTGGTATAGTATGGTGGCGCTGGCACGGGAGGCCGATATTACTTTACTTGGCCTGAGGGAGGATTCTTTTCAGGGCGACAGGGCTATTGCCGACATAATGAGACGCCTTGGCGTGCATACTGAGTTTACCGAAGCAGGAGTACGGCTTACTAAAAAACACCGCGAAAAGAGAGTAGCTTTTGATTTTACCAACTGCCCTGACCTTGCCCAAACGATAGTTGCCTTGTGTGCCGCGCTGGGTGTAACGCTTGAAATGACCGGTGTAGAAAGCCTGCGGATCAAAGAAACAGATCGGGTACATGCCTTGCAGATAGAAGTGTTAACGATGGGGACATCATTAAATGAGATAACACCAGGAGTTTTTCGGATGGAGCCTGCTATACTTACAAAGCGCCAGCTCTTTTTCAGAACATACCAGGACCACCGTATGGCCATGGCCTTCGCGCCGATAGCTTTGCTCGAAACAGTACAGATACAGGAACCTGATGTGGTGCGAAAATCTTACCCGCGTTTCTGGGAAGATCTGGAAAAGGTAGGATTTGAACTAAGTATAAATACTACAGAAGTATAAGAGTTTAAACTTACAGCTGAAGTATAAATCAATTATACACGTTGAGTTTGCACTTCGTTAACAACCTGCTGCAGGTAAGCCGGAGCTTTTGCTAATCGGCTGCCGTACCAGCTAAACATTTCGCCATCTACTACTTTTATAGTTGCCTGCGGGCAAAGCTCCTGAAATTCTGAAATGTGTTTTTCTTTAAACGGGTAAGGTTCTGAGGAGAGAAGTATAAGCTGTGGATCGACTTGCTGCAGGCGTTCAGGTGTGATCTCCGGGTAGCGTTCTAAATCAGCGAAAGCATTTTCAAAACCACTCTGTTGCAATAAATGGTTTATAAAGTTGTTGCCGCCAACAGCCATGTAAGGCTGGCGCCAGATAAAGTAAGCTGTTTTTATAGGTGGCTGTACCGGCTGCAGCCGCTGAAATCCTGATCTTATACTTTGTTCTAACGCTGCTGCTTGAGTTTCTGTACCGGTCATTCTGCCAACCTGCAGCATCATTTGTAAGGCGTCAGCTAAAGTATATATGTCGCTCATCCATACTCTATACTTCTCCTGCAGTTGCTCTATACCTTCTTTATAGTTCTCTTCTTTATTACCTATGATCAGGTCGGGCTGTAGCTGGTCGATTATATCAAACTTGAAGTTCTTGGTGCCGCCAACTATAGTTTTATACTTTACCTGCTCTTTGGGGTGGATGCAGAATTTGGTAACCCCAACTATACGGTCGCCTAGTCCTAAATCAAAAAGCAATTCTGTTTGTGAGGGCACCAACGAAATAATGCGCTGCGGCAACTGCTGCAACTCAATCTGGCGGCCCATCTGGTCAGTGAAAGTCAAATGATAATAATTAAGTTAGACAGCTAGGTACAAACGACTTAAATGATGCCTGCCAACAAACGGAATATAAGCTAGCAAAGCATCTTTAATATTTATGTTTATAGTCTTACGACGTTTGTTCAATGCAACAGGAAAGAAAATAATCAGTGGAAACACAACTATCAAAAGTCGGATAGGCTCAGGTGATAGAACAAAAATTAAAAGCGCTGCAACTGTAAAGAGCGTTACCAGCCAAAATGTATTACGTCTCATAGTCTATAGTTTATGGCTTGGCAAAGTATAAACGTTTCCATTCGTGATAGCCAACACCCGGAACCATGGCTTTTAAAGCCGAGGTACGGTTAAGGCCAACCTGCTTGCGGCGGATGTTGATAGCTATCAGATTCAGTATAACCGTATTGATGACAAATATCCAGGGGAAGGGAGCATCTTTACGAACTATAACAGTAACAATAAGTGCCAGCCAGGGAAGCCAGAACAGGAACCAGAATTGATAGCGCTTCATAGTAGTGGTGTTTATACCTTTAAGATACATCATTCCACCGAAAAACAAAACCCCAGAGATCATCGGATGCCCTGGGGTTTTATACTTGGCTAAAAGTATAAATTCTTACTTCAGGTAACGGAAATCCTGCTTGTCTTCTATTTTAAGAATAGTTTCGTAGATCATCTTTATTACGTTCTCCACATCGTCTTTGTGCACGGTTTCTACAGTAGTGTGCATGTACTTCAGCGGAAGTGAGATCAGGGCAGAAGCTACACCGGCGTTAGAATAAGCAAAGGCATCCGTGTCAGTACCTGTTGCACGTGAAACCGCCGAACGCTGGAATGGTATTTCTTTCTCCTGGGCTGTATTGATGATCAGGTCACGTAGATTGTTCTGCACAGCCGGGCCATACGCTATCACCGGACCTTTACCGCAATGTATATCGCCGCTGGTTTTCTTCTCATACATCGGCGACTGGGTATCGTGGGTAACGTCGGTAACTATAGCTACGTCCGGCTTAATGCGGTGCGCGATCATTTCTGCGCCACGCAAGCCAATTTCTTCCTGCACAGCATTTACAATGTATAAACCAAATGGCAGGTTGTGCTTGCGCTCACGTATCAGGCGGGCAACTTCAGCTATCATAAAACCACCAATACGGTTATCCAGCGCACGGCCAACATAATAGCGGTCGTTCATAACAGTAAACTCATCCTCGAAAGTAGCCACACAACCCACATGGATGCCCATCTTTTCGACTTCCTCACGGTTGGCAGCGCCGCAGTCTAAAAACACAGTTTCTATAGTTGGCGCTTTGTCCTGCTCTACCTTACGAACATGTATGGCCGGCCAGCCAAAAACCGCTTTTACAATACCTTTCGAAGTATAAATATTTACTCTTTTTGATGGCGCAATCAGGGCATCAGAGCCGCCGTTACGCTTCAGGTAAATATAGCCTTCCGGGGTGATGTAGTTCACAAACCAACTGATCTCATCGGCATGTGCTTCAATCACCACTTTATAGTCTGCTTCAGGGTTAATAACGCCTACAACAGTGCCATAAGTATCTACAAAGTAATCGTCAATGTATGGTTTTATATATTCCAGCCACAGTTTCTGCCCTTCCGACTCAAATCCGGTAGGAGAGGAGTTGTTCAGGTATTTCTGCAGGAAGTCAAAAGATTCTTGTCTCATGCTTGGGTTAATTACGAATTCTAAATTATGAGTTATGAATTACCAGTTTTAGAAAGTATAAAATATACATACGTATCATTCATAATTCCTAATTCTCCATTCATAATTATTAAAGCGGAATATTGCCGTGCTTTTTGCGTGGTAAAGTTACAGCTTTGTTTTCCAGCATCTTAAAGGCTTTAATCAATTTAGCTCTGGTTTCAGATGGAAGTATAACTTCATCTATAAAGCCACGGTGCGCTGCGCGATAAGGTGTTGCAAACTTATCTTTATACTCCTGTACTTTTTCGGCAAGCTTGGCAGCAGGGTCTTCGGCTTCGGCAATTTCACGCTTAAAGATAATTTCGGCAGCCCCTTGTGCACCCATTACGGCAATCTCAGCAGTTGGCCAGGCATAGTTCATATCGGCACCAATATGCTTGGAGTTCATTACGTCGTAAGCGCCACCATAAGCTTTGCGGGTAATAACCGTAATGCGCGGAACAGTAGCTTCGCAGAAAGCATAAAGCAATTTTGCGCCGTTTGTAATAATGCCGCGCCACTCCTGATCAGTACCCGGCAGGAAGCCCGGAACATCTTCCAGCACCAAAAGCGGAACATTAAAGCAGTCGCAGAATCGAACGAAACGGGCAGCTTTTGTACTGGCGTTAATATCCAGTACCCCCGCCAATACAGCAGGCTGGTTACCAACTATACCTATACTTCTGCCACCTAAACGGGCAAAACCTACTACAATGTTTTCACCAAAATTCTTGTGTACCTCGAAGAAAGAATCCGCATCAATAATGCCTTCAATTACTTCACGGATGTCGTATGGCTGGTTCGGGTTTTCAGGAACTATAGTGTCCAGTACAGAGCGGGTTTCATCGGCCTGCGTTTCATAAGGCAGGGCTGGAGGTAACTCTTCGCAGTTCTGCGGTATATAGCTTAATAGTTTTTTGATGTAGTTGATACACTCTACTTCGTTGGCACAGGAGAAGTGCGTTACGCCACTTTTGGTGCTGTGTGTGCTAGCACCGCCCAGTTCTTCTGAAGTTACATTCTCGTGCGTTACTGTTTTTACTACGTTTGGTCCGGTCACGAACATATATGACGTGTCTTCCACCATCATGATAAAGTCGGTAATGGCAGGCGAGTAAACCGCACCACCCGCACATGGACCCATGATAGCTGAAATCTGTGGAATAACCCCGGAAGCCAGTGTATTGCGGTAGAAGATGTCCGCATAACCACCCAACGATACCACACCTTCCTGAATACGCGCACCACCAGAGTCATTCAGACCTATAACCGGCGCGCCATTCTTCATAGCCAACTCCATTATCTTCACAATCTTTTCGGCATGCGTTTCAGAAAGCGAACCGCCAAGTACGGTAAAATCCTGAGAGAAAACATAAACCAGACGACCATGCACTGTACCATAACCGGTAACCACGCCATCACCTAAATAATACTGCTTGTCCAGGCCGAAGTCTTTGGAGCGGTGCATTACAAACTTGCCGATCTCTTCAAAAGAGCCTTCGTCGAGTAGTAAGTGAATGCGCTCACGCGCTGTTAGCTTTCCTTTTTTATGTTGTGCATCTATTCGGTCTTGTCCGCCCCCAAGCAATGCTTCAGCGTTTTTACGCTCTAGTGTTGCCAGTTGGGCTTCTCTGATTTCTCCAGCCATGTAAATGAGGTATAACTAATTTATAATGTACAATCTATATATTCCCCAAATTTAAAAACTATACTCCGATTTCAGGTATAGTTCTATACTTTTTTGGCTATATAAAGTCATAGGCATAAAAGTGATGGCAATAAAAAAGGGCCATCCAAAACGGATGGCCCTTTTCTTATACTTTAAAATTAATTATTCTTTTGTGGTCTTATCGCTATCTGTAGACTTGGTCGGCTCCTTATCATCATCTATCTCATCGGAGGCTAAGTTGCTTTTAGCTTTTTTGCCTGCCTTCTTCGATGTAAAAGTAAGTTGGTCTTTGCCTTCTTCGTGGTCTACCAATAAGGTGTCGCCTTGTGCTACTTCTGCTTTCAGTATCTCTTCCGCAATCGGATCTTCGATGTATTTCTGAATAGCACGGTTCAACGGACGGGCACCATACTTCGGATCATATCCTTTCTCAGCAACATAATCCTTCGCTTTATCGGTAAGCTCGATCTTATATCCAAGTGTTTCGATGCGCTTGAACAGTTTGCCAAGCGAGATATCGATGATCTTGTGCATATCCTCACGGTTAAGCGAGTTGAACACGATCACATCATCCAGACGGTTCAGGAACTCAGGCGAGAAGGTTTTCTTCAGCGCACTGGCTATAGTTCCTTTCATGATCTCATCCACGTTGTCCTGCTTGGTTTTAGACATGAAACCGATACCAGCTCCAAAGTCCTGTAGGTCACGGGCACCGATGTTAGATGTCATGATGATGATCGTGTTACGGAAGTCCACCTTGCGGCCAAGTCCATCTGTAAGTATACCATCATCCAGCACCTGCAGCAACAGGTTGTAAACATCCGGGTGCGCTTTCTCAATCTCATCCAGCAATACTACAGAGTATGGCTTACGGCGGATCTTCTCAGTTAACTGGCCACCTTCTTCGTAACCAACGTAGCCCGGAGGCGCTCCCACTAAGCGAGATACACTGAATTTCTCCATGTACTCACTCATGTCTATTCTTACCAAAGAGTCTTCTTTATCAAACAGGTAAGTAGCCAATACTTTAGCAAGCTCAGTTTTACCAACACCTGTCGGACCTAAGAATACGAACGAACCAATCGGCTTCTTCGGATCTTTCAGACCTACGCGGGTACGCTGAATCGCTTTAACTAATTGCTTAATGGCTTTTTCCTGACCAATTACTTTACCGCTTAGTTCATCGGCCATATTCAATAGCTTCTGGCCTTCGTTCTGCGCAATACGCTTCACAGGTATACCTGTCATCATGGCAATAACTTCTGCCACATTTTCCTCTTTTACTGTGTAGCGCTTTTTCTTGGTCTCTTCTTCCCAGTTCTTTTTCGCAGTATCTAACTGGTCAATAAGTTTTTTCTCTTTATCGCGTAGCTGCGCAGCCTCTTCATACTTCTGGCTCTTCACTACACGGTTTTTCTCTACCTTAATGTTCTCAATCTGCTCTTCAAGCTTCAGGATATCCTCAGGTACTACAATGTTGTTGATGTGCACGCGCGCACCAGCCTCATCCAGCACGTCGATCGCTTTATCCGGAAGGAAGCGGTCGCTCATGTAACGGTCTGATAACTTCACGCAGGCTTCGATGGCCTTATCAGTATAGTTTACGTGGTGGTGATCCTGGTACTTGTCCTTGATATTATTCAATATCTCAACAGTTTCTTCAGGCGTAGTTGGGTCTACCATCACGATCTGGAAACGACGGGCAAGCGCACCATCTTTCTCGATGTACTGGCGGTACTCATCCAGGGTAGTAGCACCGATGCATTGAATCTCGCCACGGGCAAGCGCAGGCTTAAACATGTTAGAGGCATCCAGGGAACCAGAAGCGCCACCGGCACCAACTATAGTATGCAGCTCGTCAATGAACAGGATCACATCCGGAGATTTTTCCAGCTCATTCATCACAGCTTTCATACGCTCTTCAAACTGACCTCTATACTTGGTACCAGCCACCAGCGATGCCAGATCAAGGGTAACTACACGCTTGTTAAACAGCACGCGGCTAACTTTTTTCTGAATAATACGCAGGGCCAGACCTTCAGCGATGGCAGTTTTACCAACACCAGGCTCACCTATAAGTATAGGGTTGTTCTTTTTACGACGGCTCAGTACCTGGGCCACACGCTCAATCTCTTTCTCACGGCCCACAATCGGGTCCAGTTTGTCGTCTTCAGCTAACTTTGTTAAGTCGCGGCCAAAGTTATCGAGTACTGGCGTACGTGATTTTTCACCCGGTTTTTTGCTGGCACTGCCGGCACGGGAAGATGATGAGCTGCCAAATAATTTATCTGAGTCATCAGAATCGTCTGTGTCAGACGACGCTAGTGGGTTATTGCTATGATAATCCAGGGAGTCTCTTATTGCTTCGTAGTTCACGTTAAATTTCGCTAAGATTTGTGAAGAAATATTGTCCTCGTCCCGCAGGATGGACAGTAGGAGGTGCTCGGTTCCTATGATATCACTTTTGAAGATCTTGGCCTCCAGGTAAGTGATCTTGAGTACCTTCTCAGTTTGTTTTGTAAGCGGGATGCTGCCGGTAATGTTGCTGTTTTGCGAAGCAGTATTTCGTGTAGCCTGTTCTAAAGCATACTTCAGTTCATCTATCGAAACACCCAACTTCTTCAGCAGGGCGATGGCAGTACCTTCTCCTTCCCGGATCATACCCAGCACCAGGTGTTCAGTGCCGATGTAATCGTGTCCGAGACGGATAGCTTCCTCACGGCTGAGTGAGATAACCTCTTTCACTCGGTTTGAGAATTTAGCTTCCATGTATAAATATTAATCTAAAAAAAGTCTAAAATTGATAATTGATTGAGGCTAACAGAAAGAGCCTTACATTTAAACACGCCCGGCAGCTGAATTGTTCAGCTACTCTTTCAGGCTTTATTTAAGGAATAAAAGTGATGCCGGCCCCTGTGTAAACAACAAGTCAATTATACTAAGTTCTGGTACAAATTGTTTGCCAAATACTTGCGTATAGGGTTTTACGTGCAAATTGTCAGGAATGATTTTAGGATGTATCCTGTTTCGCAGATCCAGTACATTTTCCGGCGCATCAGGCTGGTAAGTTTCCGTGTAGTTTAAGGATTTATCCAGCTTAAGTAATTTAATATAAAGCTTTAACAGTTCAACGTTCAGCTCAAATAAATATTTTGGTTGCCGGTCATATACCTGCTTGATATAGTCACTATAAAATTCAAAATAGGGTGCACGGCCATAAGCTGCCTGTATGGTTCGCCAATGTACGTTATGCCATTTCTGGCTATAGTCTATCTCAATATCTGTTATTACAGTTTTATCCTTGCTGTTGCCTTTTAGGACTGGTATGCTGAGAGGTACAACGCCTTGCGCTGTTAGCACATGGCAACGGTTGCGGTAGCTCTGCTTCACATAATTCTCATGCTGCTCAATAAGCAAGGCATCAGACTGAAGTGCGTGCCGGAAATACTGCACCGGCGGGTTATACATTAGTTCGGTAAGGAGAATCAAATTATGAATTAGGAATTAAAAATTAGAAATTAAGAATGGCGGTAGCCAGAAAACAGAGCCATAGCTAAAGTTGATTATTTTGCTAATAAAACTGAAATAGTTTTAAGACGAAAGCTTTGCTTATACTTTATTGATATGGTTGTTTCTCTTTCCGCTGTTTAATTTCATTACCCATAAGCAATTTCTAATTCTTAATTCGTAATTCTTAATTCGTAATTAAACTTAGGTTGTACCTTTACGGGCAGTTAAGCACTATGGCCAAAGATCAGCAAATACCTTTTTATTATTATCCGCTTGGGCTAGTGCTCAAAGGTTTATCGTTGTTGCCGTTGCCGGTTTTATACTTGCTGTCAGATCTGCTATACTTTATAGTTTATCATGTTGTAGGGTATCGTAAAAAAGTAGTTTTAACTAACCTGCGTAATTCTTTTCCCAAGAAATCCGAAGAAGAAATACAAAGTATAGCCAAAGCCTTTTACCAGCAATTTGCTGATATAGTAGTAGAAATACTGAAGTTGCGCTCTATGAACAGGGAGGAAATGGAGCGGCGTATAGTTTTTGCAAACCAGGAGGTGCTGGATGATTTTGTGAAAAGAGGTACGCCTGTAATCACTATGGGTTCACATTCCTGTAACTGGGAGTGGGTACTTTCGGCTGGGGCAGTACAGTTTGATTTTCCGGCTGAGGGGGTTTATAAACCTTTAAATAACCCGTTTTTTGAGGATTTTATGCTTAGAACGCGGAGCCGGTTGGGCGCCAGGCTCATTAAAATGAAAGACACGCTACGCGATTTTGCTGCTAACCGGAAAGTGCCCCGCGTTATTGCCATGCTCTCCGACCAAACTCCTCTTAAAAGCGAGATCACTTTCTGGACAACTTTCCTGAACCAGGATACGCCTTTTTATGAAGGGGCCGAAAAGCTGGCTAAAAAATTTAAGTACCCGGTCCTGTTCCTGGATATAAAACGAACCAACCGCGGATATTATACTTTAACTTTTGAAGTTATATCTGATGGTACATCAGATGCTGTTCCGATTACAGAGATTTTTGCCCGAAAGCTTGAAGCTGCCATTCGACGGGCTCCTGCCGATTACCTCTGGACCCACAAGCGCTGGAAACATAAGCGACCGGAGGTCGCTAGTTAAGAGGCACGAGTGCTGAGTCTCATTTTCTAAAATAACTAACTCAGTACTCTTAAAGATAGTCTTCAATATCGCCTGCTCCCTGTCTTAGTACTTCAAAGTTGTTGGATGCATCTACCACTGTCGAGGCTACGTTGTTGCCCGGTCCGCCATCTATTACAACATCAACCAGGTTTCTATACTTCTCATAAATCAGTTCAGGGTCTGTGCTGTATTCCAGTACTTCGTCTTCATCGCGGATGGAGGTAGAAAGTATAGGGTTTCCTAATTCACGCACCAGCGCCAGGGCAATGTTGTTGTCTGGTACCCGAATACCTACCGTTTTCTTTTTGGCACTGGCATACTTAGGTACATTGCTGGTCGCATCTAATACAAACGTGAACGGCCCAGGCAACGCCTTTTTCATTACTTTATAAGTAGGGGTGTCAATCTTCGCGTAGTCTGAGATGTGGGTAAGGTCCGAGCAGATGAAAGACAGATTTACTTTATCAGGTTTTACGCCTTTAATCTGGCACACACGCTCTATGGCACGCGCATTGTGTATGTCGCAGCCCATGCCGTAAATAGTGTCCGTCGGGTAGATGATCACGCCGCCATTGCGCAGCACTTCCACCGCTTCACGTATTTTTTTGTCCTGTGGGTTGTCCGGGTGGATCTGTAAAAAGATGGCGTTGCTCATAGTTTATTTCTGGTTGTTTTGTAAGTATAAAGTAAGCATACTCAAATAAGGCCTCAATCGTTATGCTTGTCAGTAACAGCGGTTATACCTGGCTTTGGTGCTGCTAAGGCAGTTTTGCAAAGATAATTCTCTCAATCACACATCCACCCATTCGCAATTAGGAACATAAGTGTTATTTTTGTCGGTTGAATTAAAAAGGGCCGGAACCTATACTTACACCAGTGCCTTTACACATTACTATGGCTAAAAAAGTGGCTACACCCAAAAGAAAGAAAAAAGAGAAGAGTAAGGTAATACCTGCTTTGTCGGTGCTGTTTGTGCTGCTGTTTGTATCCTTCTCTTATTACGCGTACCAGATCGTGTATACCGATAATGTGGATACCAAAGATCAGGATACCTATGTGTATATCCCGACCGGGGCAACCTACGAGCAGGCAATGGATTCCATTGAAGCAAGTGGTGTCATTATCGATCCGCTGTCGCTGCGTTTTATGGCGAAACTGATGGATTATGACAAACTGGTAAAACCGGGACGTTATAAACTGGAAGATGGCTGGGGTAACCGCCAGTTAGTTGGGGTGCTGCGCCTGGGGCAGCAAACACCTGTAAAATTAACTTTTACCAACGTGCGCCTGCGTAGCCAGTTGGCCGAAAAGCTGGCTGCCGAAATTGAGCCATCCGAAGAAGAGATAAACGCACTGCTTAATGACCCGGAGTATCTCGAAACGCTGGACTTCGACACGAACAATGTAGTAAGCTTGTTTATCCCGAATACATACGAAGTATACTGGACCATTACAGCTAAAGAGCTGATGGAGCGTATGAAAACAGAGTATGATAAGTTCTGGACTCCTGAACGTTTGGACAAAGCGGAAGCACTTGGCTTATCGCAGCAGGAAGTATCTACGCTTGCCTCAATTGTGCAGGCTGAAACTATAAAAAACGATGAAAAGCCACGCGTGGCCGGCGTTTACCTGAACCGACTGGAAAAAGGGATGCTATTACAGGCCGACCCGACCGTGGTGTTTGCCGTTGGCGATTTTACCATCCGCCGTGTACTGAACGTGCACTTGCGCCACGATTCTCCTTATAACACTTACAGGTATAAAGGTTTGCCTCCGGGACCAATTAATGTACCAAACATCTCAAGTATAGATGCGGTGCTGAACCCTGAAGTACACGACTACATCTACTTCTGTGCGAAAGAGGATTTCTCAGGGTATCATAGTTTTGCTACAAATGTAGCGGAACACCAGGCCAACGCCCGCCGCTACCAGAAAGCGCTGAACGAGCGAAAGATCATGAAATAACATTGATTGTTGATTGTTAATTGCTGGTTGTTGAAAGTATAAAATCAACTATAGCAGATAGCAATCAACAATCAACAACTGGTAATCAATATGTTTGAATCCGAAGTACAGATACGGGTGCGCTATGCCGAAACCGACCAGATGGGCTATGTATACTATGGCAATTATGCGGCTTATTATGAGGTAGCACGTACCGAGGTGTTTCGCCGGCTGGGCATCCATTATAAGGAGATGGAAGCTACCGGAACCATGATGCCTGTACTGGAACTGAAATGCAAATATATCCGTCCGGCTAAATACGATGACCTGCTGACAATAAAGCTGCTGCTAAAGCATAAGCCGCATGGTACTCGTATAAAGTTTGAATACGAAGTATACAACGAGGAACAAACGCTGCTGAATGTAGGCGAAACTACCATGGTGTTTGTGGATATGCAGACCGGCCGCCCAACCGCAGTGCCGGAACTGATACACCAGAAAATGGACTCGTATTTTAGCGAATGAAGTTAAACCACCAATACCTGAAGCGCCGCAGGGCCTACCGTAAGTTTATCGTTTTCCTGAAAAGGTGGCGGTTTAATAATGGGCAGTCGTCGGTGTACGAGGTGGCTGATGTGCTGCTGGGCGAGCTCCGCTTAGACTCCATTACCAAGCGCGCTTCTTATATGGCGTTTAACTTTACCCTGGCTATTTTCCCAAGTATAATTTTCCTTTTCACGCTCATCCCATACATCCCGAGTGTATTGTCGCTGGACCTGAGCGAGAGCATCCTCAATTTTATTTCGGATTTCCTGCCTGCCGAAATGTATACGGTGGCTTACGGAACTATAGAAGATATTGTGAACAAACCACGAGGTGGTCTTTTATCCTTCGGTTTTTTGTTTGCGCTTATACTTTCTACAAATGGTATAATGTCGCTGATGGATGCTTTTGATAAGAAGTACCATACCTTTTATAAACGCACCTACTTCAAAAAGCGCCTTATCGCCACGCTGCTTACAGTAGCCTTATCACTTATACTTTTTACGGCGGTAGCAGCTATCTTCTTCGGGCAATGGATTCTGGATGCGCTGGTATTCTATGAAGTAGTAACCGAGAGCTATACCTATACTTTGATCGTGATCCTGAAGTATGTGGCCATTGTGTTGCTGTTTTTGCTGGCTACTTCGCTTATTTACTATTATGTGCCGGCTATTGAAGATAAATGGCCTTTCTTCTCGGCGGGGGCTGTGGTAGCAACGGGGCTCATCTTCCTGGTGTCGATGATCTTTTCGATGTACATCAGCGCTTTCGATACCTATAACAAATTCTACGGGTCTATCGGGGCTCTGATAGGTTTGATGATCTGGCTGGACTTTATCTCGATGATTCTGATACTAGGTTTTGAGATAAATGTAAGTATAGATTCTGTGACCAAGCGTTTGGTTCGTCGCAAAACTAAAATTGCTGAACCAGCAGTGTAGAAGAGAATGCCATGAAGTATAAAATTTTATACTTCTGAATCAGGAGTTTATACTTTAAGCGCCAAAACCAGTAAAAAATATTGCCGTATAGTTTTGAAAATTCGGCGCAGTGCTATACTTTTGCTGCACGATTAATTACAGAGAGTTGGCGGAGTGGTCGAACGCGGCGGTCTTGAAAACCGTTGACTGTAACAGGTCCGGGGGTTCGAATCCCTCACTCTCTGCAAAGCCTGAGCTGTGAAGCTCAGGCTTTTTTGTTTTAGGGCCTATCATATTTCTATTGCTTTCATAAATATTTTTTCTGCTATATTTAATGCAGGTTAAACTTAGATCCAAAACATTGATGTCTGGTGTATGAAGTATGCCAGCTTCCCAACCTTGGCTAAGGTATTCCTTCCTCAGGATCTCTTTGCTGCCAATTAGAGTGCTACTTTTCTAGTATGCCTTTACTCTAATAGCTCTGAAAACATACTTAACTATTATAACATGATTAAACCTTTACTTACACTTGCCCTAAGCTGCCTGTTTTTAACTGCTACTGCACAGGAGCAGCCCACAGATTACAAACGCTCCCAGTTCAGCATCAGCTATGGTCTGGCTAATCCTGCCGGTGATTTTGGTAATGATGACTGGGATGAACCCAATCCACCTTTTGCTAAGAACGGCTCACTCTTGTCACTTTCCTACACCAAAGGTTTGGGTAAACATTTTGGGCTTGGTGCAACCTGGGCCAGACGCAGCAACGATTTTAACAGCAGCCAGTACCTGAAGTATAGAAAAGACACAAACTATAGTTATACCAAAGCATCTGGCGACGCTTGGAAATCAAGCTTTGCACTGGGTGATGTGTATTTAAAAGCGCCCTTACATTCGTCAGGTACAGTAAATCTGCTCTTGTATGCAAAGGCTTCAGCAGGTATGGCTTTTCATACTTCACCTAGTTACAATCTGGAAACTGCTTTTGATAGACAAACCTATGATGCCATGAAGGACAAAACCTTTGCCTACGGTTTTGGTGCCGGGTTAGAGTTTACATCTGGCCACTTTGGTCTCGGATTTGAAGCTAATCTTCTTTCTGCTTCTGCTGAGTTTGAACGTGTTACTCACTCCAAGGACGAATATAACCAGCCAAAGACCTATACCCGCACTATAGAACAGGGCTTGAACACCTTCAACGCAGCAGTTAAGCTTTCTTATATTCTGTAAGACTTTAGGTATAACTTTACTTCCCGGTCCGGTATAAAATAAGTTTTACCAACCGGCCGGGAAGTAAAGTTATAAAAACTGAGTCATCATAAATCCTTTATTAAAGCTCATAATTGCTGAGTAAACTTACCAAACCATTCAAGCTCATAACTCTCCGCCAAAGCCATACTATAAGTGCACCTGCCAAACAACTATCAAAGCAGGCAATCGATGCTCATTAAGTATAAGATCTTAAACCAAGTAGTTTGGCCAAATTAACTATAGAAACCACCCAGCACACCACCATAAACCAAATGCCCGATTAGGGTTATAAGCGGTGTGCCACTGCCATAGTTTAATGCCAGAAAACCAGGTGGCTCCAGTTGCCGTGTCGGAGTTGGCCCCTGGTAAGGCCGTGCCATTCGGGGGTGTATGTAGTTCATGATCTGAAGCCCGACGGTGAGTACAAATGCCGCATGTACCAGCCCAATTGCTGCGCCGAACCACCAGGTTTGCAGGCCGGTACTTTCAAAAGCTGCGACATAGATCGAAGCGAATAGCCAACCCATTGCCAGGTGAGCTAGAAAGCCAAGCCAGGGAGCATTATCCCGATTGGAGGTAAAAAGGGTGCCCAGCATAAAAGGCAGGTCCATGCGGGTTAAGCCAAGTGGCCGGGATACTGACAACAGAACAGTAAGTATAAGTGTGGCGGCAAAACCCCAGAGAAGTAAATTAGTGATATGCATGATTTACAGGAGCTTTGTGGTATACTTCGTTTATAGCGTAGGCAGCGTTTATTAACCCGATATGGGTAAAGCCTTGCGGATAGTTTCCCCAAAGCGCATAGGTGGCAGGATCTATTTCTTCTGATAAAAGCCCATTAAGGCCAGCACACTTAACTATAGTATCAAACAGGGTCATGGCTTTTTCAATTTCCCCGATCCTTGCCAGATTTTCGACCAGCCAAAAGTTGCAGATGCCAAATGCGCCTTCCTTTCCACAGAGCCCGTCTTCCAGGTTCAGGTAGCGGTAAAGCAGGCTGTTTTCTGCTAGGCGCTCCTCTATCAGCTTTATAGTAGAAATCATTCTGGGAGATGAGGCCTCGCAATACCCCACAAGCGGAAAAACAAGCAGACTGGCATCCAGTTTATCACCGTTCAGTTCGTGGGTATAGGAGTTGAGTTCTCTATTATAACCAGAATCCTCTATTGCGTTTTTTATACTTGCTGCCGTTTCTCTAAACTTTTCAAGCGGTGCATAGGGCCAGTTATACTTTTCAATAAGCTTTATTAGCCTGTCCAGGCCTGCCCACGCCATTACTTTGGAGTGCGTATGATGCAGGCTGGAAGATCGTATTTCCCAGATGCCATTATCGGGCTTATTCCAGTTTTCGCAGATGATCTTGCCCAGCCCGATCACAAACCTTCTGGAGTCGCGGTCAAACTCTTTAACCAGCGGAGAGTAGGTGAAAACAGCATCCAGCACTTCGCCATACACATCTAGCTGGAACTGCTTATCCGCCCCATTGCCAACCCGCACTGGTTTGGAGTCTGCGTAGCCTTTCAACCAGTTAAGTATTTGTTCAGGCAACGAGGCATGGCCGAACACAGAATATACAACCTGTAGTTTGGGGCGTGTCAGACGGGTAGCATGCAGGATCCAGTTCATGTAGGCGTGTGCTTCCTCTTCGTACCCGAGCTTTAGTAAAGCCCTGATGGTAAAAGAGGCATCGCGTAGCCAGCAGTAACGGTAATCCCAGTTTCTTTCGCCGCCGGGGTTTTCGGGTAAAGAGGTGGTAGGGGCAGCAATAATGGCACCCGAAGGAGCGTAGGTCAATAGTTTAAGTGCCAATGCGCTCCGCTTTACTTCTTCTTTATATAGGCCATCATACCTACATTTCCCGATCCAGTTTTTCCAGAAGCTTATAGTTTGCTGCATACGTTCCAGGCCTGTTTGTTTAAGCTCAGGAAGTATAGCCGGGCTTTGGTTGGAGTAGCTAAACGAAAAAATAACCTGTTCACCTGGGCCGAC
The DNA here is from genome assembly GCF_023630255.1 of Pontibacter deserti. Taxonomy (NCBI): domain Bacteria; kingdom Pseudomonadati; phylum Bacteroidota; class Cytophagia; order Cytophagales; family Hymenobacteraceae; genus Pontibacter; species Pontibacter deserti. The sequence continues at coordinate 2,374,160 of NZ_JALPRS010000001.1, read as the reverse complement.
ATCAAATTCAGCAGTTGCTTTACCCGGCTCGTTTTCAGCAAGAGTTAACTGGCCAGGTGGTAGGGTGCTGAGTAAGGTATAAATGTGTTCTTTCCAGTTGAAATGGATGCCAAACTTTTTCCGGTCGTGCAGGTGAGGTGTGCTTTTACCATAGTAAATTCCGGGAGCGTATTCCAGCTTAAAACTAATTTTTCCGGAGATGCCTTCCACAATCCTAAGCACTTCATGATCGGGGAAAAGCGTACGTTTTTTGTCTTCTTCTGTATGGGCTGTAAAGGCATCCAGAAGGCGGGCTTTACCTGTTGCAGTTTCAAATATGGTTTCCACTACGTTGGAATCTGGCACATAGCGCTGCTCCGAACTATAGTTGCCAACAGGGGTTATGGAAAAGTAACCACCGCGCTCTTTATCTAAAATAGCTGCAAAAACTGCTGGAGAGTCAAATTCAGGAAGGCAACACCAATCTATAAACCCTGTATTGCTTACCAGGGCGGCAGCACGTGAATTCCCGATCAGGGTATAGTCTGTGAGCCTTGTTGCCATAGTTGATGCGTAAGTCCTATAGTTAGATACGCATCCGGCGGGTTAGTTACATTTTCCTGTTTACCTAACTTACTTTCCAAACCAATCCAGCACAAACTCCTGCGGCCATAACCAGATTATAAGCGCCCCTGCAATCAGCGATATCCCAAACAATAAAGCCACTCTGGCAAATAAAGCTTTGTTACCAAGTATAGCTACAAGGGCTCCTTTAAAAGCAATGTTAGAAAGCGCTGCTACTAGTATCAGTTTCCAGCCGGTTTCCAGTTCTATGGTTTTGTTGTTCATCAGCCGCGAGGTAGAAAGGGTAATGGCATCTACATCTGTTAAGCCAGAGATGATAGCTACAATGTATAGTCCGCTTTTCCCGAAATGGTCTTTGGCGGCGGCTGTGGCAAGTATAACCAAAGCATAAACAACCCCAAACACCAATGCCGTTTTAAGGTGGGCTGGGTTTTCCTGCTCAGGCATTTGTCCCGAATCTTCCTTTTTCATAAAAAACCCGAAGCTTACAAGTATAGCCATCAATAGCAGCAAGCTTAAAAGGGGCGGGGCAACCCGACTTAAAGTAGTAGGGGCTACCACCGATATCTCTATTATAATTCTGAGCAAAGACACCGCAGTAGCAATAAAAATGACCAACGCCACCAGGTTATAGTTTGTACTTTTAGTGTTGCCTGCAGACTTGGAGCGCTTGGCGTAACTAACCGTGGTAGCCGTACTCGAAATTAGACCTCCTAGCATTCCGCCAAGCAAGGTGCCGGCTTTATTCCCTAAGACTTTATAGGCAAAATAGCCGGCTAAGCCAATTCCTACAATCAGCACCACCATCAGCCAGATATTATAGGGGTTCATTACTTGGTATGGGCCATACGTTTTGTTGGGAAGCACGGGAAGTATAACCAGCGAAATAACTACAAACTGCATAATGGCCCGCAGGTCTTTTTCGCCCAGTTTTGCAATAGCCTGGTGCAGGGGTTCCTTCAGGTGCAGCAGAACGGCAACAGAGGCACCAATGGCTATAGCTACAGGTGTTTTTCCGGATACCAGGTAGGCACCAACTGCAAACATAAGCAACACTGCAGCTTCTGTGGTCTGGCCAATATCTACATGTTCTTTTCCGCGCTGCATTAGGTTAGCAACTACAACTAGAGCTGTAGTACCTAGTGCACCTGCAGCAATTATCCAACCACCAAAGTCCTGAGCCAGCCACGCGCATACTGTACCAAAAACAGTAATGAGGGGAAAGGTGCGGACACCGGCCATGCGCGCATTCTCATGCTGACGTTGCAAACCCACCAATAAACCAAGGCCTAGTGAAATTGCCAATGTCTGGAAGAGCTCAATGTCTGGCATAGTGTGTAGGTTGTTTGAAAGGAGGTATAAGTATAAAAAATAAAAGTATAGCTGTTTGCTATACTTTTATACTTGCATGTAGCATGCAGGTTATACTTGATACGTAAACTTAAAAGGTCAATGTGCCTGCAATTTCTCTTAAGGATACTTCAGCTATTTTAGCCTGAAATTGCGCATTAGTAAAGCGAACAGTGGCATTTACATAATTTAGCTGTGCCTCTCGTACCTCGATAGGGGTGATACTGCCAAGCTTTAACTTTTCCAGCGTGATGTCCAGGTTCTGTCTGGCAATTTTCTGGTTGTTTTCCTCCAGTTCTACCAGCGACAGGCTCGTTAAGTATGTTTGGTAAGCAGAGGTTAACTGCGAGTTTATATTTTGGTTTAGCTGCTCATACTCCAGTTGTGCACTCTTCATAGAGATAGCGGCATTCTGCTCGCTGCGGCGCTGCAGAAATCCGTTGAATATGTTAACAGAAGCTGATACGCCGTAGTTTAACCCATTACCAGTTGATAAGGTAGTAAATCCAAGTGCTGATTCGGCCCGGTTAAAGTTATAGCCGGTATTTAAGCTAACCCTTGGCATACGGTTGGCTTTTACCTGTTTCATGTCTAGCTCAGCTACACGCTTGTTAATGATGGCAGCCTGCAGGGCCGGGTTCTGCTGTGCCGCTTTATCAGCCAGTTGTTGTAGTACCAGCTGATCGTCAATCGTAAAGGTTTCTACTACCCTGAAGCGCAGGTTCACGTCTCGTGCCAGAAGTTCGTTCAGCTGTGTCTGTGTATTCTGGTAGAGTTCGTGCTGGCGCATAATTCTGGTCGTATCGGTATTGTAATCAACCTGTGCATTCAGTACCTCCAACTTAGACACTTTACCAATCTCGAAACGGTTTTTTGCAATTTGCACCCGCTCTCGCGAAATCAGCATAGCCGTATCAAGTGCTCTTAGTTGCTGCTGCTGCTGTACCAGGTCGTAGTAGGTGCTCATTACATCACCAATTCTGGTAAGTATGGTTTGCTGCAGGTCGGCTTCGCCTAGTTTCTGAAACTCTTTCAACTGTTCGTAGCGCGCAAACATGCCAAGGCCATCAAAAATGGTCCAGTTAAGGCCAACGCCATAATTTAAAGTGGAGCCTCTGGCTCCGTTACGTTCTACCTTATCACCACTCTCGCGAGTTTGCGAGCTATTTTGTATAGTGTTGTTCTGATTAAGGGTACCGGTAACAACAGGCAGCATTCCGGCATTGGCACGGTTTGCATTGTTCCTGTCTATTTCCAGATCATTTGCTACAAGCTTGATGTCATAGTTTCGCTCCAACGCAATTTTAATGGCATCTTCCAGCGTCAGAACTTCCTGTGCATTTGCGCTGCCCGCAAAAAGTATAGACAAAGCAAATGCTACAAGAACAGCAATTTTATACTTCATATAAGTATTTAGTAAGATAAGTCAGGTTAGAGATTAAACAACTGCTTTTTCGTAAGCCTCGATCTGCTCAAATTCCGGGTGGTGCTTGCGCGGTCTGGACCACATAGCATAGATGGCCGGAATAACGAACAGGGTAAGTATAAGCGAGAACATAGTACCGCCCACAATTACAATACCCATACCCATACGGCTTTGTGCAGCAGCACCCAGCGCCAGTGCAATTGGCAACGCACCTAAAGCAATCGCCAAACTTGTCATCAGGATCGGGCGAAGACGGGCTTCAGCAGCTTCCAATATGGCCTCGTGTTTCGGTTTGCCCTGTTCCCGGAGTTGGTTCGCAAATTCGACTATTAATATACCGTTCTTCGTCACGAGCCCAATCAGCATAATTGTACCGATCTGGCTGAAGATGTTCCATGTCTGGCCAAACAACCACAACGAAAGCATGGCACCAGCTACCGCCATAGGTACGGTAAGTATAATTATCAGCGGGTCAACAAAGCTCTCGAACTGTGCAGCAAGTATAAGATAGATCAAAAGTAAAGCTAAGCCGAAAGCAAAGGTCGTATTTGATCCACTCTCTACAAAGTCTCTTGACTCGCCGCCAAGGTCAGTTGAGAAGGTGTCATCCAGTACTTTTTCCTTGATACGGTCCATCGCTTCGATACCATCGCCTATACTTTTGCCCGGTGCTAAGCCAGCCGAAATAGTAGCCGACATGTAACGGTTGTTGTGGTATAGCTGTGGCGGGCTGCTGCGCTCGGTCATGGTTACCAGGTTATCCAGTTGAACCAACTTACCGTCTTTGCTGCGTACGAAAAGCGAAGTAAGGTCAAGCGGATCATCGCGGTCTGGTCGGTCGAACTGGCCCATTACCTGGTACTGGCGACCGTTCATCAAAAAGTACCCGAAGCGCTGCCCACTCAGCGACAGCTGCAGTGTTTGAGCCACATCAATTACCGATACTCCTAAGCTTTGTGCTTTTTCACGATCAATAGAAATGTTGATTTCCGGTTTATTAAATTTCAGGTTAACGTCTACGTTCGAGAAAGTAGGATCTTTGCTGGCTTCATCCATAAACTCAGGAATTTTTTCTTCGAGCTTCTGAAAGTTTGGTGCTTGGATAATGTACTGTATCGGCTGGCCACCACGGCGGTTTACAGAGATGGTTGGCTGCTGGGTAACCATTGTACGCGCTTCCGGGTAACGGCGTGTAAGGCCGGTCAGGTAATCAGCCACTTCTTTCTGAGAGCGTTCGCGTTCGTTTGGCTGCTTCAGGGCAATACGCATCATACCGCTGTTCACAGATCCACCGCCAAAACCAGGCGAAGTGATCACAAGGTTTACATCTTTCTCAGGTATAGAGTCGTTTACCAGTTGATTCAGCTCCTGCATAAAACGATCCATGTACTCGTATGAAGCGCCTTCAGGGGCAGTAGCCATTACGCGCAGCATACTTCTGTCATCGTAAGGGGCAGTCTCTTTCTGAAGTATAGTAAAGAACAGACCAATTAAACCGATACAAACGAGGATGATCGGGAAGCTAAGCCATTTGCGTTTCATAAAGCTGCTCAGCGCACTGGCATAGCTTGCGTTCATTTTCTCGAAGTATGGCTCTGTAAAGTTGTAGAACTTCGTTTTCTTATGTGCGCCACCTTTCATCAGGTAAGCGTTCAGCATCGGGGTCAGGGTCAGCGATACAAAAGCTGAAATAAGAACAGCCGCACCAATCACCACACCAAATTCCCGGAACAGGCGCCCCACAAAGCCTTCCAGGAAAATAACCGGTAAGAACACCGCAGCCAACGTAATCGAGATGGAAATTACAGCCAGGAAGATCTCGTTAGATCCTTTAATGGCAGCTTCTATCGGCGACATGCCTTCTTCTACTTTCTTAAAGATGTTCTCTGTTACCACAATACCGTCATCCACCACAAGACCTGTTGCGAGTACCACTGCCAATAGCGTCAATACGTTTACAGAGAAACCACACAGGTACATGATAAAAAATGTAGCGATCAGGGATACCGGAATATCGATAAGCGGACGGAAAGCAATACTCCAGTCGCGGAAGAACAGGTAAATAATAAGTATAACCAGTACCAGCGCGATAAGTATAGTTTCGGCCACTTCTGTAACTGACTGCTTAATGAATATGGTATTATCCATCGCAATGTCCAGTTTTATGTCTTCCGGAAGGTCTTTTTTCAGCTTCTCGAACTGCTCGTAAAATTTGTCGGATATATCGAGGTAGTTTGTACCAGGCTGCGGTATAATGGCCATACCTACCATTGGCTTACCCGACTCACTCATCTTCGTCTCATAGTTCTCAGGGCCAAGCTCTGCTGTGCCCAGATCGCTGAAACGGATGATCTTATTGTTGTCTGACTTAACGATCAGGTTGTTAAATTGCTCGGCAGTAGAGAGGTTCCCTAACGTTTTAACAACCAGTTCAGTGTTTTCGCCACTGATTTTACCAGAAGGCAATTCTACGTTCTCACGGTTAAGGGCAGTGCGTACGTCGCCAACAGTTAGTCCGTAAGAGGCAAGCTTCATCGGGTCGAGCCACAGGCGCATGGCATAGCGTTTTTGTCCCCAGATCTGCACGCTACTTACACCTGGTATAGTTTGCAGACGCTGTGATATTACGTTTTCGGCATAATCGCTCAGCTGCAACTGGTCGCGGCTCTCGCTTTGCACCGTCATGGTAATGATCGGTTCAGAGTCTGCATCGGCTTTGGCAACTACCGGCGGTGCATCAATATCCTGCGGCAGGTTTCTTACGGCCTGCGATACTTTGTCGCGAACATCATTGGTAGCTTCTTCCAGGTCTTTATCCAGGTTAAACTCAATGTTGATGTTGCTTCGACCCTGGTTACTCGATGAAGAAATGTTACGGATACCATCGATAGAGTTAATGGCTTTTTCGAGTGGCTCCGTTATCTGTGACTCAATAATATCGGCGTTGGCACCCGAGTAACTGGTACTAACCGATACAATGGCCGGGTCGATAGACGGATACTCGCGCACCCCCAGAAAGCTATACCCGATAAAGCCAAATAAGATCAGCATCAGGTTTATAACGATCGTGAAAACGGGACGCTTTATACTTGTGGTTGATAAACTCATACTTCTCGATCTTTACTGTTTCTTTCCAACTGCTACTTTCACAGGAGTACCTTCTTTTAACGTCATGATACCGGTTGTCAGTACAGTATCACCAGCTTGCAGGCCCGTCGTGATCAGTACATCCTTTTCGGTTCTTGTTGATGTTTCTACCATCACTTCCTTGGCTTTACCATCTTTTGCTACAAACAGCTTTTTACCGTTCTGTACAGGTATAATGGCTTCGCTAGGTACTAGCAGCGCATCCTCGATAACAGCTAACGGCAGTTCGATATTCGCAAAAGAACCTGGCATTAAGGTGCCATCAGCGTTGGCAGCGCGTGCACGAAGTTGTAATGTACGGCTGCTGGCTTCTATACCTGGCTCAATAGCATAAACGGTGGCTGTATGTTTTTCGGATGAACCGGCAACCGTGAAAGTAAGGGCAGTGTTTTGCTTTACCTGGCTGGCATATTTTTCAGGAACTGAGAACGTGATCTTCAGCGGGTCTGTACTTACCAGGTTGGCTATAACAGTTTCTGGCGAAATGAAGCTGCCTTCAGAGATATTGCGCAGACCAATGCGGCCAGAGAACGGGGCGCGTATGGTTGTTTTAGCCAGCTGGGCCTGTATCAGTTGTGTCTGTGCCTGTGCTGATTTCAGGTCGGCGCGGGCAACATCGTATTCTTCACGGCTGATGGCTTCTTTGTTTAGCAGCAATCCTGCACGGCGCTCATTTTCAGCGGCCAGGCTCTGGCGCGTACGGGCTTGAGCCAACTGTGCACGCAGTTCCGAGTCATCAATCTTTACCAATACCTGGCCTTTGCTAACCTTATTTCCCTCCTGAAAAGAGATGGATTTTACTAAACCAGATACCTGAGACCTGATCTGTACCTGCTCATCAGCTTCTATAGAGCCAGTAACAGACAAAGTGTTAGCAAAATTCTGTGGCTGAATTACCACGCCGTCTACACGCATAGCTGGCATACCACCCGGGCCGCCTGGACCACCTGGACCTCTGCCGCCACCGCCACCCGGACCACCGGCTCCTTCGCTTTTATTTTGCGTGATGCGGTAAGCTACCAGTGCTCCAAATCCGAGTATAAGCAGGGTGTAAACGATGTATTTGATCTTCATAAAATGTTAGGTGATTTTGATAGGTTTCCTCGGGCAGAGGATGTTAGTTTAGCTATTAAAGTATAAATTTAGTTTTGCAAAAAGTATAACCGGGCTACCTGCTACTTGTTTTGCCAGCAACTGCGGTAATTTTGCAGTTTCGGCCCAAGCCGAACTCTTGGACTACCAGGTAAGCAAATGGTTTAATCAGGTGATGGCAGTACTTCCATTTTATGGTTTTACTGTGTTCTCTGAGATTTAAAGTTATAACGTTAAAGTATAAATCAGAAACCAGCCGGGGGGTAAATCTGCGTAAGTATAAATTGAATAGCTAAACAGCAACTTTATCAGGTTAAACCGTTTGTGATAGCAATACAATTATGAGCGACAAAAAAGAAAACTTCTTTGAAAATGTATATGAAGTGGTAAAGCTGATACCAACAGGCCGGGTTACGTCTTATGGGGCTATTGCCAGTTATTTAGGCTCTAAGGGCTCGGCGCGTATGGTTGGCTGGGCCTTAATCGCATCACATCCGCTAACCAAAATACCAGCACACCGGGTAGTAAACAGGGTTGGTATGTTAACAGGTAAACAGCATTTTGATGAGCCAAACGCCATGAGGGAGCGCCTGGAACAGGAAGGTGTAAAAGTTGAGAACGACCAGGTTGTAAACTTCGATAAACTGTTCTGGGACCCTAGTAAAGAACTGCTGTAGGGTAGGGGCTAATCCCGATCCCAGATTCTCTTTACCGAGCCTTCGTGTTTTTCCACTTTCCAGTTGTTGGTGCTGGCTAATGCAAACAGTTTAGTGCGCAGCTTTTTAGGATATAGTATTTTAGTAGCGGTCTTTGGCTGTGTGTAAGCCGGTACTATATTTAAATGAGCCAGTATTTCGTAGGTTGCTGCAGCACATCGCATGCCTGTAAGGGCGTAATCGTAGGGTGTCTGGTTCAGGTAAGCTGTGGAGATATTAGCTAGTTGTTGCTTTTGCTGCGTTGTAATCGGAATATAAACTATAGCCCTCTTTATACTATCACTGCTGGTTTTATAAAGGTCATAAAACATTTCTTCAGATAAGTGAATGTAGGTGCTGTGCGGGTTCCGCTTATTCGGGAACCAATGGAATTTACCCTTTCGCACAAAGTTCAGGATCTGGTTGCTGCTACCGGCTTCTATACCTACATGCCCGCCCAATACACCACCAAACCATTTCTCTTCCACGTTTTTATACTTTGGATGCGGCTTAGAGCCGTACAGGAAGTGCACTTTTATAAAAGTGGAATCCTGGGCTAAGGCCGCCTGACCTAAGAGACATAAGGTAAGTATAAAGACCAGTTTATGCATAGGAATGATTTGCTGAATCTCAATAACAAATCGGTTTTAAGCTAAGTTTTCCTGATGTGCGAATTTGTTTCTTTTGGTTGCTAACCTTCCTGCTATGTATGCCATCGGAATATATGCTCCAACTAAGTCAACTATAGTATACCAGGTTGGGGAAGGAAGCATGAAAACACTGGCTATACCTCCGGCTAAGAAAAAGATACCAATACCCAGCGCAAGTTTTATTTTGTGGTTAGCGGCAATTAACGCAGCTATAAATGCGCCTGCAAAAGTGCCCAGCGCATGTGCCAGAAACGGAAAAATAAAATGCTTAGGCTGGAACAAATGCATGGATGCTTTTAAACCTTCTGTGGTAGTAACATCTGCGCCGTCTGGGGGAGGAATGATGGAACCGCTAACCGCGATAAGGCTCATATTCACTAAACTGCCAATTACAATACCAGCTATAATTGCCAGAATGTTTCTAATGATCGGGTTCATCCTTCTATGTTTTAAAGGTTTTATCTATAGGTTATTTTCTATCTGTCTTTCAATTGCAGTTTCATCATTATGTCCGTCTGCTCGTCGTTGCCTAACCTGAAAATGTGTTTGTCAAAGGCAACGAAGCCATTCTTCTTATAAAAGTTTATTGCTCTTGGGTTTTCTTCCCAGACACCTAACCAAACATAGGCTGCATTTTTCTGCTTTGCAATTTGCATTGCCTTCTCATAAAGCAGTTGTCCTACATTTTGTCCGTGAAATTCTTTCAGCACATAAATCCGTTCAATCTCAAGTGCTTTGTCGTCTTGTAGTTCTGTCTGTGATTGTCCGAAGTTCAGTTTCAGATAGCCGATCACCTTATTGTTGAGTAGAGCAAAATAAAATTCTGAGTCTGGGTTATTCAGTTCAGCAGTTAATTTTTCTTTAGAGAATCCTTCTTCTAAATATGCTGCCATATTCTCCTCCGAGTTCCCTGCTGAAAAAGTCTCGGAAAACGTCTGTCTGCCAATTTCTTGCAATTGGATAATGTCGTTTAGCGTTACTCTTTTTATGTTAATGTTTTCCATGCTTTTAGAGTGGGAAATTGAGGAATTGTTATTAACATCCTTGATATGGTGTACTCACATGCACAAGTGGTCTTGTTTCCGCTAGTGTTTTTTGTTCCAATCGATTTTTATAATTTCTTTATCTCTAATCAGTATCATTGAGATTTCTCTTTCAACTGCAGTCCCATAATCATCTAAGTTAATAAATATCTCTCCAGATGCGTATTTTTTAGTTATGGGCTCATGAGTATACAAATCACTGTTAAAGAGAGGGTCTACTATTAGAACTTTATTCCCATTAATCTCAGCTAAAAAAGTCCTATTCTGCCAATGAACAACATATAAGATTTTATCTTCCCACTCAAAACTTGAAAACAACTGAATCCAATAGAAGTCAAAGAGCTCGGCTACATGTTTTGTAGAGTTAGAAAATTCATTGGTTTCAATGTTAATTCTTTTTGTTTTTAAGTTCTTCAGATTCGTGAGTTTAGTTGGGTCAGGGACAAGTTTTAGATCAGCACTTCCCCCTTCATGACCCAAATGTGAAAGAATCTTAAACCCTTCCTCATCTTTTGTAACAGTATTAGCACAGGTTGCCTCGGTAAAATAGGTTTCTTTCGTTTCTCGATTGTAGAAATAAACTGTTCCGCCCCATTCTCCATTACAGTCACTAAACACAATGTAATCCTTGTTTTCATATAGATGGGATTTAGAGTTGACTTTAAGTGGAAGCTTTTGTGTTTTAATCCAGTTATTTGATGAATTGAGATACCAGAATCGGCCTTTAGACAGGCCATACAGTTTATTGTCAATTAACCAATGAGCTTTAAACTTTCGCTTGTTTAATGCAGCTTCTAAGTTCTTATTTCTTGAAAAGTCAGATAATCTGAAGCAAGCATAATGACCTGGCTCGAACAAGGATATAACATGCCCTTTATAGATAACAGAATAGGACAAAGGGAACAAACTGTTTGGATTTGGACTGTTTATTACTATTGTTTTAGTTTTGAAGCCAATGGAAGAATCAGCTAGACTAATATTAAAGTCTTTTCCCTTATAAATTGAAGGTACACTAATGCTATCTTCAAAGAATGGCCCCACTCTAGTCCCAAAAGATACAACCAAAGAATCAAAGTCACTTGTTTGGGCTTTGCAGTAGAAACAAACGGAGAATAACACAACAATTGAAAGAATTAATTTCATTCTTATTATTTCATATTTGCGGTAACTAAAGTATAGCAGTATTCCTACTCCTGTTATTTGCCAAATACAATGGCTAGCATGAGTACCTACTTATCAAATATAAGAAATTACTAATACATTTTACCCGGTCACCATCTCAAGTATAATTGCAAAAAACTTGTTTTAGAACGACCTTCGCAGAAACAGCCGCAACCAATGAAGATCAAGTTAATAGCGATAGGCAAAACCGACGAAAAGTTTCTGGAAGAGGGGATAGACAAGTACCTGAAACGACTGAAGCATTACCACCCGTTCGAGTTTATAGTTATACCTGATATAAAGCAGGGCGGCAAGTATAGCCCCGATAAACTGAAGGAAGAAGAAGGCAAACTTATACTTCAGAAAGTGCAGGAAGGCGATTTCCTGATTCTGCTGGATGAAAAAGGCAAGATGTTTACGTCCGGTGAGTTTGCCACCTTTCTGCAAAAGAAACTGAACAGCGTTACCACCAACCTGATATTTGTAATAGGAGGGGCTTTCGGATTTTCGCCGGCTGTGTATGAGCGGGCAAATGATAAAATGGCGTTGTCTAAAATGACATTCACGCACCAGATGATCCGGATGTTCTTTACCGAGCAACTTTACCGCGGCTTCACCATTCTGCGCGGCGAAAAGTACCACAACGATTAAAGCTATACTTACTGCTATACTGTTGCTGGCGCAGGCCTAACAATCAACAGCAAGTATAAAATGACTAGTACTGTTGCTGTGCCGGTAAGTATAAAAGTTGCCGGAGCGCCATAGTTGTACCAGATTAAACCCGCCAGTGAGCTTGCCAGCATGGTGCAAATGCTCTGGAAACCGGAATAAGTGCCGATAGCAGTAGCAGTATCCTGTTTGCTGGTAATGTTGCTGATCCAGGCCTTCGAGATACCCTCGGTAGCGGCGGCATACATGCCGTAAAGCAGGAAAAGGAGCAGGTAAACATACAAACTATTTTGTGCTGCCACCCCAAAGTATACCCCTGCAAAAAGTACCAGGCCAAGTATAAACATCTTCTTCAGCCCGATCTTGTCGGCCACTATACCTGCCGGAAAAGCAAATAAGGCATACACCAGGTTATAAAAGATATAGATACCGATAACGGCTGTGTCGGAGATGCCTGTCTGTTTCATTTTAAGCAGCAAAAACACATCGGAGCTGTTGAATAAGGTAAATGCCAGGAGTCCGGCAACAAGCCTTCGGTATTCCGGTGGGCTTTCTTTCCAGTAGCCAAGAAAGGAAAAGAAAGAAGGCCTGGCCTGGGACGTGGATCTGCTTGCAACTTTCTCCTTTAATAACAGCGAAGCCAGTATAGCGAGTAAACCGGGAATAAATGCGATGTAGAATAATGTTGTATAATCTTCAGGATAGAAATAGAGGTAGAGCAGCGCCAAACCGGGTCCTAAAACTGCACCCAACGTATCCATGCCTCTATGAAATCCGAATACTTTGCCTTTGGTAGCTGGTGTGGCTTCATCAGAAAGTATAGCATCACGGGCACCGGTGCGTATGCCCTTGCCAAAGCGGTCGAGGGTGCGGGCAAAAAAGATCCAGAGCGGGTAAGTAAGCAGGGCCAGCATGGGTTTGGAAACAGCACTTAAAGTATAGCCCAACTGCACAAAAGGTACCCGCCTTCCGGTAACGTCCGAAAGCTTTCCGAAGTAGCCTTTGCTGAGGCCGGCAGTTGCTTCTGCTATACCTTCCAACACACCTATCAGCAGCACCGAAAAACCAATTTTTTTAAGGTAGATAGGCATAACAGGGTACAGCATTTCGCTGGCCGTATCGGTTAGCAGGCTAACAACAGATAAGATCCAGATGGCTTTGGTGATGTACTTCAAAGCTTATAGTTTTAACAGTCGGGGCAGGGAATCAGATATATTGCTACTAAAACAGCTTACAGCACTGCTTTACGATGCCGGAGTTACTTTAGGTACCTGCTCATTTTAAATACAAAACGCTGCTCTGCTCATTATCGTGGATTAAATCTTTTTACAGTAAAAGCTGTTGGGCAAGTATAGTTGGCTGCTTGTAACACAAGTATAGCCGGTCGTCTAAAAGCATTGAGTGCCAGGTACAGACGTGCCCGATAAAATATATCTTTGTAAAATGGAAGTAAAGTTAAGTGCGGAAAGTATAGCTGATGCCCGGTCGTGGAGCCTGCCTGACCCGCGAAGTATAATCCGGAACCGGATGCTGCAGCACCTGTCCTTCTGGGTGTGCTACGTGGTATTTTTCGGGTTACTGTACGGTAGCTACATCGATGATTATTACAATGCCTTTATGGTGGAGCTGGTGGAGCTTCCGTTTAAAATGGCGCTGGTATACTTTAACATGTATTACCTGATGCCGAAGTTTTTGCTCACCAGGCGTTATCTTGAGTTCTTTGTTTACCTGCTGCTACTTACCGGCGCCATTGCCGGACTGATGCAGTACGTACTGCTGCCTTTGCTTATTCATCCGCTGATATGCCCAACCACCTGCACCCAGGATAACCTGACGCTATACCGCTTTGTGAAGAACATTGTGAACATAAATTACCTGGTAGCTATTTCAGCAACTATAGTTTTGCTCCGTAACTGGTACCAGCACCAGCAGTCGGCACGCACGCTGTCGCAGGATAAACTTGAGGCAGAGCTTAAATTTCTGAAAGGCCAGATTCACCCGCACTTCCTGTTCAACACGCTCAACAGTCTTTATTCCCTCACACTCAAAAAGTCAGATAATGCCCCTGAGATGGTACTAAAGCTTTCTGGTCTGATGGACTATATGCTATATGATGCTAATGCTGCCAAAGTGCCCCTGGAGAAAGAATTAAACTATATCCGCAACTATATAGACCTGGAACGCATCCGGTACGGTAACCGGGTAGACATTAGCTTTACCGAGGCCGGAACTATACTTGGAAAAACCATTGCGCCCATGATGCTGTTACCGTTCGTAGAGAATGCCTTTAAACATGGTGTGAGCACCGAAACAGAAAATGCATGGGTGCGCATAGATATAAAAGTACAGGACAGAAACCTGAGCCTGCGCGTAGAAAACTGTAAGTGTGGCGAGAAACAAGACCGCTCTGACCGCGAAATGGCTTCCGGAATTGGTCTTAAAAATGTGCGACGCCGCCTGGAGCTACTGTACAAAGATGCTTATAGTTTAGAGATTGAAGACGAGCCGGATGTATACGCTGTGCACCTGGAGTTAGACCTTAGCGATAGAACCCATGAAGATTAGATGCCTGATAGTAGACGATGAGCCACTGGCACTGGACGTACTGGAAACATACATTAGCAGGGTAGATAACCTGGAACTGGTGTGTCGCTGCAACAATGCAGTGGAAGCCTATAACTGCCTGCAAACCGAACAGGTAGATGTCATGTTCCTAGATATCCAGATGCCGAAGCTTACAGGTATAGATTTTCTGAAGTCGCTGGCAAACCCTCCTAAAGTAATTTTTACCACCGCCTACCGCGATTACGCTGTAGAAGGCTACGAACTGAACGCTGTAGATTATCTTCTGAAGCCCATTTCCTTCGACCGCTTCCTGAAAGCAATTGCTAAAGTAACACCACAGGAAACAAAGTCGCCTGCAAGTATAAATGCCTTTGAGCCAGATTATAAAGAAGCCTTCATTTACCTGAAATCCGATAAAAAAATGGTGAAGGTGATGCTGGCAGATATTCTGTACATCGAAAGCCTGAAAGACTACATCCGGGTAAAGACAGAAACAAAAGAGATCATCTCGTATCAGAAGATCAGTTTTCTGGAAGAGAAGTTACCTGCCGATAAATTCCTGCGCATCCACCGTTCTTTCATCATCGCTTTAGATAAAGTACAGGCTTTCTCGGCCACCGCTGTAGACCTTGGTAAAAACGAAATTCCTATTGGCCGGCTTTATAAAAATGAAGTGCTGCAGATACTAGGCAAGAACAACCTGCTGGAAGCATAGCTTCTATAATTATGAATTAGAAATTAAAAATTAGAAATTAGGGTAAACAACGGTTTAGGTCTAGAAGGGCTTAGTACATTAAGTATAAAACTTTAGCTGGTGTTCTAAAGTATAGTTTCCTGCACAAGTTCTCATTCATAATTCGTAATTCTTAATTCATAATTCACCCGTGAATACCATCTCCAAAAAGAAGTTTTTTTACCCTATATCGGATGGGCTGCGCAAGTACCTGCACCATTATGGCCGCGACACTAAACTGCCTGTAAAGTACGAGGACCTGCTGCATTATTCTGATTCTTTCCCATACTTCGATAAAAAAGGAGTTGATACGCTTTGGGAAACGGTGATGTATGAGCAACAGTCGCAGGACGAGCTGAACCATGGCCTGACCATGATCTACGCCTTACTTAAAACAGACGGAGATATGTCGGTGATGGAGCATTTGTATGTGTCCAGGATTGATTACTGCACCTTTGGTAATTCCAATCCTTTCAGGGTGCAGATCATGAACCAGCTGAACGACAACTACGACTATTTTTATGTAAAGCGCGCCGATGCATCGCGTATCTATGGTCTGGAGTTAGAGCACATTTTATCTCCAAGCCGCATTAATTATTTAGTTGATGGTGATACTTTAATTGAAGAACACATTGCCGGTATACCTGGTGATATTTTTATTAAAGAATTTGTGGACAGGCCCGGCAGTAATAAGGTGCGTATTGCCAAAGAGTTTGTAAAGTTTAACGAACGCTGCTTTGTGCGTCTGCTCGGCGATATGCGTTCATACAACTATGTGGTAGATATTACTCCTGATTTTGAAGACGAGCAATACCGCGTGCGCCCCATCGACTTCGACCAGCAGAGCTATGAAGGCAAAAAGACCATGTACCTGCCACAGTTCTTTAAAGACAATAACGTGATTGTGGACCTGGTGCTTAAGTTGCTGAAGCCCGAAACCGTAAAGCAGTACCAGAACGAGGAACGTACCCTCATGTTCCGCCGCCTCAAATCCGCGCGTTACCGCCTCAAAGACCTGATCGACTGCATGCGCAAAGACACGATCTCTACTCCGGAAAAAGTAGAACAGCTAAAAAAGGAATTGGCAGAACATCATAAATCAGACGAGTTCCTGAAGTGTAAATGCATGGGGGATCTGGTAAGGCTAAATTTGAAAACTATTCTTGTAAAAGCTCCTAATGTTGCTGTTGGTTAAGCATAAGTCTTATTTGTCACCCCGAGCGTTAGCCGAGGGATCTTATGTATCCTATAGTTGACGTTACTAGCATCTTGTAATAAGCTATCCCTCCATAGCTGCCTCTATTTCTGGGAGCTTTACTTGCCTACAGTTTTATAGTTGGCTTTGGTGCGCTCACGGCCGCGGAGCCTCGTCTTCGGGCATCGCGCGGTGTACATTCCCTTTGCTCGTTTCCTCGCAATGCCTTGCCGGCACCGGAAATCTACAAGGCGCTCAACCCGAAGACTGATATCAGTTTGATAGTTAACTATAGTTAGAGGGGAAGTTATAGTTGCATAGCTTTGCTCGTGATCATAGTTCCGTAGGGACAGGTCGCGACCTGTCCGCTCATGTACTGTACCTATAAAACTATAGGTGAAAGTATAGCAAAAACATTATTGTCCCCTTGAGGGGACTATAGGGGTGTCAAAACAGCAGCTATAAAACTATGGCCGCATAACTATAGCTGTAGCAGAAAAGCTCCCCGCCTTAGATAAGGAGGGGTTGGACAACGGCTACTATAAAAACACCTCCCTACCCTCCTCAAGGAGGGAGTTTCCTTGGATGGGATTAAACTCCCTCTCCTGTTTTGGGGCTAGGAGCCCTCTTTAAAAGGAGAGGGGTGAGGTAAACGCCAACATTAAAACTACAACCTCTCCAAATTAAGCCGGGTGCGGTCGCTGTTTTGCAGGTTGCCGGTGTTTATAGTTGTGGCAGGCTCAAACAAAAGTACTTCTGCCTCAACGGGTGCAACAGGTTTATGCTCAACGCCACGAGGTACAACAATAAATTCGCCCGGATTCAGGGTAATGACTTTATCCCGCAGGTGCATTTCAAAACTGCCGCTAACTACCAGAAAAAATTCATCCTCGTGCTCGTGGTGGTGCCAATCGAACTCACCTTTAAATTTTGCCAGCTTTACCTGCTGTCCGTTTAACTCACCTGCAATACGCGGGTTCCAGAAATCAGCTATCTGCTTAAACTTATCGGCAAGGTTAATCTTCTCTATTGTCTGCATATAATATGGTGATAAAGATCAGTTAAATTTATTTGGACTTATTCTAAATAGGCTTTACATTTGTATCAATATGAATCAGCCGCAAGTGAAGTTAGGAGAGAAGACGCAGATTTCCGCTGCCATGCACGAAGTTTTTACAACTGAAGCAGGTGTTGTATACCAGTGCAACAAGCGCAACCGCTTAATAATTGATTTTGCAGGATCAGTAACTGAGCTAAGAGTAGAGACTTTTCTTCGTCTGAAAAAAGCAGTAGACAGTATTGATCTTAGTAATATGGCTGTTAATACTCAGCGCTGCTCCGATTATGAACTGGTAACGGTCTGTGGATGTGACAAACTATATGTACTGACCTTACCTGAGATCTATACTTTTAAAGAGCTGTTGGGAGGCGCTAAATTTGCCCTTGAACTGAACAGTATGCTCCACGAATGCCTGAAGGCGCAGGTAGCATAACATAAGTTAAACACATATACTTATAAGCACAGGCAGTACCTGTGCTTTTTTTATTTAGACTGCTTCCATATTTGCCGCAGGGGCTTCTAAATCAGAACATAATCCTTTAAATTAAGTATGAATAAAAGATGTTTTATACCTGAAAACATCCAACATTATAACCAAGCCTATACTTTATGAAGGACCTACTGAGACTAAGAACATCCCTTACAGAAGAAATTGAGAAAGTGCTGAACGAGCAGATAAAAATGGAAGCAGACGCATCGGCCATGTACCTGGCCATGAGTGCGTGGTGCGACCGTAACGGCTTTGATTTTAGCGCTGGCTACTTTAAAGAGCAGTCTGATGAAGAGCGTGAGCACATGCTGCGTTTGTTTAAATATGTGTCAGATATGGGTGGTCGTGCCGTGTCACCGGACGTAACCAATGTGCAGATAGAGTTCGAATCGTTCAGAAGTGTGTTTGAGCAGGCCCTGCAGCAGGAGATAGCGGTAACCCAATCATTTAACCGTATCGCTGATCGTTGCCAGAAGTCGAAAGATTATGTGACATTTACCTTTCTGCAGTGGTTCCTGAAAGAGCAGATCGAAGAAGAGTATGTAGCCCGTCGTGCCCTGGAACTGTTTGAGATTATTGGCGAAGAGGGAACCGGTCAGTATGAAATTGATAAGCGTGTACCTAAAATAAAGTACGACGATACGTATTAATCATATAAACTGATAAACAAAAAAGCCTTTGGTGTGCACACCAAAGGCTTTTTTGTTTATCAGTTTTTAGTTGCGGTTTATTCCGGTTTAGTTAAAATATGCTCTTTAAAAGCCTCCACGGCCTGCTGTTCGGTAACGTGGTGCATCCAGTAATTATCCGGCTGAAAACACATAACAGGAGCAAAATCGCAACGGTCAGTACACTCGGTTTTTACAACTTCCACACGTCCCTTCAGCCCCGCTTCTTTTATCAGGTTACGAAGTGCTTTCCCGTTTTCTTTGCCACCTTTTTTCTTGCACTTGCTACCGGTGCACACATAAACCACTTTGTCAGGTGTCTGGAAGTTTTTACTCATCAGCTCAGTTTTATAACAATTGCCTTATACAAGTATAAAGCATAAAAAGATAACAGGTACCCAACTATAAATTAGTTGGTATGTTCCCGTAGCCAAAGCTTTGCAGCCTCCGGGTCTGTAAACACCCGCATTTCAATATGCGATCTGATCAGGTTTTGCATTATAGAGGCAGCCTTAAAGGAAAGTGAATCCTGGTGTGTAATGTGTGCAAATCTTTTTAACCCGGCTTTAATAGCTATAGGTAACCAGACCTGCTCCACCCAATCCAATGCATTATCCCAGCGGCCAACAAGGTTGCGGTTATCATTCAGTACCCTGTTCAGGTTATTTGCCTGCATAGCCTCTAAATAGGCTATTGCCCCTTTTGCAACATTTTCAGGAGTTGGGTAACCAATCCAGTCTGTGTAAATCCAGTTTTCATTTGAGTTATACTTGATCTTTAAAAAGGTTTTTCCTGTAGATGTTTTTAACTCTTCAGAATGAATAATTTGCAACATGCCTGCTAAAAGTTTTTTTACTACACCAGTTTTGTGCAGTGTAGATACAACAACCAGCTGTTGCTATTAGTTGCAAAACAAAGGCCTGAAATGATAGTTTCAGGCCTTTTTATAGTTGTTTAAGTGGTAGGTCTTGGTTTTGGCAGCGGTTTGCGCGGCATCTTTTTCTCGCGCATAGCCGTGTGGTAAACTATAGACGCAACTATAACCGATGCTTGTTTCAGGTCTTCAGCCTGCAGACGTTCATAGTTATCCTGATTGGTATGGTGCGTGCGGGTATCATACTCAATCTCATCCTGAATAAACTGGAAGCCCGGTAAGCCCAGTGCATCAAACGCCAGGTGGTCGGTGCCGCCAGTGTTTCGTATTGTTATCGTATTAGCACCCAGATCGTGGAAAGGCTTGAACCATTCTTCAAAAATAGGGCGTACCATGTCGTTACCCTGCAGGTAAATGCCCCGTATTTTACCGGTTCCGTTGTCCAGGTTATAGTAGGCTGAAAGCTTTTCATGTTCCTTTTTCAGGGCCATAGTTGCCGGGTCTCCGAAATGTTGTTTGGCATACCCACGGGAACCATGTAAGCCCTGCTCTTCGCCGCCCCAAAGCGCAATTCTTATAGTTCTTTTCGGCTGGATATTTAAAGACTTAAGTATACGCACAGCTTCCATCATTACAGCAACACCCGCCGCATTATCGGTAGCGCCCGTAGAGGCATGCCATGAGTCGATGTGGCCGCCCAGCATTACCACTTCGTCTTTTAGTTTTTTATCAGTGCCAGGTATTTCTGCAATTACATTAAAGCCCTTCAGGTTATCAGTCAGGAATTTGGTTTCGGTTTCCATTTCCAGCTCTACTTTCTGACCGGCTTCCAGTAAACGGACTAATCTTCCATAATCTTCCAGGCCCATTTCCATTTCCGGTAAAACAGGCTTAGCGTCTACAGCATAAGGGGCACCGTTTGTAGTAAAGTGTGTGCCATGCGTACCGCCACGTGTGCTAAGTATAGCCGCAGCACCTTCGGCCATTACAAACTCATTAACCTTAGCACGTAACTGCATCATGGCGCGCCAGTCGGTCATGTTACGGTTGTTGCGCTGGTTGTTTTCAGCATCTGGGTTAGCAGCCAGTTTCTTAAGGTCTTCTTCAGTGTGGCGCTTGGCGTCCGGCTCAAAAGAGGTAATGGCTTCGCGGGTTGGTGGGGTAAGTATAATCTTGCCTTTCAGCTTACCTTTATACTGTTGCAGGTCTTCTTCTTTTTCAACTTTTATAAGTATAGCCTCGCCTTTTAGTTCGCCGTTTGTGCCAGGTGTCCAGGCTTTTGGTGTTGCGATCAGGTGCTGGTAGTAAGGGGCCGTCATGGCTACATATGATTTCTGGAATTCCCAGCCGCGACCAAATGTACCCCACTCTTCGAGGTGCGCATTCTTTAATCCCCATTCGGTAAGTTTGCTTTTAGACCATTCGTTAGCACGCTGTAAACCAGTAGAGCCTGATAAACGCGAGCCGCTTACATCGGTCAGGTAAAAAGCAGTCTCCATCACTTTGGAGTTCTTCAGGCCTTCCTGCTTAATACGGTGCACCATGTCCAGGTCTACAGGCTCTTGCTGGGCAAATGCCACAAAAGCACACTGCAGCAGCAAGGTGGTTAGTAAGGTTTTTTTCATGTTAGTTGGGTTAGAGATTAGTGTTTTATTCTATTGCTAAAGCATAGACTAAGGTTTATACTTATAGTTTAATATGCTCAATGTCAGTATCGGATATAAGTATAGTTTAGGACTAATATAGGAAAGATTGGTGAGTATAACAGAAGTTTTTATAAACAACAAAAGCTGGTTATTTTAGATTAAACTTTTAACTTATTACTCCATCTAAGTACAAACTAACTAATCTAATATCTAATCTGAGATGAACCTCTACAAAACCAAAACTGCAGGTATAGCTTTGCTGGGCCTGCTGCTGCTGGGTGGTGCCCAAGCTCCGGTTGCTTTTGCGCAGGGCAACCAGGACCTGAACCTGACTTATCAGCGACCTCCGCAAACCATTGCCGATATTATTGATGCCCCTGCCACGCCGGGTGTAAGTATAAATGCTAAAGGCGACCTGATGTTGCTGCTGGAACGCCCGGGTTACCCAAGTATAGAGGAACTGGCACAACCGGAAAGCCGTCTGGCTGGCCTGCGCATTAACCCTGCCACCAACGGGCAAAGCCGCACTTCTTCTATCAGCAACATTAAAATTAAGCAGGTAAAAGGTGGTCAGGAAAGCCAGATCACAGGGTTACCTAAAAATGCCCGACTGTCTTATGTCACATGGTCTCCGGACGAGAAGTATATTGCTTTCACTAACACAGTGGCTAATGGTATTGAGTTATGGATTGCTGATATTTCTGCAAAACAGGCAAAGAAGCTAACTGAAGCAAAAATAAACGATGCCTACAGTGGTACTCCGTTCGAGTGGACATCGGATAGCAGAGCACTGGTAGTAAAATTTGTTGATGAGAAGCGTGGCGAAATGCCTAAACCTGCTCTGGCTCCTGCCGGCCCTACAATTCAGCAGAACATTGGTAAAGCCAAGCCATCACGTACTTACCAGGATCTGCTAAAGAACCGTAACGACGAGCAGCTGTTTGACTACTACATGCAGACCCAACTGAAACTGGTAACAGTAGATGGCGCTCAACAGCCAATTGGCAAACCAGGTATAGTTAAAAGTGTAGATGTGTCGCCGGATGGGCAATACCTGCTTGTGCAGACAATTCAGAAGCCATACTCTTACCTGGTACCATCTTACTACTTTCCGTACAACGTGGAAGTATGGAGCCGCGATGGCAAAGTAGTGAAGCAACTGGCACAACTTCCATTAGCCGAAGATATTCCGATTGCGTTTGATGCCGTAGCGAAAGGCCCGCGCAGTTATAGCTGGCGTCCTGATAAAGCAGCCTCACTGTACTGGGCAGAAGCGCAGGATGGCGGCGATGCGAACAAAGAAGTAGAAGTACGAGACATCGTTTATACTTTGGATGCTCCATTTGCTGCAAAGCCTGCTAAACTGGCTGCTACCAAGTATAGATACCGTGGCGTGCAATGGGGCGAGAACCTTGCATTAGTAAACGAACGCTGGTGGAAAACCCGTGCTGAGCGTGTAAGTATGGTTGACCCTTCGAAGCCGAATAAAGCTACTGTACTTATCGAGCGTTCTTATGAGGATGGCTACAACGATCCGGGTTCGCCTGTGTTTACCAAAAACAAGTATGGCCGCAGCGTATTGCTAACTGATAAAAAAGGGCAGCACATTTATATGATCTCGGAAGGTGGCTCGCCAGAAGGTAACCGTCCGTTCCTGAGCGAATTTAACCTGAAGTCTAAGAAAGCCAACATCCTGTTCCGTTCTGAAGCGCCTTACTACGAGCGCCCGGTAGATATCATCGACCTGGAAAAAAAGCAGATCATCACCAGAAGAGAATCTGAGAAAGATGCACCTAACTATTTTGTGCGTGATCTTGGCAAAAAGCAACTGACGCAGGTAACTGCTTTCCCGCACCCGACTCCGCAACTGGAAGGTGTCCAGAAAGAAATGTTGCAGTATGAGCGTAACGATGGTGTGAAGCTGAATGCGGTATTATACTTGCCGAAAGATTACAAAAAAGGTGATGCGCCGCTGCCAATGCTGATGTGGGCTTACCCGCGTGAATTTAAAAATGCAGCAACAGCCGGCCAGGTAAAAAGCTCACCTTACGAGTTTACACGCATCAGTTCAGGCTCACCACTGTTCTGGGTAACACAAGGTTACGCCGTATTGGATAGAACGGATATGCCTATAGTTGGCGAAGGTGATGCACAGCCAAATGACACTTATAACGAGCAGTTAGTAGCCAGCGCCAAAGCAGCCATCGATAAGGTGGTAAGTATGGGTGTAGTTGATCCGAAGCGTATTGCAGTTGGTGGTCACTCGTACGGCGCTTTCATGACGGCAAACCTACTGGCACATTCTAATCTGTTTGCGGCTGGTATTGCGCGCAGTGGTGCCTACAATCGAACACTTACACCGTTTGGTTTCCAGCAGGAAGAACGCTCTTACTGGGAGGCTCCGGAAGTATACTTCAGAATGTCGCCGTTCTCTTTTGCAGATAAAGTGAAAACTCCAATCCTGCTTATTCATGGCGAGGCCGACAACAACTCCGGTACTTTCCCGATCCAGAGCGAGCGTTTCTACAATGCCTTAAAAGGCCACGGTGCAACAACACGCTTAGTTTTTCTGCCACACGAAAGCCACGGCTATGCAGCCAAAGAATCTATCCTGCACATGCTTTGGGAAATGGATACCTGGCTGAACACTTACGTGAAGAATCGACAAGTGCAGTAAGTATAAAATTTACTATTTAAACGCCCCGGCTATACTTTAGCCGGGGCGTTTTGTGTTTAATGTGAAGTATAGCTAAACAAACCTCTCCCTTATCAGAGAACTGTAAAGTAACTATAAACTATAAATCCAGTATTATGTCTGATACATTGTGTGTTAGCTTAATTTCTTGTCTGAAGTTGAAACCAAACAATAGCCTTATGAAAAATAGACACCTGTTATTTTCTTCGGCTGCACTTGCTGGCTTACTGCTGTCGGGTTGCAGTTCTTCTACCACTACTTCCGATGATGCTGCTAGTACTACTACCGCAGCCGGTACAACAGAGGTAAACATGGGGCGGGGGCTGGACCTGGCGAACCTGGACACTACCGTAAACCCATGCGTAGACTTTTACCAGTTTGCAAATGGCGGCTGGGTAAAGAATAACCCGATACCAGCATCAGAGAGCCGTTGGGGATCCTTTAACGAACTGGCTGAAAAGAATAATGCTGTACTGCGGGAGCTGTTAACAGAAGCAGCGTCTAACACTACTGCTACAAAAGGCTCTGCAGCGCAACTGGTTGGTGATTTTTATGCAGCCGGTATGGATTCTATGGCAGTTAACAAAGCAGGTATGACTCCGATAAAACCGGAAATGGATCGTATTGCAGCTATTAAAACGACAGATGATTTAGTAAAAACCGTTGCTGACCTGAAGACCAAAGGAGTGGGTGGCTACTTTACGATGTATGTAACCCAGGATGATAAGATCAGCACACAATATGCGTTGTGGGCGGTACAAGGCGGCTTGGGATTGCCTGACCGCGATTATTACCTGAAAGATGACGACCGTTCTAAAACCATCCGGACTGAGTACCTGAAGCACCTGCAAAACATGTTTCAGTTAGTGGGTAGCGATGCAGCAACTGCTCAGAAAAAAGCCAGAACTGTAATGGACATCGAAACAAGATTGGCAAAAGCATCCAGAACCCGGGTGGAACTCCGCGACCCTTATGCCAACTACAACAAAATGACCATGCAGGAGTTTACCAAACTGAATCCCAACCTGAAGGTAACGCAACTACTGAACGGCATGGGTGCACAAACTGCCAAAGAGGTTATAGTTGGCCAGCCTGCCTTCTTTAAAGAGCTTAACTCCATGCTTAAAAGTATACCTGTAGCAGACTGGAAAACCTATACACAGTGGCATTTAGCGCGCACTTCTGCCCCATACCTAAGCCAGGAGTTTGTGCAGGAGAACTTTAACTTTTATGGTAAGGTGCTGAATGGTGCTAAAGAAATGCAGCCTCGCTGGAAACGTGCACTGCGTGCCACTGATGATGCCATGGGCGAAGCACTGGGCCAGTTATATGTCCAGAAAACATTCTCGCCGGAGGCAAAGCAAAAAGCCCTGGAAATGGTAAGTAACCTGCAGGAAGCATTTAAGGAACATGTGCGTGACCTGGACTGGATGAGTGATGAAACTAAAAAACGTGCACTCGAAAAACTAGATGCCTTTGCCGTAAAAATCGGTTACCCGGACAAATGGGAGGAATACAAAGGGCTGGATATAAGCCGTGACTCATATGCTGCCAACATGATGCGTGCCAGCCAGTTCGCCTTCCGTAAAAATATTGGTAAAATTGGTCAGCCTATAGACCGTACAGAGTGGTTTATGTCTCCGCCAACTGTTAATGCCTACTATAACCCAAGCATGAACGAGATCGTGTTCCCGGCTGGTATTCTGCAGCCTCCGTTCTTCGACCCGAAAGCAGATGATGCAGTAAACTACGGTGGTATGGGTGCAGTAATCGGCCATGAATTGACACATGGTTTCGATGACCAGGGAGCTAAGTATGATTTTGCCGGTAACCTGAAAGACTGGTGGACCAAAGAGGATCTGGAGAAGTTTAATGCCCGCGCTGCCATGGTAGACCAGCAATACAGTGCCTATACCGTACTGGATAACCTGCATGTTAATGGTAAACTAACAATGGGCGAAAACATTGCAGATATTGGTGGTCTTAACATTGCCTACACTGCTTTGCAGAAAGCACTACAGAAAAAGAACCCAGGTCTGATAGCAGGCTTTACGCCAGAGCAGCGTTTCTTCCTGGCATGGGCCCAGATATGGCGTGTGAATATGCGCGACGAAGCCCAGAACCAGCAGATATTGACCGACCCGCACTCACCTGGCCGCTTCAGAACTAATGGCCCGGTATCTAACATGCCGCAGTTCTACGAGGCCTTTGAGTGCAAACAAGGAGATAACATGTTCCGTGCTCAGGATAACCGTGTGAAGATCTGGTAATACAACCTATAAAGTATAAGGCTAAAGGCGCTGCAAAACTGCAGCGCCTTTCTTTTTTAGTTCAACTATAAATCAAAACACTATACAGCACACGGCTCATTATATATCTTATATTTGTACTATAGCCAACTTAACTATCTTCCAGCTTAATGATAGAACATCTGACAGACCCTGCTTTATCTGTAGTTATTCCTGTTTTTAATGAGGAGAAAAATCTCCAGTTGCTATATGATAGGTTAAGTGCTGTGCTGCAGCAGATGCAGGTTACTTATGAGCTGGTTTTTGTAAACGATGGAAGTATAGATAATTCGTTAGGTGTGCTTAAAAGTATAGCTGTTGCAAATGCTTCTGTAAACTATATCAGTTTAAGCCGGAATTTCGGGCACCAGGTAGCGGTTTCTGCCGGATTGGATGCTGCCACAGGCAAAGCGGTGTTGGTAATGGATGCAGACCTGCAGGACCCACCTGAACTTATTCCGCAACTATACGCCAAAATGCAGGAGGGTTTTGAAGTAGTGTATGCCCGCCGGGTTTACCGAAAAGGCGAGAGTTTTGTAAAGAAAGCTACTGCAAAATTTTTCTACAGGCTGCTAGCTAGGATCACCCATGTAAATATCCCCTTAGACACCGGCGACTTCAGGATAATGGATACTAAAGTAGTGCGTGTGCTGCAACAGATGCCTGAGCGCAATAAGTTTCTGCGTGGGCAGGTGGCTTGGATAGGATTCCGTCAGACATACATCAACTTTACCCGTGATGAGCGATATGGTGGTTCATCCGGCTATACTTATCGAAAGCTACTCCGTCTGGCTTTTGATGGCATTACCTCATTCTCAGACTTTCCTCTTAAAATGGCTTCTATGCTGGGATTTATAGTTTCCGGCGGAGCATTTCTGTTGATGATCTATACATTGCTGGCCCGTCTGGTATTTAAAGATTACGTGGAAGGGTGGGCTTCTATTATTTTAAGTGTGCTGTTTCTGGGTGGAGTTCAGCTGATCTGTATTGGTATTGCCGGCGAGTACCTGGCGCGTGTATTTAACAACGTGCAGGGCAGGCCATTGTATGTGGTGGATGAGCAAAATATAAAGGCACGGGAAGAAAAAGAAGTATAAGCATGTCCCTTAAAATACAGAAGTCTGGAGAAGCTGAGGCGTCGTTGTTGCAGGTTGCCAACCAGTCAATACAAATTCGTTTACAAAAGATTCCTTTCAATTATTTATTTTGGGCAGGTTTATTCATTGTTATACTTCTGCCTCTTTTACCCCGGCTTATACTTGGCACAGACTCTTACATTACTGTGCACGACACCCTGGATTCAGAGTTTGTTTGGCGAATGAAGATGACGCAGAATGGAAGGTTGATAGGAGACAGTGCACTGGACCAGAGTGTAATGAATGGTTTTCCTTCTTACCTGTACCCAAGTCAGTTAAACATACTGGCATTGCTTTTCCTGTTCCTGAGTCCGTTTGTGGCTTATACTATAAACGAGTTGCTGGTGCACAGTATAGCTTTTATAGGAATGTTTTTGCTGCTTAGGAAATATGTTGTACCAAACCCGGAGTATAAACTTATAGTTATTGGAGTTGCCCTTTGCTTTGGATTGCTTCCGTTTTATTCCATCTATAACCTTTCTGTAGCCGGGCAGCCGTTGTTGCTCTATACTTATCTCAACCTTCTGAAACGGAAGTATAGTTTACCAGACTTCCTGATCATTCTTCTGTTTCCTTTTTTCTCCAGCCTTCCATTAGTAGGTTTCTTTATTTTGGTAGCACTTGGCATGTGGTTCCTTATCGAGCTTTATAAACAGAAGAAAATTCCATTCCCTTTTTTAGGTGGTATTGGGTTGCTGGCTGTCTGTTATCTTATAACAGAGCATAACCTGATCTATACCATGTTCTTCAACAAAGACTTTGCGTCTCACCGGGAAGCTTACGATCCCGCATATCGTGCCTTTAATACAACAGATACTTTCAAAAATATTTATATCGATTTTGTATCCGGAATGATACATGTAGGCAGTGTGCACAGACCAGTACTGTTTTCGGTAGCAATTGCCGCAGCCATCTTAACCTACTTCAGAAAAGATAAAGTATTAGGCAGGCTATACTTGTTGCTCGGAGTGTGTTTTTTACTCGCATGTATATTTGGTATTTACCAATGGGACGGGATCATCACACTAAAGGAAAAAATATCTTTTATCAAAACCTTCAACATATCCCGATTCTTCTGGTTTCAGCCATTGGTGTGGTTTACTCTTTTTGCTTTCTCGCTTGCAGCTATTCTGAAATACACCCGCTTAGGGTTAGTAGTTGTAATAGGTCTTTTAAGCACACAATTAGCATTTTGCATCAAAAGCACTACTTTCGCCGATAACCAGATCTTTAATAATTGGTATTTAGTATGGGCAGAGGCTACCGGCAGTAACAGGCCTGAAAATGTACTTACTTATCGGGAGTTTTTCTCTGAGCCACTGTTCAACCAGGTTAAAGCGCGTATCGGTAAGCCACAGCATCAGTATAGAGTTGTAAGTTTTGGTTTGCATGCCAGCATTGCCCAGTATAATGGGTTTTATACCTTAGACAGTTACCAGAACAATTACCCGTTGGCTTACAAAAAACAGTTCAGGGAGGTTATAGCGCCAGAACTGGAACGTAATGAAAAATGGCGGGAGTATTATGATGGCTGGGGTAGCCGCGCCTACTTATTTCCGGCAGAACTTGAGAGCTTTTATACCAATACAAAAGATAAAAATGGGAAAGTAAAACTTTTGAAAATGAACACAGAAGCCTTTAAAAGTATGGGTGGAGCATACGTTATTTCTGCTGTAGAAGTAACAGACACGACAGCTTCCGGATTGAGCTTATTTAATGTTTTTGACCATCCGGAATCTCCCTGGCGGATATACTTGTATAAAGTTAAATAGCTAGTCTGTTTTTACTGCACCTTAATTGTGTGTGGCACCGCATTACGCGGCCAGTTGCTTGCATCTACAGGTTCGTTTGCAATTTTATCTATCACATCCATTCCTTCAATCACTTCCCCAAATACAGTATACTCATTATCAAGAGAGGGTACGCCGCCTATAGTTTGGTAAAGCTTTATTTCCTGTGGTGAATACTTTATACCATGTTTTTCCTCCCAGGCACGTATCTCATCCAGATCTAATTTCCTGCCTTGTACAATGTAGAAGTTGTGTGATGAAGATTCTTTATCCGGGTTTTGGTCGTCGCCGTAACGGGCCATGGCTAGTGCTCCTTTTTTATGGATATACTTGCGGTTAAGCTCCTGAGGGACTTTGTAAACAGTCTGTATCATAGTACGGTTATCAGAATCACCGCCTTGTATGGCAAAGCCCTTTACCACTCTGTAAAACTCACCCTGGCTATAAAATCCTGATTTTGTGAGCCGGACAAAGTTAGCGCGGTGCAGCGGCGTATCTTTGTAAAGGCGCACTTTAATATCGCCGTGGCGGGTACTGATCACAGCTATACTATCGGGATGTTTCTGGGCATAAGCTGTTAATACTTCTTTTACATTAGCAGAATTAAGTGGAATCGTATCTGGATCAGCTTCCGTTTTAGGTGCCTTTGCTTCTGTTTCCGCATTTTTGGTTTGCTGGTTACATGAGATACAAGCCAATAAGCTAAAAGCCAGCGCTATACTTTTTAAAGTTGAGAAGGATTTCACAGTTGCAGGATTTATAGTTTTATATTCTGATGGTGGTTTATACGCATAAAGTTAATTTCGATTATAGTTGCTTCCGCATTACATAATCGTTCATCCAGTATGGCCCTATCGGAATATCTTCTTCCTGGTGTACGTGGTAGCCGCAGGTCTCATAAAATGCTTTAGCCTTATTATACTTGTTCACGTTCAGGTCAAGTATATTTCCGCCCAGTTGCTTTACCTCGTTCTCCACATAAGCTATTAGCAGTTTTCCTAAACCCTTACCCTGGCACTCTGGCAGCAGGTAAATTTTATTGAGTTTATAAACTTTCTCTCCAGCGTCTTTTAAACTATAGGCTGCAAAGCCAAGCGGCTGCTCATCCTGGTATAATAACAGAAATGTCTGCCCGTCCTGCATCTGTTGCTGCAATGCTTCCGAAGTATAGATCACGTCAAACATATACTCTATTTGCTCCTTCGATAATATGCTTTTATAGGTTGGCTCCCAGATAGCTTCGGCTAAGGCTTTTATAGTCGGGACATCAGAAATAGTAGCGGTTCGGATTTTATAGTTGCTCATAATGCTGTAGCTATAGTTGCAAGTTAAGGGCTGCAAGTATAAATGCCAACCGTATAGTTGCTTTGTGCTTATACTGTAAATGATACCTTTGCAGTAACAATAACCTAAACCTTGTACATGAAAGCAATATACCTTGAAGCAATAAATTCCCCGTTCGTACTTATTGAGAAAGAGAAACCTGTTGCTGGCCCCGGTGAAGCTGTGGTACAGGTTAAAGCTGCAGCCCTAAATCACCGCGACGTATGGATACAGTATGGCCGCTACTTTACAAAAGATTACCCGGCTATACTTGGCTCGGACGGGGCAGGTATAGTTACCGAAGTAGGAGAGGGTGTAGATAAAAGCTGGATGGGCAAAGAAGTTATACTTGATCCATCTACGGATTGGGGCGATAACCCGCGGGCGCAGGGGCAGACCTATAAGGTATTGGGCATGCCTGAAGATGGGGCATTTGCCGAATATGTAAAAGTACGCGCTACCAACCTGCACCAAAAGCCGGAGCATCTGAGTTTTGAAGAAGCTGCTGCCTTGCCACTGGCGGGTGTAACTGCTTATCGTGCCATGTTTACTAAATGTGATTTAAAGGCAGGTGAGAAAGTGCTGGTAACCGGAGCAGGAGGTGGGGTAGCCTTGTTTGCTGTGCAGTTTGCCGTAGCCGCCGGGGCCGAAGTATGGGTAACCTCAGGCTCAGACGAAAAAATTGAGGCTGCTAAACGCCTGGGTGCAACCGGGGGAATAAACTATAAAAAAGAGAACTGGGGCAAAGAGCTGAAAAGTATAGCTGGCGGATTTGATGTAAGTATAGACGGTGCTGCCGGCGAAGGATTTGTGCAATTGATAAAACTGGCTAAGCCAGGCGGAAGAATAGGTATATATGGTGGCACAACCGGTATGATCGGGCAACTAAACCCTGCAGAGATTTTCTGGAAACAACTGGCCATACACGGCAGCACCATGGGCACTAACGAGGATTTTGCTGAACTGGTAGCCTTTGTGCGAGAGAAGCAAGTAAAGCCGGTAGTAGATTCCGTTTTCCCGCTGGAGCAGACTGAAGAAGCCATGCGCTATATGGAAGCAGGCAAGCAGTTCGGGAAGATTGTTATCACCGTTAGTTAATCTAAATGTCAACACAAGCCGCATGAGAGATTTGGTATAGTTTCATAGTTGCTGTTGGTCCAACCACCCCTCCTTGTCTAAGGAGGGGAGCTTTTCTGCTACTGTTATAGTTGGAGTTATAGTTCTATAGTTGCTGTTTTAACATCCCCTCCCCCCTTCAAAGGGGGACTTCCTGGCTTTACCACCCAATCAACTAAAGTTCTATAGGTACAGCCTGTGAGCGGACAGGTCGCGACCTGTCCTTACGGAAATACTCAGCAGGAAAAGCTACGAGCCATATCACCTCCAAATAACTATAACTTCTGCTATCGAAAGATATCAGTCTTTGGGTTGAGCGCCTCGAGAGGTTCCGGTGCTGAAGGCATTATGAGGTACGAGCAAAGGAAATGTACATAGCGCGAAACGCAAAGACGGGGCCTCCCGGCCATGAGGGCACCAAAGCCAACTATAAGACGATAGGTAAGTAAAGCTCCCAAGATTGGAAGTGGCTATGGAAGAAAAGCTTGATTCGAGGTGCAACAGGCTTTAACTATAGGACATATAAGATTCCTCGGCTAAAGCTCAGGATGACAGGTTGTAAACAAAAAATCTCGCTGCTAAAGCTATAGCAGCGAGATTTTTACCCCAGGAGAGATCATTCTAATCAGAAGAATCTCCTTAATCACTGAGCATTACTCTTTTATACCTGCCAGTTTCAGGAAGAAGGCATATTGCAAGGCTGTTTCGCGGTACGGACGGAAACGACCTGATGCACCCCCGTGGCCTGCCTCCATGTTGGTCTGCAGCAACAGCATATTGTTATCAGTCTTCATTTCGCGGAGTTTAGCTACCCACTTGGCTGGCTCAAAGTACTGTACCTGCGAGTCGTGGAGGCCGGTGGTTACCAGCATGTTCGGGTATTCTTTTTTCTCCACGTTATCATAAGGCGAGTAAGACAGCATGTAGTCGTAAGCTGGTTTTTCAGCCGGGTTACCCCATTCATCAAACTCACCGGTCGTTAACGGAATACTGGTATCCAACATAGTCGTTACAACATCCACGAACGGTACGGCTGCGTGTACACCTTTATATAGATCAGGACGCATGTTTACTATAGCACCCATCAACAAGCCGCCGGCGCTACCGCCCTGTGCAAATAGTTTATCCGGGTTAGTATACTTCTGCTGTATCAGGAATTCAGAAGCATCTATAAAGTCTGTGAAGGTGTTCTTTTTCTTCATCATTTTACCCTCTTCGTACCACTGGCGGCCCATTTCCTGGCCACCACGAATGTGAGCAATAGCGTACACAAAACCTCTGTCTAACAGGCTAAGGCGACCGGAGTTAAAACCAGGGTTCATGCTGATGCCGTAAGAACCATAAGCGTATAGCAGCGTAGGGTTGTTGCCATTCAGCTGCAGGCCTTTGCGGTAAACCAGCGAGATCGGAATTTTAGTGCCGTCTTTTGCAGTGGCATATATGCGTTTTGATTCGTAGTTGTTCTTGTTAAAATCGCCTACAACTTCCTGTTCCTTCAGCAGGGTTTTCTGCTTCGTCTCCATGTTATAGTCGTAAGTAGATACTGGTGTGGTAAGCGAGCTATAGTTGTAGCGTAACACTTTGCTGTCGAAGTCAGGATTGATGCCGATGCTGGCTGTATAAGCTTCTTCCCCAAAGTCAACATAGTAGTCGGTTTTAGGGTCGTTCCACTTTTTAATGCGCAGTTGGGTTAGGCCGTTCTTACGCTCCTGCAGTACCAGGTAATCTTTAAAGATCTCCGTAGCTTCCAGAAATGTATCGGCACGGTGCGGTATCACTTCTTTCCAGTTTGTTTTTGTAGTTTTGCCAACCGGGGTTTTCATCAGCTTAAAGTTAGTCGCACCATCCTTGTTTGTCCGGATGTAGAAGCTGTCGCCGAAGTGGTCCACATCATACTCCAGGCCACGCTCGCGCGGCTGTATCACTTTAAAATTAGCGGTAGGGTTAGAGGCATCTACATAGCGGTACTCCTGTGAAACCGTGCTGCTGGAACCGATAATGATGTACTTGTCTGACTTGGTTTTATATACAAACGTGCTGAAAGTCTCATCTCCTTCATGAAACACTTCCTTATCCTGAGAGGATGGCGTACCTAAAGTATGGCGGAAGATCTTAAACGAACGCAGGGCCGGATCTTTCATGGTATAGAACACGGTTTTGTTATCGTTGGCCCATACAGCTCCACCGGTAGTGTTAGGTATTCGGTCTGCTAATATCTTGCCTGTCTGCAGGTCTTTAAAGCGGATGGTGTACTGGCGGCGACTTACGGTATCTTCCCCAAAGGCAACCAATCTGTTGTTAGGGCTTACATTCATGCCTGATGCCGAGTAATAACCCAGGCCTTCTGCACGTTCGTTGGCATTCAGCATTACTTCTTCGGCGGCCTGCATACTGCCTTTTTTGCGGGCGTAGATCGGGTACTCTTTGCCAGCCTCAAAGCGGGTGTAGTAATAGTAACCATTCTTTTTGTATGGCACCGATTCGTCTGTCTGCTTGATACGGCCTACAATTTCCTTGAACAGCTTTTCCTGCAGATCTTCTGTGTCTGCCATCATCTGTTTGGTGTACTCGTTCTCCGCATTCAGGTAAGCGATCACATCTGGGTTTTCGCGCTCGTTCAGCCAATAGTAGTTATCGGTACGCGTGTGGCCGTGGGTGGTAAGCTCTTTAGGTACTTTTCTGGCAACAGGCGGCTGTGGTACGGCTGCGGCAGTAGTGGCCTGCTCCGTGGTGGTAGTTGTTGTTGCAGCGGTGCCAGTACTGGTATTGCTTGGTGAGCAACCGGTACCAACTACCAGCGACGCCGAAAGCAGCGTACCAATACAGGCGGCTGCAGGTTTCAGGTTCTTCATAGTATAATGGTTTCAGTTAATGTTGAGATGAGCTGCAGCCTGTGTGGCGGCAACTAAATGTACGCAGAATCATGAAAAAAATAAAATCAGTGATTGTTATGCAAGCATAATACTTTTAGTTAATTTGGGTACTATCAAACTATCAAATCAAACTATGGCTACACAACAGGAATTTGAAAGCGCAGTAGAGCGCTCTAAAACGTTAACCGAGCGTCCGTCTAACGACGTGTTGCTGCAACTATACGCATTATACAAGCAAGGCTCGGAAGGAGATGTAAATACAGAACGCCCTGGTGGTTTCGACTTTAAGAACATAGCGAAGTGGGACGCCTGGAAAAAACTGCAGGGCAAGAGCCAGGATGAAGCAATAGCCGAATATGTACAGCTTGTAAACGAACTGGCATCAAAATAAGCATTTGTTCTTTAGTTCTTTATTGAGCCGCAGCCTTACTGGTTGCGGCTTTTGTTTTTAGTAATTTTTGCTAAACCAAATCGTAATTCAATCCGATTAAACGTCAAATATTTATTGAAATAGTTCACTTTATTGTGTTGGGCGCGTATAAGTTCAAGGGATAACTATATAGCATTAGTTATGCTGCCTCTCCTTTGCTAAATATTCACCATAATCTGAACTACTATGAAGAAAAATTACCCACTTAAGCTATTAGCGTTACTGCTCTGGCTGGTGCCGTTTGCTATGTATGGGCAGACCACCGTTAGCGGTAAAGTAACAGATGCTGGCTCTGGCACGGCCCTGCCGGGTGTAGGTGTAGTGGTAGTTGGTACTACAACCGGTACCAGCACCGATGTAAACGGTAACTATACTATTACACTGCCAGCAGATAACGGAAGACTCACCTTCTCTTTTCTTGGTTATGTATCCCGTACCGTAAACGTAACACCTGCAGTTACAAAACTAGATGTGCAACTACAGCAGAAAACTACCAGCCTGAACGAAGTAATTGTAACAGGTTTGGCAACAACTGTGAAACGGACAAATGCTGCGAATGCTGTATCAACTATAAACAGCCGCGAAATAACCGGTACTACTACACCTCAGACCATGGACGCGGCGATTAGTGGCAAACTGGTTGGTGCCAATGTGGTTTCCAACTCTGGTGCGCCAGGTGGTGGTATAGCCATGAAGTTACGCGGTATTACATCCATATTTGGTAATGCGCAGCCGCTATATGTTATCGATGGTATCATAGTAGATAACTCCAGTATCTCAGCCGGATTAAACGTGGTAACTGCAGCCGCTAACCAGGGAAATGCCTCTAACCAAGATAACCCTTCTAACCGCATTGCAGATATTAACCCAGATGATATTGAAAGTATAGAAGTATTGAAAGGGGCCTCAGCGGCTGCCATTTATGGTTCTCTGGCTGCTGCAGGTGTTGTAATTATAAACACAAAACGTGGTACCGTAGGTAAAACGCTGGTCGATATCTCACAGGATATAGGTTTTACCGAAGCGGCTAATTTATTAGGTATGCGGACTTTTACCGAGGCTCGCGTTGACTCTACCTATGGTGCTAATTTTGTTCCTTTGTTTGTGCAGGCTCGCGATGCCGGACGCCTGATAGATTATGAAGAAGAGCTGTATGGAAATACCGGAATGCTTTATAATACACGCCTGAATGTAAGAGGCGGGAATGAAAGAACTCAGTTTTATGTAGGCGGCCTGATACAGGATGAAGAAGGTATTATAGAACGTACTGGCTATGAAAAAAAGGCACTACGCTTTAACCTGGATCATGAGATTTCTAAAAGATTTGACTTTAGTTTAAGCACTAACTACATCAACTCTACTGCATCGCGTGGTTTAACCAACAACGATAACGAAGGTGTTTCTTTTGGAGTTGCGTTGTCTAGTACCCCAAGCTTTGTTGATTTGTTCAAAGATGAGAATGGCCTGTATCCGAATAACCCATTGGCGGCTTCAAATTTCATACAAACACGAGACCTGATGACCAATGACGAAAATACAGACCGGTTTCTGGGTGGCGTTACTTTAAATACAAACCTTTATACTACTGCTACAAGTAACACAAAACTGGTTATCAGAGCAGGTCTGGATTTCTATAACCTTAAAACTATAGCTATTTTCCCTAGAATTCTTCAGTTCGAACGGAACGGTAACCAGGGTACATCTATACAAGGTAACAACTATAACCTTAATACCAATTATGCTGCCTTCCTGGTAAATAACCTGTCTTTGAACGAGAATAACCTGAATTTTACCACAACAATTGGTGCTACCCGCGAAAACTTTAACCAGGACCAGGTACTAACTATAGCCACTCAGCTTATAGGTTCCCAGACAAATCTGGACCAGTCAAGTTCTGTAGCAGTAGACCAGACACAACTTCCGGTTCGTAACAAAGGCTTGTTCTTTCAGGAAGAAGTAAATTACAGAGACCGTATCATTGCAACCGCTGGTTTACGCCTCGATAAGTCATCCAATAATGCAGATGTAAATGAATTTGTTGGGTTCCCTAAATTCTCGGTGGCACTAAACTTAGCAAACTTCGACTTCTGGGAATATGAAAAACTAAGTATGCTGAAACTGCGGGCGGCTTATGGTGAGGCAGGTGGTTTCCCGCCGTTCGGTGCTAAGTATACTTCGTTCTCACCATTCAATATTGGAGGTAGCCCTGGTATTATAGTTCCAATACAACGCGGAAATGCAGATATTAAACAAGAGCGGCAGAAAGAATTTGAGACCGGTGTAGACGTAGGTTTGATAGGTGACAAAGTAGTGTTGGAAGCTACTTATTACTCAAAAACAGTTTCGGATCTGATCCTGGTGCAGAACGTTCCAAGTTCGTCAGGTTTTTCGACTCGTGTTGTAAACGCAGGCGAACTGCGCAACCGTGGTGTAGAATTGGCACTTAATGTTACACCTTTCGATCTGCCTGGTTTTAAATGGGATGCAAAGACCAGTTTCTGGGATAATAACTCAGAGATTACAGAATTGAATGTACCTGCCTTCCCGTTAGGTGCCTTCGGTAACTCATTAGGCACATTTTTTATTGAAGAAGGTGCCTCTGCCACCCAGATAAAAGGTATAAAAGATGGAGAGGTAGTAGTACTTGGTGATGCTGCTCCGGATTTTCAGATGAACTTCCACAACTTCTTTACTATAAAGCAGAACCTGACCTTCTCGTTCCTGTTGCACTGGAAAGAAGGTGGCGATAACATTAACCTTACCCAGCTCCTGACAGACCTTGGCGGTACCTCCTTTGATTACGACGACGACGATGATGGTGATGGTATAACTAATGCAGAAGAACGTATCGGAGCTTTAGGTTCAAGTGCTGAGCCATTTGTGCAGGATGCATCTTATCTGCGCCTGCGTGAGATCGGACTTTATTATTCAGTACCATCCTCTTTTCTGGAGGGTAACTTCAGTGGTATTGTTCGTCAGGCACGTATCGGTGTATCGGCCACTAACCTGTTTACTATCACAGACTATGATGGCTATGATCCGGAGGTATCTAACTTTGGTGGCAACGGCCTTTCAACAGGTGTAGATGTTACACCTTACCCGTCATCAAAAAGATATAACCTGCATTTCACAATTGGCTTCTAACCTTACATATGATCGTTATGAAAAGATATATAAACATTATAAAGTATAAGCCGGTGATGGCGCTCCTGGTAATGGTGCTGTTTCTGCCTGCCTGTGAGATAGACGACATCCCTGACCCGAATAACCCAACAACAGAATCGGTACTCGTAAATGCCACTGTTGATGATTTGAACAACATAGTAGTAGGTACGGAAGCTGGTATGCGTAACTTTCTGGGTACTTATTATGAGAACGTAGGTGTTATCGGGCGTGAGCATTATCGTTTGTCTAATTCAGACCCCCGTTTCCTGTCAGATCTTCTTGGTGGAGAAAATGCCATTCTGGACGCGAACACTTTTTATACCACCAACCCATGGGCAGGTCGCTACAGAGTGGTGAAAAATGCCAATGTGCTGATTGCATCTGCAAACAACACTACTTTGATTTCGGAAGAAGAACGACAAGGATATATGGGGTTTGCTAAAACTATAAAAGCACACCAGTTGCTCATGAACCTGACCATGATGTATGAGCCTGGTATAAGGTTAGATGTAGGAGATCCTGATAACCTGGGGCCTTTTGTAGAAAGAGAAGCTGCACTTGATTCTATAGCGCTATTGTTAGATGAAGGAGCTGAACATATTGCAAGTGCCGGAGAATTATTTCCGTTTACTTTGTCATTAGGATTTGGAGACCCTGAAGTTGATGATGATTTTGAAACACCAGCCGGATTTTTACAGTTTAACCGTGCCCTTGCTGCACGGGTAGCTGTTTACCGGGAAGAGTTTGACGAAGCTCTGGAGTTGCTTGAAGATTCATTTTTAACACTAAATAATGATTTTGACAGAGGCGTGTATCATATCTTCAGTTCCGCATCTGGCGACATTTTAAACCCACTTTATATTGCACAAAATGAGTCAGGAGAGATACGAATAGCACATCCGAGCTTTATAGAAGATATTTCTCCAAACGACGATAGGCGTTCTAAAGTATCTAAAAGGGAGGAAGCTGCTGAGCAAAGTGATGTGGGTGGAGAATATGATGTGTTTGTATATACAACAAGAACTGCCCCAATCCCGGTTATACGTAACGAAGAGCTGATTTTGATTTATGCCGAAGCTAATATACAAACAGGCAATTTCCCGGAAGCTGTAAGAGCGATCAATATTATACGTCAGGGCCATGGCTTAACGCCTTATGTAGGTGCCCTTAC
This sequence comes from Pontibacter deserti, assembly GCF_023630255.1. Lineage (NCBI taxonomy): Bacteria > Pseudomonadati > Bacteroidota > Cytophagia > Cytophagales > Hymenobacteraceae > Pontibacter > Pontibacter deserti. The sequence continues at coordinate 2,335,145 of NZ_JALPRS010000001.1, read as the reverse complement.
AGAAGAAGCTCTGATTGATGAGATGCTGGAGCAACGCCGCTTCTCGTTGTACTTTGAAGGGCACCGTTGGGTAGACATGCGTCGTTACAATCGCTTAAATGAATTACCGATCGACCGTCCTGGTGATGATGTATGGACTACTTTTCCGAAGCCGTTCATTGAGGAAGCCTTCTAGCAGAAGTATAGATATTAACATAAAAGGAGCCCCGTAAGGCTCCTTTTTATTTTATTTCCAGGTATGGCCGCAATTGTAGCACCTGTACTTGTGGCTCAGGAAGGGCAACGGAAAACCAAATAGCAGGTAACTCAGCGAGAATACGGTTTTATTATACTTTTCTTCTGCAATATGATCAGAGCCACACTGGGGGCACGTTGTAGCTACCACATGTTCCTGCATGGGTGGAGCCAGTTCTATGTTATCATCTAATAAAAACTCACTGTCGCCACCTTGTATGCGGGCCATTACTGCGCGTGCTTCTTCTTCGTCTTGTTCCGTAACTTTTAGCTTTACACCACCAACAGCCACAGAGTAAAATGGCTGAGCACCCACTATATGCTCATCACTCAGAAAGCAAAGTATACCTTCCGCTTCCAGGCGCCCTTTCATGATATGGGCCTCGGTAGGTTCGTTAAAAGCGGCAATGGTTACTAAGCGTTCCGGCATGCTACAAAGTATAATACTTTAATCCTGTTACTGCTTTTTCTCAGGCAGGTCAAACGCCTGTGCATCATGTTCAAAATGTCCTTTGTGGGAGCCGTCGCAGAAAGGTTTATTTTTAGATAACCCACAGCGGCAAATAGATACCAGAGTGCGTCCACCTAATCCGTATACGTTTCCTTCTTTATCAACTATTTCAAAGTCGCCCTCTATTCTTAAAGAGCCGTTGCTGTTTACTGTTATTTTTGTGTTCGACATGTGTGTTCAGGTATAGGTATAAAACAAATATAGACAATTATACTTGTTTTATACTTCATACAGGGCAGGTATAAAACAACAGCGGCTACAAGAAACACCTTGTAGCCGCTGTTTTTTAAACTGATTTAATTTTATACTTAGTTGCTGTACATGTAAGTAAACGTTTCAGTTTCGCCAGAAGGCAGTGTAGTTGTCTGGCTGGTTGGATAACCGCGCTCATCATACTTGTAAGCATAAGTATAACGGTAAGTAGCTTTGCTGGCATGCACCAGTGTAGAAGCCGCAGTTATGTTGTTAGGGCTTGATGTAGCACCTGGCTCACCATGCAGGTGGAACGGGTTCTGGTTGGTGTCGTAAGAGTAAGTTGTAGTTGAGAACAATTTACCTTTGTTTTTGCTGTCTACTACATATTGTTTCTCTTGGCCAAAGTTGCCGTTAGGAAGTACCTCATACGTAGTATAAGACTTTAATTTGGCAGATTTTACATCTTTGCCTTCATAAACTGTCTTCTTCTTTAACTCCTTCTTTGAGTTGTAATCAAAAGTAGTAACAGCGCTGTACTCCAGGTTGCTACCATTGTAGTAAGAAGTAGTAGTTTGTGTCAACTGGCCTTTTTCGTTGTAACGAAAATCTTCGTCGGAAAGAAGTGCGTGGTTTGCGCCAGAGTGTGTGGTTTTCTTGATTATGTTACCCTTAGAGTCGCGAACAAACTTTTCGAAAGACTCCAGTTCACCAGTTTCCTGGTCGTAGTAGTTTATCTGGGAAAGCTCTTTACCTGCATAGGTATAAGATGTAACCTCAGATGAGTCTGCCATAACGTGGGAAATTGCACCTTGTTCAAAAGTTGGCTGAAGTGCATCTTTTTCTTTGTCATCGCAAGATGAGAATGCCACCACGCCGAAAAATAGCATGGCAGGCAAAATTCTGTTTTTCAATTTCATTTGGCTAAAAGTTGAAAACGTGAAAACTAAAAAATCACCAGTTACCTAAGCTGGCGGTCTCACAAAGAACGGAGATAAAAAGATAATAATTGCACTTCGCATGAAAAAATCACAAAAAATATTTTGTAATGAGGAGTTTGGGATAGGTATATAAATTTTTAATTTACTGATTTTGTGTGTGTTGTGTATAAATATAGTAAATTCAATTTTGTTACAAAGAATTTTAAAAATCCTATCAATATATAACTTTACCTATTTATTGGCTTTGGGTTAATTTAATTAAGACTTGCACTTTGGGCTATAGTTAACAGCTCATCACCGGAATCGATGTCGTGGCGGAGCTGCTCTTTAAAGCTTACTTTTACCCGTATAGCACGAAGCCCCTGCACACCCTGCATTTCTTCCACTTCCAGCATTTCAACTTCCTCTTCAATGTATCCCTCCGACTGCAGAAACTCAATGTAGCGTAAATATTCAGCAGCCTCTTTTTGCTGGGTATAAACAATGGCTATTTTACCAGGTTGTGTCAATCGCTCATCCGTATCACGCACTGTAGCTTTATCCAATCGTTTTTTAATGATCTCGTACCGGATGTTGCTGGCTCCTTCAACATCAAACTTTCTCTCATCCAGCCTGAATCTGATAGAGATAGGGTCGCTATGCACAAGTATAAGCTGTGCGATCTCGAGTGGTAGCTTTAAAGCGGCACGCAGATTCTGAATACGACGGGCAATTTCGCAGGTAAGCATCAGCTGCCACAGGCGCATATTCTTTAAGTAAATACGCTCAAAATTGCCACCATTTAACAACGAGGCGCCAATGTAGATATTATACTCCAGCCCGTCGGTTTTATACTTCTCAAAATAGTGTGGAAATATAGTCTGTGCCTTTTCTTCTTCCCGATCCAGAAATGTTGAAATAGTCTCGTTGATCATGTAAAGACTTTCTTCGTAGGCACGGCGCTTGTTATACACCACATTATACGGGTTAGCAATGGCTTCTTTATACCTTATAATAGCTGGTTCAGTCACCGGGTTGTTCTTCAGGAAATAATTAAATAAGCTCTCTACTTCCGTCCTCAGAAAGTCCAGCACCTGGGCTTCGTCATCTGATCCAAGCTCAGAAACTATATTTTGTGAGAACTTATCAATTTTAAAGATCAGCTCATCCAGAATAGTGAGCGGCAGGTTATCTTTAGCAGCAAGTATAACCTCTTTGGCCAGTACCAGTTGTTCCAATAAATCGCCTTGTATTGCCTTGTTACGCTCTGTAGCTGAGCTTCGCACATCCGATACGCCATAAAGCGGGTAGATGTCCCTGAACACGATCGGCTCTATTTCTGCAGTTGAGTTGAGCTCCATCTTCTCCAGGAAGTTGATGGCAGCCTGGGTAAACCGCCACTCTACTATAGGATGTATGGCTGTATACTTTTCTTTGATGATGTTCTGAATACTGTTGCGCAGTTCTTCCAGCCCACGGTGCATGCCTAAGGCAAAAAGTGGCAATACATCTTTCAGACGTATCATGGATAAGGCATTTAACTCGCCGGGGATGTGTGATGCTACTTCCAATAAACCGATTATTCTGCCTTCGTACTGCAGCGGCGCAATTATAAGGTTACGGATGCCTTTATCCAGTAAAAGTTTTTCGATTTTAGATGGAGTTGAAGACAGCTTCAGGTCTTCTACTATAATGGTATGCCCATACTTTATAACCGGTTCATAAATAGTGCCGCGCAGGTCTTCCATTTGCAGGTCGCAATCCTGTGTCAGCACAAGGCCGTGCCAGATTTTGCGGGCATACGTGGTATTAAATTCCTGCATGGCAGGGCAGGAGGCCAGCCCTAACTTTATACCTGGCAAGCCAAACAGTACCCGCAGCTTTTGTTGTAAAGTGCGGAAACTCTCGGCAGAATTAATAGAGCTTTGTTCCAGCAGGTCGTAACGCAGGGCAGAAATGGTTTCTTCCATGGTTACATCTGTAAAATCATAGATAGCAAACCCTGTAAATTCGAAGTTTTCAGGCGGCAGTTTCTGCATCCAGAGGTCCAGGTTGTTGTACCGGTTTATCAGGAAATTTATTTCCTGAGGCTTCAGTTTCTTTAGTTCACCTTTCAGTCTTACATCCATAAACTTAAGGTCTGTGCTCAATTTATAATGGCGCTCTAACTGCGTGAATTTATCTTTTATAGTAAAGATCAGAGGCTGATCTACCTGGAAATTCGCTTTATAAAATTTCTCTAAAATGATAGTATAGGCAGAAAGCGTAAGTCTGAAAAGAAGCGTTTTAGGATCTAAATTAAGCTTTTCGGTATAGTTGCCGCCATTAAGCAGTTGGAGTTCTTCCAGACGTGGAGTAGCATAAAAGCTATCAAAATGGAATGGAAGCGCTGTTGCACGCAAATCGCTTTCCCAGAGAGCACTCGGAAAAATATCTTCCATTAAGATATCTATGGTTTTAATGTGCTGCTCAATAAGAGCAGCGTCGTCAACAGGTTGCAGCAGGGCAGGTGCTTGTCTTAATAATGCTGTCAGTTCCTGCACACGCGATATATTACAGCTTGTATCTGTAATAACTTTCTTCTCCCAATAAGCAATGAGTGGAGAAAAACTGAGTGAAGTCTTGAATGGAAACTTATCCGCACTCAGAATAATCTCATCTTTGTTGGTAATAGAAACAACGGTTTCATGGAAACTGCTTCTTGAGTTGCTCATAGAGGTTATATGGTTTATAAGGGCTTGGTAGCAGTATTTTAAATGTAAACAGGCATAGTTACTTATAGTTTTAGTTCATTAAACGTAATCTTTTAGTAAAGGATAGTACAATTACTGTTATGCAGGCGTTGGGTGTTTCTAGAAGTTGTTATGCTATTTTTTCTCGCGAAATATATAATTGGCATAATATTTACAGATGATCTGCTGTTATAAAAACAGTCTATACTTTGTAAAAATGAGAACTATCAAAAAATACCTACTGGCAGTTGTATTTACAGGAACTATACTTGGCACGCAGGCACAAACCAAATCGCAGTTGGAGCAGGACCTGACAGATCTGCGTACGTGGATGCGTAAAAAGTCGGCACAGGCAGATAGTGTGACACGTGCCGAATGGCCGGTTATAAAGCAGGAATTTAAAGCACTTACTTCGGGATTGGATAAAAACAGTGAGAAGCTATCAGAGGAGTCGAAAGAAGAGTATAGCCAGTTAAAAGGCAAGTATAACGAATGGGAAGAGCGTAATGAAATAAGGGAAGAGGTAGACCTGAATGGCCCTGAATTGGAACGCTGGGAAAACCTGATGACAGGAACAAACCGCATTGCAAGTATAAAACCTGCTGCCCTGCGCGATGCTTACATACAGTTAACTGATTATACCCGGGCAAATCGCCGCCGATGGAACCTGCGTGATTGGGAATATGCAGAGTTTGTTTTTGGAGAGCTCAATACCCGTAAAGCTGAAGTACTGGATAAGCTAAATAACAGCGATAAAATAAAAATAGCGGCACTACAGGTAGAGTTTGCTACGTTAAAGAAAAGCAGGGAAGCCCAGGAGAAGTATAACGAAATGCGGGACAACCGCTAACCTAAACCTCTTGTAAAACAAAATCCCCGCTAGCCTTAAATGCTAACGGGGATTTTGTTTTAGATAGCGTTTTGTCCTTTTGTGCCACCTGATTGGTCCTGCTTACTGCTTCGTCCCTGCTCCGGACTTTTGTCTTTCTGCTTGTTCTTTAAATGTCTGTTCTCATCCGTGTGTGCATTGGTAGGTGTTTGCCCACTCTGTTTGTGATGGCTTTGGTTGTGTCCCTTTGTCATAGCATTAAGTAATTGGTAAAATATTATGTACGCTCTATGGCTGAAAGCGGTTAATGCTACAGGTTTTTTATGCTCAAAAATATTGTGTTTATTATACAATAAATCAGCTATATTGTGCAACTGTGATCTAAGCAAAATGACTTAATTTTGTCTTCAGCTTTTACCAAATTTTAGTTTTATATGCACATTGCGATCGTCGGTAACATTGGCGCCGGCAAAACTACCCTGGCCACTAAACTATCTCAGCATTTTAAATGGGATTTGTACCTGGAGGCAGTTGAGAATAACCCTTACCTGAAGGATTTTTATGAGGATATGGAGCGTTGGGCTTTTCATTTGCAGGTGTTTTTTCTGAACAGCCGTTTTGGGCAGGTGCAGGAAATACAAAAGACAGATCGCAGCGTAATACAGGACCGCACTATTTACGAAGATGCTCACATCTTTGCTAAAAACCTCCACCAGTCAGGTCTGATGAGCACCCGTGACTACGAAAATTACTTTTCGCTGTTTCAGTCTATGATCAGTATGGTAAAGGCCCCGGATCTGATGATCTACCTGAAAGCTGATCTGCCAAAACTGATCGGGCAGATAGAAAAGCGTAACCGTGACTACGAGAGCAGCATCAGCATTAACTACCTGCGTAACCTGAACGACCATTATAACGAGTGGATGGCAAACTATAAACAGGGCAAACTGTTGGTGATTGACGTAAACAACATGGACTTTGTAGCTAACCCGGAAGACTTGGGAGCTATCATAGAAAAGATTCAGGCAGAGCTGTTTGGTCTGTTTTAAGTATAAGATAATACATAAACCTTCAAAGCCGCTACTTTCTGACAATAGAGAGCAGCGGCTTTACTTTTTAATGAAATTTATCATTTTTAGATTATTATATATAACCATATAAATATATATTGCGTAATATAGTTATATATATTATATAAAAAATGATAAAAAAGATAGCCCTTCTAAGCATTGGCCTAGGCGCCACGTTGCTTATGTCCTCTTGTTCTAAGGATTCAGAAGAAGTAAGCCCTTCTGGCCTTAGTAGTTCATCTACTGATGCAGCAAAAGCTGCAGTTACAGAAATCATTAACCCGCTCACTATCTCAGATCTGAGCACCACGGACGGTAAAACCTGGATGTTTACTGTTCAGAAAACCGGAGATGGTAATATATCTAACATTGGCTCACTGATGCTTGCCTTAACAGATTGTAACGACGCTGCCATTCCGTTAACAGCTGCGAATGTTACTTATGCGTCTGTTGCCGGAACAAGTATGCAGGTTTTAACACCATCGTTTAAAGAAGGGAACGGAAGTGCCTGTGACATGTCAGGTGTAACCGGTTACCTTCGGCTATCGGATTTTGCTGAAAAGATAACGAATGGTTCCGTTTATACTTTCCGAGTTACTCTAAGCGAGGCTGTAAGCGTTAAAACCGCCAACATCCGGGCCAGAATCAGTAACAACTGCTACCCGGTAACAGTAGACGGACCTGGTTGTGAACTGGACCTGTGCGGAGAAGGACAGGGTTTCTTCCACAAATCAGAGCACTGGCCGGTAAGTGAAATAATGATTGGCGGCCATACTTACACTGCGGCCGAAGCGGTTACACTTATCACCAGCGATAAAAAAGAAGGCGGTGTTGATAACAAAGGTGGCATCGCTGACTCTAAAGCTGCATTTGCTCAGGGTGTAACAGTACTGCTAAACAGAGAACTTGGCTGGATATCTGAAGAGGCTTACGCTGCAGAACTGGCAACTATTGAGACTTACTTAAGCAGTTTAAATAAACTCACTACATATGCTATTGATAACCTGCCAACAGGTAATGCAGCTGCAAAAGCGGCAGCAGGTGCAATCGGTGATTCTATAGTTTGTGAAGAAACAGAGTAATAGTTAATTTAATATTCTGGAAAGAGGAGGTGAAGCAGCGTTGTTTCACCTCCTCTTTTTTAGAAGTATAGCTAACTATAAAATACTGCTTTTTAAGAGGTACATTCAGTTAGAAGCTTTTACATACAACTTAGCTGATTTTCAGAAAGACTTAAATTTTGTTACCTTCAGACTTGAACCAAATAAACTATGATGAAACCATATAATTTATTGTTTGCCTCAGCTTTAGCTGTTGCCACTGTTGGCTGCACCAGCAAAACTAGCGAAGATAATACAACCACCACCGAAACTACCGCCACTACGCAACCAAGCGACAGCCTGCAGCAGAAACTGGATATGTATACCAGCTTTAAGCTTACTGCCGATATGAGCAAACTAACCGCGAAAGAGCGCCAGATGATTCCGTTGCTGATAGAGGCCGGTAAAATTATGGATAAGCTGTTCTGGTACGAAGCCTACGGCAAAAGCGACTCGTTACTGGCCGCCCTAGATAATGAGGCGGCCAAACAATTCGTGAAAATAAACTATGGCCCCTGGGACAGGCTCAATAATAATGCGCCATTTATACCTGGTGTAGGACCTAAACCGGCTGGTTCAAACTTTTACCCTGCCGACATGACTAAGGAGGAGTTTGAGAAAGCTAACCTGAAGGATAAAAAGAGTCTTTATACTTTTGTGCGTCGTGATGCCAGCGGTAAACTGATTACAGTGCCTTACCATGTGCAGTTCAAGGATGATGTGAAACGTGCATCGGATCTGTTGAAACAGGCAGCTGCGCTGGCTGATGATGCCGGACTTAAAAAATACCTGACTCTCCGTGCCGATGCTTTGTTAACGGATAACTACCAGCCAAGCGACCTTGCCTGGATGGACATGAAGAACAACACTATTGATGTGGTGATCGGTCCGATTGAGACTTACGAAGATGCCCTGTTTGGCTATAAAGCTGCACACGAGGCCTATGTGTTGATAAAAGACCAGGAGTGGAGCAAGCGATTAGCTAAGTATGCGGCCTTTTTACCGGAGCTGCAGCGTGCCTTACCAGTAGCAGCCAACTATAAAAAAGAAACCCCGGGTACCGACTCCGACCTGAATGCTTACGATGTGGTGTTTTATGGCGGCGACAGCAACGCCGGTAGCAAAACTATTGCTATTAACCTGCCAAACGATGAAGAAGTGCAGCTGAAACGCGGTACACGTCGCCTGCAGTTAAAGAACGCTATGCGTGCCAAGTTCGATAAGATTCTGGTACCGATTGCCGATGAACTGATTGCAGATGATCAGCAGAAACATATAACCTTCGACGCCTTTTTTGCCAACATTATGTTCCATGAAGTGGCTCACGGCTTAGGTATAAAGAACACTGTTAACGGTAAAGGAACAGTACGTGAAGCCTTAAAAGAACATGCCTCTGCCCTGGAAGAAGGAAAAGCGGATATACTTGGCTTATACATGATCACGCAGTTACACGAGAAGGGTGAAGTAGAAGGTAGCCTGGAAGATTATTATACTACTTTCCTGGCAGGTATTTTCCGCTCGGTTCGTTTTGGTGCATCCAGCGCACACGGTAAGGCAAACATGGTACGCTTTAACTTCTTTAAAGAAAACGGCGCTTTTGAGCGCGACGAAGCAACAGGCAAATACAGAGTGAATTATGCGAAGATGCGCGACGCCATGAATAAACTATCAGAGAAGATACTGACGCTGCAGGGCAACGGCGATTATGCTGGCGTTGGTAAATTATTAGATGAGCAAGGCCTGGTAGATGCTAACCTGCAAGCCGATCTTGACCGCCTGAGCAAGGCTAATATACCGGTTGATGTGGTATTTGAGCAGGGCGTGGATGTACTTGGCCTGAAATAAAAACTATAGCTGATGAATATCCTGAACTGGAAACAGAAAAGTTGGGGCAGCCGTGCGTATGAAACACATGCGGACGGCCTGCCTATGGGCAACCTTACCTTTGGAAACTGGTTTAGTTATGATGCTGCTTATGCATCGGCAAAAGGTAAACTCATATTTATATCAAAAGGCTGGTTCGATCAGGATACGGAAGTTCTGTTTAACGGCGAGAAAGTAGCAGTTGCCCATACGTCTTTGTTTGGTAATACACAGATACAACTCAGCAACGGAGATAACTATAACTACGAGACAAAATCCCTTTCAAGGGATGTTGCGATAAAGGATAAGACAGGTAGAGCCTTAGTTAAATTTGAGCAGCCTGCTTTAAGTCTCGGAAAAGGAACTGTTATAGTTGCCGATGATCTGGATGAATTAACAGCTGAAATGCTAATAAGTACAGGCTTATACCTAAAGGTAATAGCTGAAAGTAAGATAACTATACTTGTTGTTCTCTTGATGCCTTTAATTGTCCGGATGTTTGATTAAAATTTATACTATAATAAAGAAAGGCCCGATATAAAAGTCGGGCCTTTTCTTTTTGGCCCTTTGTTCTTGGGTGGTTCTGAAAAAGTAATTTAACCTATTGGATTAAATTTAGTGGCTGAACGTCAGTTAGATATAAAATAGATGATATAAGTTTTTTAAAAACTGGCACAGCAGTTGAAATAAGGCAGATGTCGGCCGCTACGGAAGTATAAAAATTGGACTGGATGCGGCTGGATTATTCTCAAAAATGAAAATGTTATGAAAAATGCTAAAACGTTTATCGCTTATTTGTTAGTGGCAGTTTTCCTATTAGGTTCTATAGCTGCCAGTGCACAAACAACTACTAAAAAGCCCATTAGCCGCACTGTAAAAGGTGGTGTAATTGGCGCAGTGGTAGGTGGTGTTGCCGGTGGCTTCATCGGTAAGAAAAAAGACAAGACCGCTAAAGGTGCTATAATTGGTGCTGCCGTAGGTGGCGCAGCTGGCGCCCTGATCGGACGCTATATGGACAAACAGGCTGAAGAGCTGCAGCGCGAACTGGCAAATGCTAAAGTAGAGCGCGTAGGCGAAGGTATCAAAATTACGTTTGATTCCGGACTCCTGTTCGATACCAACTCAGACCAGTTGAGCTACGCATCACAAGCTAATATTGCTGACCTAGCTAAAACGCTGAATAAGTATAAAGACACAAACGTGATGGTGGAAGGACATACCGATGCCCGTGGAACGGCTGCTTATAACCAGAACTTATCGGAGCGCAGAGCAAATTCTGTTTACCAGCAGATTACAGCTAACGGGGTAACCTCAAGCCGCATTACAACACAGGGCTTTGGTGAATCTATGCCGGTGGCCAGCAACGCATCAGCTAATGGCATGCAGAAGAACCGCCGTGTAGAAGTTGCCATCTTTGCGAACGAGAAACTGAAAAGAGCTGCCGAAAAAGGCCAGATCTAACATCAGTTAAAGTATAAACTTTCAGAGCCGGCTCTACCAAAATGGTAGGGCCGGCTCTTTTTTATAACTATAAAAAGGAAGGATTGCAATTGGTAACAATTTAAGTAATATATAGAAAACAAATTCTTGAACATTAAAGTATGAATGCTTTCAATTACTTATAAATCAATTATTTAAACTCTAATTTAGAAAATGAAGAGCTTTTATGACTTTAACACCGACAGCCCGGAAGAACGCTCTGAAAGGAACAGGCTGTATCCTGAACTTGCCAAGTTTCACATCGCCCTGAGAGAGGAGCTAAGTGAGGAAGAGTACCAGCAATTCTACAAAGCGGAGAAAGAGATTTCTCAGAAACTCATGCACCAGAAACAAAACACAACTAACAGATGGATTACAGTTTAACACACACAATATGTATCAACTAAAAAGGTAAGTCGCTTTAAGTAACTTACCTTTTTTTATACCTATAGTTTTTCAGGCTCTGGCTGAAATTCCAGGATATCACCTGGTTGGCAGTTTAGCACAATGCAAATAGCCTCGAGCGTAGAAAAGCGAATGGCTCTGGCTTTGCCTGTTTTAAGTATAGAAAGGTTTGCCAGCGTTAGGTCCACCCGCTCCGAAAGTTCAGACAACGACATCTTCCTGCGGGCCATCATTACGTCTAGGTTTACAACTATGGGCATTATATAGTTAGTTGCTCGGCTTCGTACAGTTTATTTCCTTCTTTAAAAATCTCGGCAAGTATAAAAGCGCCCAGCGCAAAGGCAAGCGGTATCGCTCCTACAGAGAAACTCATGCGCGTATGGTTACTCACTTCAAACCATTTAATGCAGCCAAGTAAAGCTAGTGCCACGCAATAGATACCGATTTTCCGGAAGGCCTGGCTGTTATCACCTCTGAAAGTTTCAAGTGCCTTTACAGACCGGATAATCCTGGTGACCTGGTTCACGATCAGTATTAAGATGATAAAATGCCCCACTGTCTGGAGAAAATGAAAGTAAAAAGAGATGTTGCTTATCTGAGAGAGTGCTGCTCCAGTGTCTGCTATTGAGATGCTATCTTCCGGTCCGGTAATGGTATCATTGTTTTTAAATATATACCTAACCTCGTTCGAACTATCTATGGTTAGAAGCACATTTTTGTAGGTTTCGGGGGATATATGCCAGTGCACCAGCACCCCGGACATTGCCGCAATCAGGAGTACAAAAAAAACTTTTGCAATATTGCTTATAACTAAAGCGAGGGTAAGCAGGCGGTTCTTTTCCATTGTGTTGTTATTTTTTATTAAAAATAACAACTACAACTATAAAAACAATAAATATTTATTGAATTTCGATAAAACTATAGTTGTTGAAGTATAAGCTGAGCACCTTCTTCACCAACCAACGAGCCAATAGCCACACCCATGCCGCCCATACGTACGGCACAACTTACTCTCTCAGAAACAGGCTGCACGATAGTTGTTTTAGCCGGGCCCATTCCCATAATACCGCTCCAGCGTTGCTCCACTTCAAAAGCCGTATCTGGAAGTATAACTTGTTGCAGCAGTTCCTCCAGCCTGTGTTGTACCAAGTCAGTCAGCGCCATCTCAGTGGTCTCCTCGGCCTTAAAATCAAGGTTGCGGCCACCGCCGAAAAGTACCCGCTGCCCGATGTTACGGAAGTAGTAATACCCTTTGTCGTAATGAAAGGTACCTTTCAGTTTTAAGCCAGGAATAGGTTTGGTGATGAGCACCTGCGCACGCGCCGGAACCACCTGTAGTTGCGGCAGTAATTGCCTTGCAAAACCATTAGTAGCTACCAATGCAGCACGGGCTTTTAACAGAATGCCTTTATCTGTTGTGGCAGTTATACCTGTGCCTTCGTCGTGCAGCTGCTGAATTTCCAGGTTATTAAGTATGATCACACCTAAAGCCTGTACTTTCTGCGTTAGCGCCAGAATCATTTTGCCAGTATCGATCTGGCCTTCGGCTGTACTTTCTATCAGGTGGCTGATGCCTCTGAACCCAAAGGTGTTGATCTTCTCGTCGGCTATGCGGTAAATATCAGACTCTCCAACTATAGTTTGCAGGTGCTTGTTAAGGTAGGGCAGCTGACTTATACTTTGCTCGTATAGTTCACGCTGGCTTTGGTCAAATAATTCGTAGCCGCCCCAACGGTTATAGTCTATAGTTACATCTCCCAGGTTCCGGCGCAGGCGTTGCAAACCTTTCCAGCGGCGCTCTACAAGCCCGAATACTTCATTTTCGCTGTGGTGGGTAAGGTCATCTAAAAGCTCGGTAGGACTGCCGAAACAGGCAAACCCGGCATTTTTGGAGCTGGCACCTGTGGGCAACAAACCTCTTTCAACAACTATAACCTTAAGAGTTGGCTGTGTTGTTTTCAGGTGCAAAGCAGCATTCAGGCCAACTATACCACTACCCACTATCAGTACATCAATGTTACTGAAATACGTATTCTGTTCCCAGAAACTGAACTGCATGTTTAGTCTTCGCGGTAATATGGGTGGTTATAGTTGCGGGCTTCACTTTCCTCAATCAGTTCGTAGGAGGTAAGCATAATTTCACGCTCGCCGTTGTTCATGCCTTTTACAAACTGGCCATTCGGGGTCTCATAAATAGCATAGTTGTGCTTACCAAACGGGTATAGGTTGTTGCTTCTGATGATGGTAGCCTGTGTAAGCTCTACTTCGGGGCCGTTTATAGTTTTAGCAATGTATTTGTTCTTGTCTGTCATGAGGTACAATCTCCGATTAAATCGTCTAAGATAGCACTTATCTCTTTAGCATGGCTCAAAACCATTAAATGACCGGCGTTTTTTATCTTTATAATATTCGGATGCTCCCGGATCGGTAAGATATGGTCAGCAGTGCCGTGTATCATTGTTACATGCTCGTAATGGTCAGGTTGGTGCCACAGCAGCAGCTGCCCGATAGCCCAGCGCAGAAAAACCGGATCAGTTTCAAGTATCACCTCTTTCAGGGTGGATTTCTCGTGATAGCTGGAAGCTCCAAAAAGTATAGGCGCAATAAAATGAAAGCGCTTCATAAGCGATACGGGTATAATATCGTGTAGCCGGAGCCAACCCATGAGGTGATAGTACCAGGGTAACGATTTGCTGCTGGCCATACTGGAAATCAGGATGGTTTCTTTTGCCTCGATGATCTTGGCCAGTTCAATGGCTATAACCCCTCCAAACGACATACCGATCAGGATAGGGTGCGGATGATGGATCTGGGGCAACAGGCGTTTGGCATACTCATGTAGCGGCTCATCAGGCTTAGGTGGAATCCAGCGGACATGTTCGATGTGCTTGCACTTAATATGCAGGTGATGGAACATGCGCTCATCTGCCCCCAAACCGCTTACAAAGTATACAGTGCTCATATTGTGACAGGTAATTCAGGAAACTATACAATAAAATAGCCAGAATTACGGCTTTGTATAGTTTGCCTGAGTTTATAAGTATAAACAGCCTGAAGAAGCCAGGGTTTAGTTTCCTACCAATTTCAGCAACTCATCATTGCTTAAACTATAGTCTGTCAGGTTGTTTTCGGCTACCGATGCCAGCCAGCTTTTACCAAACTCTACTTTCGGCTTCTGGAAACGAATGTAATCCACGCGCACAGCCAGATCCGGGTTGCCCAGGTGGTCGTAAGTGGTGTTGTTATACGTTACCGGATCTCCGAATTTTATCTTGTTATCTACGGCATACGAGTTGGTGTAACCGATCAGGCCGACCTGTAAAGTGCGTGGCATATCAACATTGTAAAAGCGTTCGCGCACAGTCCAGGTTTTGTCGTTGTCGTACTTGTAAAGCAGCACAAACGATGGTCCCACGCGTACCAGGCGCATTTCGATCCAGTCGAGTTTAGCAGGGCGCAGTTTCAGAGACGAATGGCTGCTGATGGTTTTCTTGGTCTCTATAACCGGTTTGCCCAGTTCTTCGGCGATGCCGGTCGTCATAAACATCCAGTTCTCTTCGCCAGGTTTCCAGGTGTCTTTTCCGCCACGCTTGGGAGCGCGTGCCATCAGGCCAGCCAGCGACCACTGTGATTGCGGCACATCGCCTTTTCTGCCGGATACTTTCATGCGCACCCGCACATCAAAATCACCGGTTATTTCTTTAAACATAAAAGGTGCCTGTTGGTCTGCAAACCACCCAGAGGTGCCCGGCTCAAAGTATAAATGGCCTTTGCTGGTGCTGTTCACATCCTGCTTTATCATTTTATTTACCCAGCCTTCCACTTCATGAAAGTTCTTCCAGCCATCGGTAAGTTTGGTGCTGTTAAACTCGTCGTTCAGGGCAGGCAGGTTAGCGGTAGGTGGCGTGGCGTTGGTTGGTTGCGCCGAGGCAGCGGTTGCGCAACATAAGGCAGCTGCCAGTAATAGCATCTTTTTCATAGTCAGATTAAGTATAGGTTTAGTTATTTAAGGCCAAGTCGCTGTTCAGGAATAGGAGCGCATCCTGTACGGTTTGCTGTGGCAGTTCTTCCATAGGAATGTGGCCTGCGCCCGGGTATACTTTTAATCGGGAGCCTTTTATACTTTGCTGGAAATGAGCTGCATCTGTAGCTGGCACCCAGGCATCGGCCTCGCCCCAGAGTATAAAAGTGGGCGCCTGTAGTTGTGCCAGTTTATGCAGGTTATCCGCATCTTTTGTATTTACGCGGGCAATAAAAGCTTCGCGGTTTTCTTCGCGCAGCAGCATCTCATGGCTCAGCGTTATGGCTTCATCTGTAAGTTTAGAGTCGTCGCCATATATTTCCTTCAGGCTTTTCTCAACTATAAACCGTGGTGTAACATACTTGAGCGAGTGCTTTAGTAACGGGGTTTGCGCCATCAGAAATGGCATGGAAATGCTCTTGTCGTTGGCATTGGTTACGCCGGTGGGCGATATAAGTATAAGTTTTTGTACGCGCTCTGGGTGTGTTGCTGCAAAGTCATAGGCAATCTGTCCGCCAAGCGAGCTACCCGCAATGTGTGCTTTCTTTATACCTTGTTCATCCAGGAAGTGCAGCAGCAGGTTGGTGTAATAATCTATGGTATAGTTATCCGTAGTGTTTCTGCCGGTCAAACCAAAGGCGGGCAAGTCGAGGCGCAGTACACGGTAGCTTTTACTCAGTTCAGCAGTCCATCCGTCCCAGGTGTTAAGCGAGGCAGCTGTGCCATGCAGAAGTATAATTGGTGTACCGTGTCCTTCGTCGCGGTAATGCAAATTGGCGCCATCTATACTTATGAAGCGTGAGGCAGGGGAGCTATACTTTGTTTTTAGTTCTTCGGCAGGGATGTCTGCACGGATAAGGAAGGCTGTGGCCACTATAAGCGTACTTACAGCAGCAACAGCCACGTGTGTGGCTTTAAATTTCATAGTCTTATAGGGTAGCGTAGGTAATAGTAACTCTAAAATAAGATTTTATACTTTAGGTTGTATCTGCTGCTCCTATAAATTGAGTAAATAAGCTATTTACAGCGCTATAGCTCTGAAATCCTCTTTATACTCTTGGTTGTCTTCTGGCTTCAGTGGTATGCAGCGAATTGCGGTGCCAGATAGCTGACCAGCCACCACCGTATGTGCCCTCTATCTTACCTTTTACCATGCTTAATCCTAAAACCGCTACCCCTGTTACCATATCGTTGATGATAGCTGTAGTTTGATCGTAACCCAACACCCACGGTGCCAGCAGCAACCATAAGGCCAGCGGCACATTATATAACCGTACCACACGCGTTGCTTCCCAGATGGCAATAACAGCGAAAGATGCAATAACAGGGCCCACTATATGCGCGTTGTTTGAAATGGTTTTATCGTCTGAGAGACCAAGTATGGCAGGGGAGACCGTAAGCCAGATGCCAAGTATAGCATTAATGATTTGTGCCCACATATTAAATTGCCTTTTCATATACTTCTTTATATCCCCAGAATGCCTTCCAGAGCGAGCCGTTTGCATCTTTTACCCGTTTCATGTACTGCAGGCTGGCCAGCATCTCATCCATAGCCGGGCCAATCATTAACACAGAGATCACCGCTGAAAACAAACACAGCGTACACCAGGCATCGTACAAAACAGGCTGCAACACCACCAGAAGTATACTGATCATACCCAGCGGACCAATCATTATCCCGAACAGAATCACAATCCAGGGCATGGTGCGCCACCTTCTTATTCCGCCGATTAAACCGGCTACGGCATCTACCAGGTAACCAAAAGCACCTAATAAAGCATCAGGTATGGGCAATATTTTAGAAACCCCGGATGTAAGGATCTTTTGGCTGCCATTACCAAAAAAAGGCTCCCAAACGGTAGGTATAAGCTTTAACTGGAAAAGGCCCAGGTAAGTAGCAGCGGCTAAACCAAGTATAGCTAAGCCTACAATAGGCAGGCGCTGGGTCCAGGTGGCCGGATTATAGCTCCAGCCGGGCGGTATGGCAGTGTCGAGGTCGCTCATAGTATGCTTTACAGATGAATGTATGTAACTACGTGAGCGACAGAGCTGTGTTCAGCTTAAGTAAAGAAGGCTGCCTTATACTTCCACAAGATTTCTTGATTCTTCCGGGCTAATTTTTAATCTGCTTAAATTAGCTGTTCACGGAGAAAAACAGGTTGTTGGTATAAGTTAGTAGTACAACATGAAACAGTAGCTTGCAATGCATAGTACTGTATAATATATTTGCAACAGTAATTAAATGTTTAACTCACTATTAACACTTACCATTATGAAAATTTTAGTTCTTTTATCCGCTTCTTTATTTGGTTTTGGTCTTGTTTGCCAGGATGTTACAAGCGTTGCAAAACCTGCCACCACTAGTCAGGTAGTTATCATACCTGCCGAAGAGCCGGTAGCAACTATAGCCTTAGATACCATAGAGGTTGTTTATGAAGCTCCTGCCGCTATAGCAGCTAACATTCGCTAATCAGGGTTTAGTATCTGTCAGGCTGGAGAATCTGATGTATGCTTGCCGCAGTTTAGTATCCATTTCTCTGCAGAATCAAAATCTAGGAAGTTCTGCATAAGCAAAGGAGGCATAACCCGATCCCGCAGATCGCGGGCAGAAAGTTGGCTAAACATGCTGTGAGAGTAGATGTGAGCCATGCATCGTAAACCTGCATGGTAAACGGCAGGCAGCCAGTCAAACTCCAGCCAGTCGTTGGCATCCTGCCAGTCGCCGGTTACTTCAGATTTATCATTTAGTAATTTAGTGCAGGGGTGTTCTTTCATGTATTCCAGAAAAGCTTTAGCTGCGTTTACTACATCATCTGCCGTAATGTGCCCTCTCCATTTGGCATAAATATAATCCGGGCCCTGAGTTATAGTTAGGTATTTCTCGCCCTGTGTGTTAACTAATTTTGTCTGGATCAGTTGAGCTTCTTTCATGTAGTGCAGGTTGCTTAAATTATCGGATAACAGAGGGAGTTATTGTAATAAGTAGCTGAACACTAAACTTTGGAAAGCTGATTTCTTCAGCTATATACCTGTAAATGTTTAGCCAGTATTTATACGGATGGGCAACGGGGAAGTAAGTATAGTTAGTGTTTCTGTACTTTAAGTCTAAGGTTACAACTCCGGACCAGCATTAAAAGCAAGTGAGGATGCTTTGGAAAGCTGCAGTTGGGTGAGCTTCGGCTTCTAAAAATATTACGGACGTAAGCTTACACGTATAGCTTTTGCGGTAGCTTGTACCGGCATCGATTCTCTTACAGGTCCATCAAACCAAACCTCTACCTCCTGGCCCTCTTGTAACAGACCTGCTTTAATTCGTTTCCCTTCATTATTCTCTATAAGGGTATTATGGTCTACTTTTATACTTGCACTAGGATAAGTTGCCCGGCTACCTTCTTTTGCTTCTACCAGGAGCTGTGCGGTTATTTTGCTTCCTTCTGCTTCGGTTTCGGTTAAGCTTGTAATGCTACCATTAATATCAGGCACTGTATCAGGCATACGCTTAGGCTCATCTCCCCGGCAGTTAGTCAGCAAAAGTATAGATATACAAAAGAGCAGGTATTTATAGAGAGGAATCACAGTACATCTGGTTAAATAAAATTTATTACATACTAGCCTTGCAATTGCCCTGGCTCCAGCTCATTAAAACACATAAAGTTTAAAGCCTTACTATTTACCATGAGCTCGTTGAGCTTAGTGCTATATATGTCTTGCGTATATAATAGTTAATTATTGTACTAATATAAAAAGCCCCATGTTTCATATAGTTTGAAACATGGGGCTTTTTATTTAGAAGAAGCTCAGTTACGCTACGCGCAGTACATGGTCTCCTTCAATAGCTTTGCGAATATTTTCGTCAGATGCATAATGAGATAAAAAGTCTCCGCGACGGCAGGTAGCAGATTTTGGCTTCTTCATCATTATTACTTTGGAACGTTGGCCTACCGTAATAAGTCCTACGCCTTTTCTATTACATACCTCCAGTAACTCAGTGGCCAGTAGGTTTTTACGGAACATCAGGCTGCTGATGGATAAACCTATCCACTGATCGTTAGCAGGATACTGCTTTGCCTGATCTACCAGTTTCTCTACCTGGCGGAAGCGGTATTTCTTTAACAGATACGCGTGTAGGATAAAGCCGAAAGGCGCGAAAATTACGGGTGCTATCAGCATAATTAGCAGATTACCAGTGCTTCTGCCTATAAAAAAGCAGGCTGCAGCCACAAGTAGTGGGGTGATAAGCCTAAACCAGCCTAAACCGTTCTTTTTATAGTTAACTACTAAATTGGTAAGTGCTTCGGATTGCTGCATGCTGATATTTGCAACAAATACGTTACCGGTGGTTTGCTTAAATGCCAGAATACCATCGGTAGTATTTCCGCGCTTCGTCTTTTCAGACTGACCAACAAGTATGTTATTAGCGTAACACTGTTGGGTGTAATAGTTTTTAAGATAGTCGAACGCGAAGTCCTCTATCTTGCTTACTTGTTGGTTTGCCATAAGTAGTCTGTAAAATAAGAACAAGAACTAAGAATGTAAAAGCCAAATTGTGTTATCAATTTGTGCCGAGCTTTTCACATTCTGTTTCGATTTATGTCCTAAGAAAACCTCAACGCGTTTTTAACAAAAAAAATCAAAAAGTTCTTTGTGTTCTACAAACATAGCAGATGGAATATATAGTTGCAACATTCTGTATTTTTTTATTTTTATATTAAAGATTACTAATATAAGCTGTGTTATAAACCGGAATGATCCTTTATTAACTAGGATAATTGTAAAATTTTAGTTCCGATAAATAAAAATTTATTTCAGCAGAGTATAAATATGCATTATTTGTAGTGCTTTCTGTCTGTTAATATATACTTTCTGTCAGTTTGATTAAGGGTATTTTACTAAAAATTAATCAAAATGATTAGCTTTACTAACAGGCAGGTGCACAGCTTGCTTAACAATTATTGGCGCAAACTATAACTATGAAACTCTTGTCTTTAGTATTCCGGCTGGTGCTTGCATTCTGCATTTTAGTTGCTTCTACTGCAATCATACATGCACAGGCTCCTGCCAAAGCTTCATCGGCTGATATTCTGCACAAGCTCAAAAAACTGAACGTGCTTGGGACGGTGCTATATGTGGCCGCACACCCCGACGATGAAAACACCCGCCTGATAACCTACCTGAGTAACGAGAAACTTTACAACACAGGCTACTTATCTATAACCCGCGGCGATGGTGGCCAGAACCTGATCGGGCCGGAGATAAGTGAAGGTTTGGGCATAATACGCACACAAGAGTTGTTGCAGGCCCGCCGCACTGATGGCGGGGTGCAGTTCTTTACCCGCGCCAACGACTTTGGTTTTTCTAAAAATGCAGAAGAAACATTCCGTATCTGGGAGAAGGAACAGGTGCTGGCCGATATGGTCTGGGTTATCCGAAACTTCAGACCGGATGTGATGATCACTCGTTTCCCGCCAGATGAGCGTGCTGGCCACGGGCAACACACAGCCTCGGCTATACTTGCCGAAGAAGCCTTTACAGCTGCTGCCGACCCGAAGCGTTTCCCGGAACAACTGAAATATGTGGAAGTATGGCAACCGAAACGTTTGCTTTGGAATACAGGCGTATGGTCGTTTGGCAGCCAGACCGAGTTTGATAAGTATGTAGATAAACTGCTGAAAGTGGATGTGGGTGGCTATAATCCGTTGCTGGGCGAATCGTATGGCGAAATTGCGGCGGCCAGCCGAAGCATGCACAAAAGCCAGGGGTTTGGGGCATCAGCGGCACGCGGCACAAGTATAGAATACCTGCAACACACCAAAGGCACCAAAGCCGATAAAGAATTACTGGAAGGCATAAGCACTAGCTGGAACCGTGTAAAAGGCAGCGATAAAGTAGAAAAGTTAATTCAGAAAGCGATTGATAGCTATAAGCCAACTGAGCCTTCAACTATAGTTCCGACTTTATTGGTTGCCCGAAAAGAGCTTCAGAAGTTACCAGATAACCACTGGAAAAAACTAAAGACCGAAGCGATAAACGAAGTGATTCAGGATGCACTGGGTTTATACTTAGAGGTAACAGCTGCCGATTATGCCGTTACTCCCGGCCAGCCTGTAGCTTTTAACATCGAGGCTATTAACCGTTCAGCAATACCGGTAACTCTAAAATCGGTCAACTATAAATTTGCTGCAAAGGATACCACCTTGCAAAATGAGTTTTCAGCCAACAACCTGTTTAAATACAGCACCACAATAAAACTGCCGGCAACTATGGCTTATTCTCAACCTTACTGGCTACGAAAGACAGGCACGTTAGGTATGTTTGCAGTGGATGGCCTGGATAATGTGGGCAAGCCTGAGAATGACCCTGCTGCGCAGGTAATTTTTAACTTAACAGTAGCAGGTGAGCCTTTGGAAGTAACAGTACCGGTAGTATACAAACGCACCGACCCTGTGGAAGGAGAAGTGTACCGACCATTTGTAGTAACGCCTCCTGTATTTGTGAATGTTGCCGAAGGGGTATACATGTTTGCCGACCAGGAGCCGAAGCAGGTAAATGTGCGCGTAAAAGCCGGAAGAGCTAATGTATCAGGGAATGTAGTATTAAGTTTACCAAAAGGCTGGAAAGTGGAGCCGGAAAGTATAGCTTTTAACCTTCAGACCAAAGGGGCAGAGCAAAATGCTGCATTTACAGTGACGCCACCTAAAGGACAGCACGAAGCAGAACTAAAAGCCATCGCAACTATAGACGGAAAGAAGTATAACCAGAGCCTGAACGAGATCAGCTATAGCCACATACCTGCGCAAATCACTTTCCCGGAGGCAACGGCCAAAATCGTGAAGCTAGACCTGAAAAAGGACGGACAGAAAATTGGTTATGTGATGGGTGCCGGCGACGACATACCTACCAGCCTTCGCCAGATCGGTTACGACGTAACCATGCTCCGTGACAGCGATATGCGCCTTAATTACCTACAACAGTTCGATGCGATTATACTTGGTGTGCGTGCTTACAATACCGTAGACAGGTTAAAACATCATCAGCCAACTTTAATGGAATATGTGAAGATCGGTGGTAACCTGATTGTGCAGTATAATACCAACCATGCGCTGGTGATGCCAAATATAGGGCCATATCAACTCAAACTTTCCCGGGACAGAGTAACTGTGGAAGAAGCCGAAGTACGCTTCCTGAAACCAAACCACCCGGTGCTGAACCTTCCAAACAAGATCACCAAGAAGGATTTTGAAGGTTGGGTGCAGGAGCGTGGCTTATACTTTCCGAACGAGTGGAGCCCGGAATACGAAGCTATACTTTCCTCGAACGACCCGGGCGAGCCTGCCCGTGATGGTGGTTTGCTGGTAGCCAAGTATGGTAAAGGCAACTACATTTATACCGGCTACTCATGGTTCAGGGAGTTGCCTGCCGGTGTGCCGGGTGCTTACCGCCTGTTCGTAAACCTGATCTCGCTGGGCAGAAACAACGGCTCCGGCAATGCAGCTAAATCAAGTATAAAATAGACAAAAGGCCTTTAGACAGAGGACAAAAGATTATAGTTATAGTTGAGTCCTTTGTCAAGATAATAACCATGAAAGATAATCACCCTGTAGACGAAGAGCCGGCAATTCATAAACCTCCATTCTTTAAATCCTGGAGCGGGATGTACTGGCTGGTGCTGGGCAACCTGGCATTTATGATCGTTCTGTTCTACATCATCACCAAAATTTACGAATGAGACCTTTAGACTGGATTGTGCTGCTGGGCACCATAGGCTTCATCGTGATTTATGGCATCTGGAAAACACGTGGAAGCAAAGATATTGAAGGCTACCTGAAAGGCGATAACTCCATGAAATGGTGGACCATCGGGTTGTCTATCATGGCTACGCAAGCCAGCGCAATCACTTTTCTTTCCACACCCGGGCAGGCCTACGAAGACGGGATGCGCTTTATACAGTTCTACTTCGGTTTGCCGATTGCCATGGTCATCATTTCTATCACTGTAATCCCTATTTTTTATAAGCTGAATGTATACACAGCCTATGAGTTTTTAGAGAACCGCTTCGACCTGAAAACGCGCTCGCTGGCGGCATTGCTTTTCCTGGTGCAGCGTGGGCTGGCAGCAGGTATCACTATTTATGCGCCATCTATTATACTTAGTACGGTGCTGGGCTGGAGTTTAACTATAACCAACCTGGTAATAGGAGTAGTAGTGATTATCTATACCATGTCGGGAGGCTCGAAAGCGGTAAGCGTAACCCAAAAGCAACAGATGGCTGTGATGATAGGCGGGATGGTTATTGCCGGAATTATGGTAGTGCGCTACCTGCCCGATAATGTAGGTTTTACGGATGCTGTTAATGTGGCGGGTTCGCTGGGCAAAATGAATGTAGTGGACTTCTCTTTTGATTGGGATGACCGTTATAATTTCTGGTCCGGGATTACGGGTGGCTTGTTTCTGGCGCTGTCCTACTTCGGGACTGACCAGAGCCAGGTGGCGCGTTACTTAGGCGGTAAATCGATAGGAGAGAGCCGGTTGGGTTTGCTGTTTAATGGCTTATTGAAGATTCCGATGCAGTTCATGATCCTGTTTATCGGGGTAATGGTGTTTGTGTTTTACCAGTTTAACGAGCCGCCAGTTTTCTTTAACGAAGGCACCAAAAGCAAAGTATACGCCACCGAACACGCCACTGACCTGCGTAAGCTGGAAGCAAACTATACTTCCATCTTCACGGAAAAACAGCAGGCCATGCAGGGTTTGGTATCAGCCCTAAAAGCAGAAGACGAAGCCGCTATTGCCACTGCCGAAACGAAAGTAGAAACCCTGAACGCAGCCGGAAAAGAAGTACGCGAAGATGTAAAAGCCCTGATCACGAAGGCTGTACCCAACGCCGAAACCAAAGACACCGATTACGTTTTTATCTCTTTTGTGATGAAATACCTGCCTGCCGGATTGGTGGGATTATTACTGGCAGTGATTTTTGCGGCAGCTATGTCGTCGGTAGCTTCTGAAATGAATGCGCTGGCATCAACGACAGTGGTAGACATTTACAAACGCTCCATCAACCCGAATGGCAGCCCGATACATTATGTAAATGCATCCAAGCTATTTACAGTAGCCTGGGGAGTTATCGCTATACTTTTTGCCACGTTTGCGTCCATGCTCGATAACCTGATTCAGGCAGTGAACATCATCGGCTCTATTTTCTACGGAACTATACTTGGCATTTTCCTGGTGGCTTTCTACTTCAAGCGCATTAAGGGCAACGCGGTTTTCTATGCAGCTATACTTGCCGAACTGGTGGTACTATACTGCTTCTATTTCACCGAGATTGCTTTCCTGTGGTTTAACGTAATCGGCTGTGTATGCGTGATTCTGTTCGGGTTTATACTTCAGAGCATCATCGGGAAGAAAGAAAAAGAGTTGGTTAATGTATAGTTTACCTGGTCATCAACAATTTAACAATTCAGCCATCAGCAATAAAAAAGTTTAGTTACTTTTGCCGCACAACCACTTGAGTAAAGTATAAACCATGGAATTAAAGAAAATAGCTTTAAACGATGTACACGAAGCACTTGGCGCTAAAATGGTGCCTTTTGCCGGTTATAATATGCCAGTTCGCTACTCATCTGATATGGATGAGCATAATGCAGTACGTAATGCAGTAGGTATTTTTGATGTGTCGCATATGGGCGAGTTCCTGGTGCAGGGCCCAGGCGCATTGGACCTGATCCAGCGCATTACCTCTAATGATGCTTCTAAACTAACACCCGGCAAAGTACAGTATTCTTGCTTCCCAAACGAGCAGGGTGGTATTGTAGATGACCTGTTGGTTTATTGCTTGGGCGAAGAAGATTATATGCTGGTAGTAAATGCCTCTAACATCGATAAAGACTGGGACTGGGTAAGCAAGTATAACACAGGTGGTGTAAAGCTTACAAACATTTCAGATGAGATGTCGCTGTTTGCAGTGCAGGGCCCTAAAACTGTGGATGCATTACAATCGCTTACGAAGCTGGACCTTGCCAACATGGTATACTATACGTTTGATAAAGGTGAGTTTGCCGGCGTTAAAGACGTAATTGTTTCAGCTACAGGTTATACTGGTTCAGGCGGTTTCGAGATCTACGTGAAGAACGAAGATGCCAAGCGTGTTTTCGATGCTATTATGGAAGCTGGTAAGGAGCACGGAATTAAGCCAATCGGTTTAGGTGCCCGCGACACATTGCGCCTTGAAATGGGTTTCTGCCTGTACGGTAACGACATAAACGATACAACTTCTCCGCTGGAGGCTGGCCTTGGCTGGATCACAAAATTCGACAAGGAGTTTACCAATTCTGAGAACCTGAAAGCGCAGAAAGAAGCTGGCGTAAAACGTAAGCTGGTTGGTTTCGAGATGCTGGAAAAAGCTATCCCAAGAGCACATTACGAGATCGTGAACGAAGCTGGTGAGCAGATCGGTGAAGTAACTTCAGGTACCATGTCGCCATCAATGGGCAAAGGGATTGGTATGGGCTATGTAACTACCGAGTATAGCAAACCGGGCACCGAGATCTTCATCCGCGTGCGTAACAAAGACATGAAAGGACAGATCGTAAAACTGCCGATCCTTAAAAAATAGTTTTAAAGGACTCAGGACACAAGATTAAAGACAATATAAGTTTTAGATCTTGTGTCTTAAATCTTAAGTCTAAAAAGATGCCAAGTATAGATGTGTGTTTCAGCCCGGAGCTGTTGCACTTGTATGATCTGAAGGGAAAAGCTGTTGTAGCTGTGGATATACTTCGTGCTACCTCAACTATGGTTACGGCGTTTGCACATGGCGCTACTGATATTATTCCGGTAATGAAGCTGGAAGAATGTCAGGCCTATGCCGAAAAAGGCTGCCTGATAGCTGCCGAGCGTGACGGCATAAAAGCCGAAGGCTTCGACCTGGGCAACTCACCATTTACTTACATGAATGGTAATGTGCAGGGCAGAACTATAGCCATTACCACCACCAACGGCACACGCGCTATCCATTTATCGATGGAGGCTGATGAAATTATAATTGGCTCTTTCTTAAATCTTCAGGCTGTAGTAAATCACCTGAAAGAACTGCAACTGGATGTATTGGTCGTTTGTGCCGGCTGGAAAGGCAAATTTAACCTGGAAGATACACTGTATGCCGGTGCGCTGGCTGAAAGACTTCAGGATTCGTTTGGTTTTGAGAACGATGCGACACTGGCTGCGCTATACTTGTACCAGACTGCTAAAAATGATCTGGTTACTTTTCTGCGTCAGTCTTCGCATGTGCGCCGCCTCGAGAACCTTGAAATACACAAGGACATCGAGTTTTGCCTGTTGCATGATAAGTATAACGTACTGCCAGTCTGGAAAAATGACCGTTTGGTAGACCTGCGGGCAAAACATACATTTGCTTAAGGTATAGCAAGTATAAATTGCAGTTAAAGTATAAAGGCCGGTTTTAGACCGGCCTTTATACTTTATACTAAGCTGATTACCAGCCAGGAGCAAAGTTTACCCCAAAGTTCGCAAGCTCTCGTCCGTTCTTTTCTATTGGTATGGCATAGTAAGGTTCTATTACCATATAGCCGAATAGGTTAACGCGCAACGATAGGCCTGTGCTTATAAGTGGTTTATAGTTAATAGAGCCAGAGAACTGATCCTCTTCAACGCTTCGTTCGCTACTCCAGGCAATACCACCATCAACAAATAAGTTAAGGTCTGTAAAAAGTATATCTGATTTTAAAGCTGCCAATCGCTCCGGTCCTGTAAAAGGTAACCTGATCTCGGCATTAGCTACAGCTACCCGGCTGCCATACAAGTTGTTGAACGTAATACCATTGCCTATCTCCTGGCTTCTGGAAATATACTCATTACCAAATCCGCGGATATAAGTTGGGTAAGCGATAGTAAGTGGAGCTAACTGGTTACTTTCTGCGTCTTCGCCGTAACGACCCTGATGCAGCACCCTGAAAGCAAGTGCAAACGGCCTTACAAAGAAATACTGGCGGTAATCTGCAATAAACGTCCAGATGTTGAACTCGCCGAAGTAACGCTCAGCATGTAACCTGTAACGCCTACCATCCAGTGGCGAGGTAAGGCCGAACAAGGAATTATCGCCTACATAGGCGCCATATACTTGCTCAAATGCAAATCCATCCGGAGCATCAAGCCGTTCTTTGTCGGTGCGAATGTAAGCGTTGCCAAAGTAATAGTTGTTGTATTGGTCTATCCGGAAACTATAATGGGAAATACCTCCTCCAAACTCGAAGCGGCGTGTGGTGCTGAGTATATAATTGCCTATTAAGGCAAACTGCCGTTGGTAAGTCCTGATCTGCTGCATGATCAGATTGTCAACTATAAATTTATCTTCTCCGATCTGGATAGTATCAATTGCATAGCCAAAAGTAGCTGACTGATAAGGAACGTTTCCTGCAATAGCTCCCCATTGCAACCTGCCAACCTGCCGCAGGTAAGCTACTTGTGCGCCAAAATCATAGATCTCGCCATTTAGTGAGGCAGCCGCAAATAATTGGTTCTTGCCTACAATATCACTGAAAAGCATGTTTACACCTCCCTGAATACCAGTGCCAAAAGGTCCGCTGCTCACGCCCACACCTGCAATGTTACTGATGTTATCGAGCTTGAACTGAGGTTTATATGTAAGCTCTTTTACAGGTGTTTCAGCACGACCAGTGGTGGCAGGAGTATAAACCGTTGCCAGGTTTGCATCTACTATAGGCCTGATCCGCTCCTGTGGTGGTAGCACGGCTGCTTTAAAATCAACTTCGCGGGCATCTACGGGTGTAGCGGTAAAGGCATTCAGAGGTGCTGTGTATATGATGTAATCTCCTTTCAGGTAATAGGAATAAGCAACTGTAGCCTCGTTGCGGGCAATGCTGATAGCCGGAGAAAAAGAAGTAATGCCGCTAATGCCTGTTACATAATCTGTTAGTTGCGCTACGCTTTCGTTGTCCAGGTTGTAGCGGTACATGTTCCGGAAGCCGTCACGGTCAGAGAGGAACAGAACTGAATTGCCGTTTGGCTCAAAAACAGGGTTCAGGTTATCAGCACCACTAAATACATTATGTACTTTTATTTCACCAGTGCTTATTACCAGTTCAGTAAGATTATTGGAGAGCTTGCCAGACCCTACTACCTGGCTCTGTATAGGGCGGTCGCTGGAGAAAACAAGGCGGCTACCGTCTCCTGACCAGGAAGGCATCAGGTCGCTGAATGCATCATTTGTGAGCTGTGTGGTTTTGCGGGTGCGCAGGTTATACAGGTATAAATCACTCTGCCCTTCTACCAAACCTGACACCACTATGCTGTTACCATCCGGTGACCAGGCAGGGTAACTGAAAGCCTCCACACCGGGTATGTCGAACTCATCGATAATCTTTGCTTTTGCTACATCTAAAATAGCTAACTGGTTACGACCTTTACTGTAAACACTAAATGCAAAGTGTTCTCCAAAAGGAGACCATGTTCCTGCCGATTCAAGAAAATTAATGTTATCTATATCTCCTTGCTGTATTCTCTTGGATAGTCGTTTGATTTTTTTTCCGGTTTTAGCATCGGCCAGAAACAATTCCAGCGAAATTACATCCTGTTCCGAGAGATAAGCAATGTACTTGCCATTCGGGCTCAGCATTGGGCTAATGTTCATTTCGCCGGCATTTTCCCGGTGGAGCAGCTTTGTGCCTGTCATGCTCTTCTGCGCTTTAGCCATATATGGCGCATAGTAGTCCTCCAGCTGTTTCCTCCACATACTGCCTAGTGTCTTGGCATCTGTTCTCAATACAAGTTCTATGGCCTCTTCATATCCATAGATTGCTGTTGCCATAAACAGAGGTCTGATTACGCCATCGCCCCAGGTGCCTGCCACAAACGACCAGAAAGCCTGACCCCAACGGTAAGGAAAGTATTCCGGCTTTCGCGTAAGATCCCTAAGAGTGGGTATATCTTTATTCAGTACTGCATCCCGCATCCACATAGCCGTGTTAGGGTCTGTACTACCAATCGACATGTACTCTGCCAGGCCTTCAACCATCCAGAGGGGCAGGTTACGAACAGATGATATTGAAGTGGAGTCGCCGGTGCGGAGCAAATTATACTGGAAAGCATGCACCATTTCGTGCCCCAGCACGTGGTCTGTCTGTTTGTTCGACAATGTGACCGGCATAACCACACGGTTCTTCATACCCTCGGTAACACCTCCTGTACCAATACCGATTTCGCCGGTTATGGCTGTAGTGGCCTGAAAGTCAGCGTGGTTTTTATAGATGATAAGCGGGTTTGGCTCCAGAAAAGAACTCTTCAGAACCTGATAGTGTAGCTTGTACCAACGCTCAGAGTCCTGGATAACTCTGGATGCATCCTCCTGGTCCTGGAAGTAGTGGTATAACCGGAAGTGCGGACTTTCGAGCACCTTAAAATCAAGGTCTTTGTAAATGGGTTTGTTACGCCCGAAATATTGTGCCTGCATTGGCTCTGCCCCAAGAAGCAGAAATATCAAAACCCATACACCTATTTGTAAATAACTCTTATACATACATTCTCTTAAAATAAGAGCTGCATCGGTGTTTGGTAATGTGTTTTTCCGATAGCAGCATCGTCCCAAAAACAATCCAACAAAAGAGAAATAACTGCCTGTTTTTTAACAGCAGATAATACAGTTTAGCATATAAATTATATACGTATAACGCAGTATTTTTTGTATGTAGAGTGGTAGGATTTTGGGGGAGCAGTTTTTATTTTAAGTATAGGCAAGGCACAGAAATACACAGTTATACTTTCAGCAGGTATAACTTTTAGCTTTGGCGGTTATCAGCAGTTGGGGAAGCTTACTTTAGTTTATCGTTTTGTTTATGGCGCTGGCTGTCGCGGGAGGTCTTCTTTTCGAGGTTCTTCTGCAGTGCCTCTGTTAAGTTAATAC
This sequence comes from Pontibacter deserti, assembly GCF_023630255.1. Taxonomy (NCBI): domain Bacteria; kingdom Pseudomonadati; phylum Bacteroidota; class Cytophagia; order Cytophagales; family Hymenobacteraceae; genus Pontibacter; species Pontibacter deserti. Next base: position 2,304,854 of record NZ_JALPRS010000001.1, on the reverse strand, counting down.
CTGTCTGGTTTGCAAGGCAGATCAGTACAAAAAGTACGTCGGCCAACTCATCGCCTAGTTGTTTGCCTTCATCGCTTTTCTTGAACGATTGCTCACCGTACTGACGAGAGATGATGCGGGCTACTTCGCCTACTTCTTCGGTAAGTATGGCCATATTGGTTAGTTCGCTGAAATAGCGCACACCGTTTTCTTTTATCCAGTTATCAACTACCTGTTGGGCTTCCTGTATGGTCATCGGGAGATTTTATTTCCCGAATTTAACTACAAAATCCACATAAGGTATACCTATAGCTATACTTTCGGCTATTTCCCGGTTATTGATAAAGGCAAGATCTACGGTAATGCGTTCGCCCATGTGGCGGATACCGTAAGAAAACACGCCACCAATACTTTCTTCCGGTACTATCCAGTTCTCTGATACCAAACCGAACCTGCGGCTCAATCGTGTCATGCCACTTATCGTAATTACTGGTCTGTCAGCCAGTTCGCTGTCTACAAATCCATAACCTAAGCCTATAGTAGCATTGTTATCTGTATTGCCGTAAGTTAGAACACTATAGCCAATACCCATACCTGAAAAGTCATCTTCAGACTCATCATCGCCGAGGGTGGTGGTCAGGTAAAGTACGCCTGCGCCCGCCCGCCATTTTTCGGCAATCGGGAATGCATATTTAGGAGTAATAAAAAAGGTAGGTTCTCCGGTAAAAGTAGATATAAGTTCGAAGCCGCCGCCAATGGTAAAGTTATTGGTAACGCCATAGTTGAAAGAGTTTAGCACCAGGTAAGTGTTCTGGTAATACGCTTCGCCCTTCCGTAAACTATAGGCTGATGGCCCGAAAAGATAACGGGTAGCATTTGGGTTCTCAAACCAGTATTCTCCGTTCTTAAAGTTGCGTTCATCCAGTATGCGGGTGCTTTTTACCTGGTCCATCGGGATGGTTATTTCACCTGCACTTGCTGTTCGCAGGCGTATCCCTTTTTCATCCTGCCCCAGAAATATACCCTGGTAAACCGAGCCGTCTTTGGTCTCGACAAGCCAGCGCTGAGGAGCAGGTGCTTGGGCTTTGGTAGTATCGGTTTGTGCGAATAGCGGGGAAGCTATACTTACCAGCACTATAAAGCTGCAGGTAAGTATAGATTGGCGGATAACAGCAGCAAAAGTGCTCATATACAGACAGCTAAAGTATAACTATAGCTGAATATACGTATCCTGCAAAATTAAATAATAAGGATATTAAATTATATTTATTCTTTGTTCTGGGAATCTATAGTTATCGTTACCGGGCCATCATTAAGCAAAGCAACTTTCATGTCGGCGCCAAACTCACCGGTCTGTACTTTCTTGCCTAAGGCAGCCTCCAGAAAAACTATAAACTGTTCGTAAAGGGGGATAGCAATGGCTGGCGGGGCGGCATTAATGTAAGAAGGCCGGTTTCCTTTTTTAGTATTGGCAAATAGGGTAAACTGGCTGATCACCAACATATCGCCCTGCACATCCTGTAAGCTCAGGTTCATTTTGTCGTCTGCATCACTGAATATACGGAGTTGGGCCACCTTGCCAGCTGTCCATTTCAGGTCTTCGTCGGTATCGGTGGGGGTAAAACCGGCTAAAACTAAAAGCCCTAACCCAATCTCACCTTTTATTTGGTTGTTTATAGTTACGGATGCCTGCGTTACCCGCTGAACCACTACACGCATTTGATTGCTGGTTGTTAATTACTGATTGCTGGCAAAGATAGCAGATTTGAAAATCTGAAGATGTGGAAATTTGGAAATGAAGATTTGAGAGATTAACAAATGGTAACTGTTAACTGCTAACTGAAATCAGTCTACATAACCTTCGTACAGGATACGGGAAACTTTACCATTCTTCAGGAAGAAGTATAGCGAGATAGGCGCACCATCTTTGGTAGAGGCTACAATTTTATCCGGAGATTGCTGAATGTTTACGTTCTGAGCTTTTAGCCTGCCGGTTAGTTCCTGTTGGGTCATGCCTACGCGCAGGTTGTTGCGCAGTGTTATACTGCTGTTCCGGATATCAGCTACCTGCAGCAGTAACTTACCAGATTGCGTTGGTGCGTAAAGCTCCATCATGGAGTTACCAAAATGGATCGTGTAAATGGTGTCGGTTATATCCGGTCGATGACGGTTCTCAATCGCATCTGCATCCACTGAGAAATCATCCTGAATTTTATCAAAATAAGCGCTAAGCGAATTGCTTTGCGTCACACTGGCAATAAAAGGATTACCCAGAAACTCTATAGTTGCAGAAGCACGGCGTGGCGCACGAACAGAAGTAGTATCTATTGGTTCACGTGAAACAGGGGAGGCGTTATCTTCATGAGGTTGCTCCGTTGTACAGGCTGTGGCAACAGAATGCACAAAAAACAACAGCGCAAGCAGCCGTATGCGTAGGGCGTACTTATAGTTAAAGCTGTTGCAGAGCAGGGTAAACATGGTATCAGGGGAATAGGGTAAGATTTATACCTCACATACGAGAACCAGGCGCTTAAAAGTTTTACTAAAAGTGCCTGCTACTATAGTTTCTGCGCTGCCCAAAGTATAATTTCGCAGCAAATATGATACAATTATGCAAATACAACAAATAGCGCTGATAACTTGTGAAAGCCTGGGTAGCTACACTGCCAACGCCGACTCAGAAGACGAGCGTTTATACCAGTTTCTGAAAGAAAAAGGGCTGACTGTTTCGTGGCAGGTATGGGATGATGAAAACGTAGACTGGAGCCAGTTTGATGCCCTGATCATTAAATCGCCGTGGGATTACTTTGATAAGATTGATGCATTTTATACCTGGCTGGATAAAGTGGAAGCAGCAGGCTGTAAAGTACTGAACCCTGTAAAAACTGTCCGCTGGAACGCTGATAAAATATACTTTAAAGACCTGGAAGCGCAGGGCGTAACGATAGTGCCAACTGTGTGGCTGGAGCAGGGAGAAGAGTTTAATGCTGCTGCCGCCTTTGCTCAGTTAGGAAGTGAGAAAATAATAGTGAAGCCTCGTGTTAGCGGTGGGGCAAAAAATACGTTTGCTTTAACTCAAGAAGAAGCGGTAGAGAAAACAGAACAAATAAACCAACTGCTGCAGCAGGAGCCATTTTTGGCGCAACCGTTTATAGAAGAAATTAAAACAGCCGGTGAGTGGTCGTTTATTTTCTTTAACGGCAACTATAGCCACACGGTATTAAAAACTGCCAAACCCGGCGACTTTAGAGTACAGCACTTTTTCGGAGGTACCATACACACCCCAACACCACCGGCAACGCTGCTGGCCAGCGCACAGCACATTGTAGATAAATTTGCGAAAGACTGCCTGTATGCCCGTGTGGATGGCGTAGCACTCAACAGCAAACTGGTACTGATGGAGTTGGAGCTGATCGAGCCGTTCCTCTTCCTTGGCACATCACCAGGCAGCCTGGAACGATATTACCAGGCACTGATGGCGCAACTACAGTAAGCTATACTTTATCTGAACTGTGAAAAATCAGCAGCGGCACCTGCGACTCCAGCACCATTCGTTTGGTTAAGCTGGGGTTTAGCAGGGAGCCAAGCAGCGTGCGCGAGCGTGTAGTAAGGGCAATCAGGTCAATAGCTTGTTCCGAAACAAACTTCTGCAGCGCGTTCGCTACATCGTTGCCTTCCAGGAAAGTATAAGTTAAGTTAGTGGTAGCTGTCTGCTGTAAGGCGCTACGGAGCTCTTCCAGCTTTTTGTTATCTTTTTGAGACGGTTCATCTGCTACGTGCACACACTCTATAACAGGGCCGAAAGGCTGTAGAAGTTGTTGCAGTGCTTCCAGTACCTGAGTATCTGCTTTATCGAAATCAGTAGCATAAAGTACGCGCTTTATACTTGTGCCCTCATAGGTTTCCGGTATGGTAAGTATAGGTACTGTAATCTCCTGGGCTATGTTGGTAGAGATGGTGCCAAAAAAGGTACGGGCAAGATTAGACTCGCCTTTAGTAGCCATTACCAATAAATCCGGTTTAAAACGCTGCACTTCTTCAGGTATCAGGTCTTCGGGCATACCATACATAAATACCCGCTCCAGCTGCACACGCTGATCTTTGGCCACTCTTGTTAAAGTATGTTGGTAGAGTTCATCCAGCTTATCCTGTGCATCGGTCTGGTTGCGGCGCAGCACATGGTCGGTGATCACTTCTGAGGGGGTAGGGTTTGTTGAGAATATATCCTCGACCTCAGGCTCGGCTAAATAATCCTGGTAGCAGTGGAGTAGCACTACAGTGGCTTCCGGTGCCAGGTTGGCAAATGTAAGTGCAAAGTTACAGGCCTTGTAAGAACTCTCCGTAAGATCGACTGGTACCAGTATTCTGAACATGCTATTTAAGTTTGGGTTTGGGTTAAAGTATACGTGCGGCGCCTCCGGATAAGTTATGTTACAGGTTGCTGTTAACAACATAAAGTATCAAAATCCGGTGGTTTAAAAATTTAAGTTATTTTTGTGCTCAGATAACGCTTTTCATGCTGAAACGCCTTTTATTCTACTTTATAGGATTTGTAGTGCTGGCATCGCTGGCGTTCTATGGCTTTAGCCGTTGGCAGGCCAGTAGGGAGAAGGTAGACCTATGGGCAATTGTGCCGGAAAGTGCTGCAATTGTAGTTGAGACTAACAACCACCAGGCACTCGCCAGTCACTTAAATAAAACTGAGCTCTGGCAGAACCTGGAAACACTGCCGATCATGCAGCAGTTTCAGGATCACCTGGCCCTGCTGGACAGCATATCGCCGAGCAAGCAGCGCCTGAACCGCTTCTTTGATAAAAAGAATATTCTTACCTCGGTACATGTTACCGGAAAGAACACTCTCAATTTTATATTTTATTTACCAGTTAACTCTGTAGGCGAGCACCGCTTTCTGCGAACTTTAACCGAGAACATAACTAAAAACCCTGATTTTGAGCAGAACTCACGGCAGTACAAGGGAGTGCTGCTGACAGAAGTAACGTATAAACCGCTAAACCTTCGCTATACTTACTTTTCCTACCATAACAACATGATTTTAAGTGCCTCGCCGGCACTGATAGAAGAAGTAGTGCGCCGCGCTACACTGGATAACCCTGCATCGGTGGCAGCCGAGTATAAAAGTGCAGATTACCTGGAGCAGCCTGATGTATATGCCAATGTATACCTGAATAACCGGGAAATTCCAGCCCTGCTAAACCTGTTTCTGAAAGAAGATGTAATGCCGCAGGTGCAATACCTGAGCAGCCTTTGCCGTAGCGGTATGTTGCAATTAAAGCTGGAAGAAAATAAGATATCTCTTAACGGGTTCTCTAACCCGGAACCGCTGAAAGGTTCGCTGCATAATAACATGGTAGCTGTTCAGCCCAAGCCTATACTTGTAAAAGAATATCTGCCAACCCGTACTGCTGTAATGCTGCATTTTGGGATACAACAAATTGCCCGGATCAAACAACAGAATAAATCAGCCGACAATAACGCAGCTATAGATAGCCTGGCCAATACCTTTAAACAGGAACTTGTACTGGCTTACCTGGAGTCTAACAGCATCCGTACCCGCCCCGAAAAGGTTATCTATGCCTTATCAGGAAATAAACAGCAGACGCTTAATCTGCTGTATAAGCTGAACACACAGGCTGCGCAGAAGAGCAAAACGTACACAGGTACGTACGGCGGATACAGAATTCAGCAGCTGGCAGTGCCGGAGCTTCCTGCCAAACTTTTCGGAGATCTTTTTTTGGGTTTTGAACAGTTATACCTGGTTGAGCTTGATAACTATATGTTGTTTACAGATGAGCTGAGCACTGCGCATGCCCTGATCGATGATGTTCTGGCAGAGAAAGTGTGGAGCAAATCTCCTGTGCAACAAGCCCTGCAAGGCGAAACCCTGCAGGAAGCAAACTTCAGCTTATTCATCAATACAGTAAATGCCTGGTATATTCTAAACCGTTATACTTCCGAAAACGAGCGCGAAAGCCTGCTGCAGGCATCATCGTTCATCAAGAAATTTAACCAGGTAAGTATACAGTATGCTAAAGTAGAGGGCCAGTATTATACAAGTGTGGTTTTCCGTAAGCAGGAAAGCAGCAACCAGGCAGAAAGCAGTTTCCAGGTGGAGTTCTCAGTGCCATTTAACAGTAGGCTGATATCGCGGCCATTCCCGGTGCAGAATGTGGTGGATAAAAGCCGGGAAGTGGTGGTACAGGACTCAAGCTACACACTGCATAACATTACTGCTGAAGGCAAACATACCTGGACAGATAGTATTGGCAGTACGCTGCGCGGAAGTATAAAACAGTTACCATTAGGGCCTGAGAACAGGCTACGCTATTTGTTTGCTACTACCAATCGCATACACGCTACCGATAACCAGGGCCAGCCGTTGGAGAACTTTCCGTTTAACCTGGCCGATTCTCTGAACATACAACGGCTGACTATTTTTGACTATAACCGGAGCGGTAACTATAACTTGTTGGTAGATGATGACCTGGGTAACCTGTATATGTATGACATCCGGGGCAACGCTATACAAGGCTGGCAGCCCCGTAGCCTGGACCATAAACTTGCTGCCGACCCGCAACATTTGCGCGTAGGTACCCGCGATGTAATACTGGTAATGCTGGATAACGGCTATGTATATGCGCTTAACAAAAACGGGGAAACCTATCAGGGCTTTCCGTTCAGTTTAAAGTCCCCGGTTACGTCTGGTGCAGTGGCCAAAATCGGGGCTGATCTACGCAGAACAGAGCTGAAAACAGTGACTAGGTACGGAGAAGTAATTACCTTTAACCTGCAGGGCCGCGTGCTGCGCCGCGAGAAGTTGCCAAGGCCAAGCAAGCGCGCCATGTTTGAACTGGTGCAGGAAAGCAACGATAATAAGTCTTATGTATACGTGATGCAGGAGCAGGGAAGGGTCGTTGTTTTCGACCAGGAGCAGAAGAAGCTGTTCGAGAAGCGTTTTGTAACATCAGCTCCTAAGCTGGTACAGTACTTTAATTTTGGTGGCGACAATATTATATACTCCATAACAGAAACCGGGCCCCAGAAAACATACCTGTATGATACTACTGGCAGATTAATTGGCGGCCAGCCATTAGACAGCAGCCAACCGGTTACTATTTATCACAACGAAGCCGAAAATAATTTCTCGCTCTTTAAAGTATACCGAAGAGAATTGCAGAAAGTGAACTTCAGGCTAAAGAGGTAAGTACTTGGTAAGTTAATTTTTTACCTCTACTACAACGCCATCTATACTTTCGAGTTTGGCAGTTACTTCTTCCTGCAGTTGCTTTCTTACTTCTATCGTTAAGGTGCAGGTAAGCTCAAATTGCTGATTGCGCACCTCCAGGTTATACTCCTTAATAAGGCTCATCACGTCGTTCATGTGCGGGTATTCAAAGTGTACCAGCAGCAGTGTTGTTTCGTGTTTTTCTATGATGGTAGCTTCGGAAAGAGCATCGGCAGTAGCGGTTTTGTAAGCATTTATAAGACCACTCACGCCTAGCTTGGTGCCGCCAAAATAACGCACTACCACTACCAGCACATTGCTTAAATCAGCAGAGCGTATCTGGCCAAGTATAGGATCACCGGCAGAGTGATTTGGTTCGCCATCGTCGTTGGCACGATAGCGGCTTTTGTTTGCCCCTAAAGTATAAGCATAGCAATGGTGCCGGGCATCGAAGTACTTTTTGCGTAGCTCCGCCAGGTGTTCTTTTATCTCTTCTTCAGAATAAACCGGGTATGCAAACGCCAGGAACTTACTTCCTTTTTCCTTGTAAATGCTTTCGGTAGGTGCGGCTATAGTTCGGTACGTATCCTGCATCATCAAAACAAGTTAGCAACTATTTCCTGGTACGAGATAAGTATAAGTGCCAGAACAGCCATTCCTAAACCAATTAGATTAACTTTGGTAAGCTTCTCATTAAAGAAAATAACAGCGCCCAGTGCACCGGCAAGTATAATCCCGATGTTGTTGACAGGGTACAGAAATGCACCGTCGTTACCAAAAGCTGAGAGCGCTTTAATAAGAAAGTAGATTGAGAAATAATTTGGAATACCCAGCAGGATACCCGCCAGTATGCTCTTGCGGTAAAAGGTGGTTTTGCCTGATAAGAGCAAGTATAGCAACACCAGCAAACCAACCATAGCCGAAGCGGAGAAAGTGAGCATGGTAAACTGGCTGGCCTCCTTTTGCTGCAGGTGATATTGGTTGGTATAGTTAATAAGCGAGTCGGCAACCCCACTGTTGAGGAAAATGATGAACGGCAACAGGAAAGCAAGTATAGGAGAGGTACTACCCTCGCCTTCGTGGTTACGTGGCCGGATAGATGAAAGAACAATAGCCACTAAGGCTGCAAACATACCTGTGTAGTTCACGAAAGTATAATCTTTCAGGCTGTTCTTTAGTACCAGCAAACTAAACAATACCGGAATAACCAGCGAGATTTTAGTAGCTACCGAAGCTGCCGTAACGCCAACCGAGTGCGTGGTAAGCGCGATCAGGTAAAACGTGCCGATAAAAATAGTACCCAGCACCAGCGCATATAGTACCCAACTCTGTTCCAACACTGCTGGCTGCACAGCATTGCTCCCCCCAGAAAACAGGAAGCCTACCAGTACGCACGTCAGGTAGTTCATAACAATTGCCTGGAACGTGTGCACGTTGTACCGCTGGAACAGCTTAAAAATGAAGACCAGGGAAGTACTGGCAAGTATACTGAGCAGCAGGTAAAGCATAGGTATGGTTAAATCAGATGTGTTACAAATGTAGAAGAAGCACAGCAAAGCACCCACTACAAGTATTAGCAAAATTGGCTAATTTAGATTTATTTGCAGAAATACTTAAACCACGATACGTTGGCTGAATCTCCTTACTTAATTTCTTTTGAACAGGTTGGTAGTACTGCCGAAGGGGTGCTTACATCTACACAGTATGCAGATAAACTACCTTTTGCCGTTAAGCGCGTGTTCTGGATACAAGGAATGCCACCGGAAATAGTACGCGGGCACCATGCCAATAAAACCACCCAAGAAGTACTGGTTGCCCTTGCAGGAAGTATAAAAGTAAAAGCAGAGACTAGTGCCGGCACAAGCGAATTTATACTTTCGTCTGCAGATAAAGGACTGTATATACCCGCCTTATGTTGGACCGAACTTACTTTTTCAGAAGAAACCATAGCACTGTGCCTGGCATCCACAGACTATGATGAACAGGATTACCTGCGGGATTATGAAAAGTATAAACAGCTGATCGGGAAAGTATAGTTATGCAGGTACCATACTTCGCATTCAGGGATTGGCCGGCAGGTATAACACAGCAGGTAGAGCAGGAGGTGCTGCGCGTATTGCATGAGCAGCATTTTATACTTGGGCCTGATGTAAAAGCTTTTGAGGATGCCTTTGCCAAGTTCCTAGGAGCAGAGTTTGTAATAGGAGTAGGCAATGGTTTTGATGCATTGGTACTTGCCTTGAAAGCAGTTGGTGTTGGCCCCGGCGATGAAGTGATCTTGCCGGCTAATACTTTCATAGCTACTGCCAATGCTGTGGTGCAATTGGGTGCCATACCTGTACTTGCCGAACCTGATAAACGCACTTATAACTTAACAGCATCTACGGCGGAGAAGCTCATTACAGCTAAAACCAAAGCTATACTTCCGGTACATCTTTACGGCCAAACCTGCCAGATGGAAGAATTGCAGCAACTCTGCAGAAGCTATAATTTAAAGCTTGTGGAAGACGCTGCGCAGGCACACGGTGCCAGGTATAAAAACCAGTTTGCCGGTACTTTTGGTGCTGCTGCCGCCTTTAGTTTTTACCCGACAAAGAACCTGGGAGCCTTGGGCGACGCCGGTGCTGTAGTGACGTCAGATCCTGAACTGGCTGAATATGTTAGCAGCTACCATAACTATGGCCAGAAAGAAAAATACCATAATCAGCTGGTAGGTATAAACTCCCGTCTAGATGCGTTGCAGGCTGCAGTGCTACGTGTAAAACTACAACACCTGCAAAAGCAGAACAAGGAGCGGACTAGACTGGCAGAAATATACCTGAAGGAACTGCAAAATACAGGCGATCTTATACTTCCGTACGCAGCAGACCATTGCGGCCACATATACCATATCTTCAATATCCGCACGCAGCGCCGCGATGAACTGAAAACATACCTGCAGCAACAAAATATACTTACAGGTATACATTATCCGGTTCCCATTCATTTGCAGCAGGCTTATAGTTACCTGAATTATAAGCATGGGGATCTTCCTGTAACTGAAGAATTAGCGAATACCAGCTTAAGTCTGCCACTCTTCCCCGGTATGACGGAAGCTGAGCAGGAGCAGGTAGTGCGTTGTATGAAGGCGTTTTTTAGTAAGTAAGAATTTCCCCTTTAAGCCATTGTCGAAATAGCAATAGACGTCTTTTGTGTTTGAACTAATGATTAAGGCTGATAAGAAGGTTTTGCAGGATTTCCTGACCTCGCAGCGTGCGCAGTTCCTGCGAGCGTCTGATTTAGTTTTATCGTTGCTGTTGATCCAACCACCCCTGCCCCTCCTTATCTAAGGAGGGGAGCTTTAAATGTCTTTGCTTTAGTATAAGCTATAGTTTTATAATTGCAGTATTAACACCCTTGTGACCTGCGGTCGTAAGTTTCGAACTCCCGTTTTCACTTGTCCTCAAGGGAACTGTTCTGCTGCTGCTAATTCTTCAGCTATAGTTTATAGTTACAACCTTAGGGCGGATAAGTCACGACCTGTCCCTACGGAACTACATTGCAGGAAAAGCTATACAACTATAGTATCTCAAGCAGTAAGAACTATAGCTATCGAACTGATTTCAGTCTTTAGGTTGAGCGCCTTTGATTTGTTGCGGTGCCGAAGGCAACCCGAGCAGAGCGGAGGCAGCTTCAAATCAGCAGCGCGATGCCCGAAGACGGGGCCCCGCGGCCCTGAGCGCACCAAAGCTAGCTATAAAACGATAGACAAGTAAAGCTCCCAGGATGAAGAGCAACTATGAAAGGACAGCTTGGTTCAAAAAGTATAAACTTCAACTATAGAACATATAAGATCTCTCGGCTGACGCTCGGGATGACAAGACAAGAGAAAGACAATTTGTAGGAGCTAGGTGCGCAATGAAGTTTAATAGTCATACCAACCAATTGAATTAGCCTCAAAATACATTCAGATTTAATAAAAACCATCTTAATAACATTTAGGCAACTATAAAACTTATGCTTAATTTAGATGCCACTACAAAGCCATGCCACAACCACTCGTCTCCATCATCTGCTTATGCTATAACCATGAGCGTTTCATAAAAGAGGCTCTCGATTCGGTACTGGCACAGACCTACTCTAACCTGGAACTGATTGTAGTAGATGACAGCAGTACAGATAACAGTACAGCTATCATAGAAGATTACTGCCGCAGATTCCCGCAACTTACCTACATCAGCACCGGACAGAATTTAGGAAATACCAAGGCTTTTAATTTAGGCTGGCGAGCCTCCAGAGGTGAACTGATCATTGATTTTGCTACCGACGATGTACTGTTGCCGGACAGAGTTGAGAAACAGGTTCAGGCTATTGCTGAACTTGATCAGACCTATGGTGTAATTTACTCCAATGCAGAGTATATTAATGATGAGTCAGAACACCTGTATTACCACAGCGAGAACTATAAACCAGCCCCTGATGGCAATGTATTCAGAGAAGTGCTGGAACGTTATTTTATCTGCCCGCCAACTATGATGATGCGCAGGAGTGTGTTGGAAGAACTTGGAGGCTACGACGAAACATTGGCCTATGAAGACTTCGACTTTTGGGTAAGGTCTGCCCGGAACTGGAAGTATAGCTACCTTGATTATGTTACCACACAACGCCGTTTACATCAGTATTCACTGTCGCAGAAGTATTATACCTCAGAAGGCCGTATGATGCAATCAACCATAAAAGTGTGTGAAAAAGCAGCAGGCCTGGTGGCAGATGCATCAGAGAAAAAGGCACTGGTGAAGCGTTTAAAGTATGAGATCAGGCATGCCTACCTAACCAACCATTTTATTGAAACTGCACAGTTCCTGAAGCTGCTTCAGCAACAGCAGCCTTATCCGGGCTTACTTTATACAATCATCAAACTGTTGAACAAAAGGAAAATAAAATTGAGTGGAATAAGAGATTTATACTTCAGGCTCAGGTATAGGAATTAACCGCAATGAATTAAAAGATTATATATAGTGTTCTATTTTTTATGGGATTCCTACGTTAAACTCTTTTCTTTTTTTTCGTAGACATTTTACGGAGGCAGAGGGTAAGCTTACTCCCTGATTAACTAAATGTTAAGTCGCCTGCCATTTTTTGGCATTAATCAGTATATTTGACCTTTAATATAAGCACTTAAGTATGATAACAGCACTCGCCTCACGTGTGGAAGTGATAAAATGGATGGAAGATTTTGTCAGCGAAAAGATCACAGAACTTTTAAAGACTGTGGAAGATAGCTGGCAGCCTGCCGACCTTTTACCAGACGCTACACTTGATAATTTCCTGAACGAGATAAAATTGCTGCGTGAACGCGCTAAGGATTTATCTTATGATTTGCTTGCTGTTTTGGTAGGCGACACCATTACTGAAGAAGCACTTCCTACTTATGAAAGCTGGCTGATGACCATTGACGGTTTGCCTCAGGACCCTAACGGACCTTGGATGCGCTGGAACCGTGCCTGGACAGCAGAAGAGAACCGTCATGGCGATGCGCTGAACCGTTACCTATACTTAAGTGGCCGCATCAATATGCGGGAAATGGAAGCATCAACACAATACCTGATTGCAGACGGTTTTGACCTGATGACAGATAATGACCCTTACCGCTCATTTGTATATACTTCTTTCCAGGAGACTGCTACCAACATTTCGCACCGCCGTGTTGCTCAGATCGCGAAGCGCGAAGGTGATGCAGTGCTTGCTAAACTTTGTGGCCACGTAGCTGCCGACGAAGCACGCCATGCTAAAGCATATAAATCGTTTGTAGGTAAAATATTTGAAGCCGACCCTAACGAAATGATGCTGGCCTTTGAAGATATGATGCGCAAAAAGATTGTTATGCCGGCTCACTACATGCGCGAACTTGGTGTGGATATGGGTAAAACATTCGGTCACTTTACAGATGCAGCGCAGCGTATAGGTGTTTATACTTCTGCTGATTATACTGACATACTGGAAGGTCTGATACAGGAGTGGAAAATTGAAGCACTTACAGGCCTGAACGAAGCAGGTGAGCGTGCCCGTGATTACGTGATGGCACTGCCTGCGCGTTTGAAGCGTGTAGCTGAGCGTATGCGTATACCAGAACTGGAGTACAAATTCCGTTGGATAGCTAGCTAATAAGCTAATAAACTATAAAAGAAGGGCAGGTTGCAGCAGCAGCCTGCCCTTTGTGTTTTCTGCTGGTTTACGTACAAGCTATAACGCCGCAACCTGAACAAGAACAAAACACTCACAGCGTTGTTATAGAACACAGATAGTACAAATTATGGCTTTAGGATACAGATTTGCAGAATACATTCCGCCGGAAGATAGCAAGCCAAACTTTGAAACACTGCTCAAGCTGTTTCTGCAGTTGGTAACTATAAGTTCCGGCGATGTGGCCGAAGCGCTTTCGTGGCTAAGTTCGTTAGATAAACAGTATAACCTTACCAGCGACGAATACGGTATAGGCGATTTTATTGAGGACCTGAAACGGAAAGGTTATCTGGATGAAAACCCGCAGGAGCGCGGCAGCTTTAGCTTAAGTGCCAAAAGTGAACAAAGTATAAGACGCAGTGCCCTGGAAGAAATTTTCGGGAAACTGAAGAAAGGGACACAAGGCAGTCATGCTACGCCGCATACCGGCATTGGCGACGAAGCCAGCACCGACCAGCGCGAATACCGCTTCGGTGATGCACTGGAACAGATCTCTATGACCGAGTCTATCCGAAATGCACAGGTAAATCATGGGTTGGGTGAGTTCAGGCTTACAGAGCAGGACCTGGAGGTAACCGAAACCGAGCATAAAACGCAGGCATCTACGGTACTGATGATAGATATATCGCACTCCATGATCCTGTACGGCGAAGACCGCATTACGCCAGCCAAAAAAGTAGCCATGGCCTTGGCCGAGCTTATTAAACAGAAATATCCCAAAGATACCCTTGATATAATTGTGTTTGGGAATGACGCCTGGCAGATAGAAGTAAAGGACCTGCCATACCTGGAAGTGGGACCCTACCATACCAACACCGTAGCCGGCCTAGAGCTGGCAATGGATATACTGCGGAAACGGAAAACGCCGAACAAGCAGATCTTCATGATTACTGACGGAAAACCAACCTGCCTGAAGATTGGCCTAAACTACTATAAGAACAGCTTCGGGCTGGATCGGAAAGTGGTGAATAAAACCCTGAACCTGGCTGCCCAATGCCGCCGCCTCAAGATCCCGATCACTACCTTTATGATCGCATCAGACCCATACCTGCAACAGTTCGTAGAAGAGTTCACGAAGGTAAATAACGGGCAGGCTTACTATAGTTCGCTGAAAGGACTCGGACACCTGGTTTTCCGCGACTACGGCCGCAATCGTAAGAAAAGCTTTTAAAGTTTAGGAGTTAGAGAGTTTAAGAACTCTCAAAGTATAAATTCCCCTCCCCGGAGGGGCTAGGGGTGGGTTTACACAAAAAGATCAACAATTTAACAATTCAGCTATCTAGCCATTAAAACTGGTTACTGATAAGTGTTAACTGATAACTATAAAAATGAATTATAAAGACATACCGGCAGAGAACTTACTGAAGATTAAAACACTGGGCCAGCTAAAGGCAACTGGTTATGAACCACAGTCCGTAAAGCAGGAGCTGCGCCAAAACCTGATAAAAAAGCTCCAGCAAAAAGAAGAAGTTTTTCCGGGCATCTGGGGTTATGAAGAAACTGTGATTCCGGATATGCAGCGAGCTATACTTTCGATGCACCACATTAACCTGCTAGGCTTGCGCGGGCAGGCCAAAACACGTATTGCCCGCCAGATGGTGGATCTGCTGGATGAGTATATTCCGGTAGTGCAAGGCTCAGAACTGAACGACGACCCGCTGCAGCCACTTTCCAGATACGCCAAAGACCTGATACACGAACACGGCGACGATACTCCTGTAAGCTGGCTGCACCGTGACGAGCGTTATACTGAAAAGCTGGCCACACCCGATGTATCTGTAGCAGATCTGATCGGTGATGCGGACCCTATTAAAGCTGCTACCTTAAAGCTGCCTTATTCCGATGAACGTGTTATACATTTCGGGTTGATACCGCGCTCGCATAGAGGGATTTTTGTGATCAACGAGTTGCCCGATTTGCAGGCACGTATACAGGTGGCGCTCTTTAATATTTTGCAGGAAGGCGATATTCAGATTCGTGGCTTTAAAGTACGGATGCCGCTGGATATTCAGTTTGTGTTTACGGCTAACCCTGAGGACTATACCAACCGTGGCTCTATTGTTACACCGCTCAAAGACCGAATTGATTCGCAAATCATTACGCACTATCCTAAAACCATTGAAGTAGGTAAGAAGATAACCCAGCAGGAAGCCCATGTAAAAGAGGAGCAGAACCAACTGGTTAAAACAAACGACATTATAGGTGACCTGATAGAACAGGTTGCGTTTGAAGCCCGAGAAAGTGAGTATGTGGATCCGAAGAGTGGTGTGTCGGCACGTTTAACCATATCTGCTTTTGAGAACTTGCTGAGTGCTGCTGAGCGCCGAGCGCTACTGAACGGGGAGAAATCTACTTACATACGTATTGCTGATTTTCTGAATACTATACCTTCTGTAA
This sequence comes from Pontibacter deserti, assembly GCF_023630255.1. Taxonomy (NCBI): domain Bacteria; kingdom Pseudomonadati; phylum Bacteroidota; class Cytophagia; order Cytophagales; family Hymenobacteraceae; genus Pontibacter; species Pontibacter deserti. Next base: position 2,289,013 of record NZ_JALPRS010000001.1, on the reverse strand, counting down.
CTGGTAAAGTAGAGTTGGTCTATGAAGGTGAGCAGGAGGGAGCCGGGCATGTGGCGCAGGTACTTATGGGCAAGGCTATCCGTACGCAGTTCCTGAAGTATTTTCCTGACCCGGATAAGGTGAAAAAAAGCAAACAACCCAATCCTTATAAAACAATAACTGATTGGTTTGGCGATGGAAACACAGTAGATATCTTAAACGATGCTGCTTCGGCAGACTACAAAAAAGCTTTGAAACGGGTACCTGGCCTGGAAGAATTGATTGAGAAACAGCAACCCGATGTGAAAGGCGAAGAAAAGTTGTTTATGATGGAATTTGCTCTGCACGGTTTGGCGGAGCATAGCCAACTGAGCAAAAGTAGACTTAGTACCGGACTGCAGTTTAAAGACCTGCTAAGTGGGATGTTTACGATGCCTAAGTTTGGGGAAGAAGACGAAGATGATGACCGGTTTTAAAGTATAGCTGAGATGTTAACGTATAAAGGCAGGAAATAAAGAATCCTGCCTTTATACGTTATAACAGCTGCCCATGCGATTTCAGCCAGTCGAAGATGATCTTATCTACAGGCGATACTTTTGGTTTATCTGCAGATGTTAGCCAGGCTACTTCCTCAATTTCGGAGGCCGCCTGAATAGTACCGGTATAAGCAGAAGTATAGCATTGCATCTTCACAAGCACACCCACGGCATGACCATGTGCCTGTGCTTCAAAAGTGCCAAGGTAATTTATAGTTGATGCGACCAGGTCTATACTTAATTCTTCTTTTATTTCCCTGATAAGTGTTTGCGCATCTGTTTCTCCGGGCTCTCTTTTACCACCCGGTATGTAAAATGTGTCTTTTCCGCGGCTTCTTGTACTTAAAATCTGTTTGTCCTGAATCTCGATCCAGGCCAGTTTATCAATTATCTGCATGTACTAAGTATACATTTGTTTTTTAACTGCCTTCACCGAAAATACCAGTGGCAGCATTCCTTCCAGACCTTTCAGCCTGTACTTACTACCCTCCTGTGTCATGTTTTTAAAGATGTTGTAAGGGGAGTAATCATATTCCTGGAAATCAGTTAACTCAAGGCCATTGTTTAACAGTGAGCTGATAGTGTCGCTGAGTGGATGGTTCCAGGTATAAGAGTTGTTTTTGATTGGTGCGTTTCTGTCTGCGTACGTGCCTTCTTCAACTTCCACAATCGGGCCACGGTTAAAGTAAGCGTAAGCAATTTTTTCCTGGTTGTTGTCATACATCCAGATAAAAGGATGAAACTCTATAAGATAAAACTCGCCTCCGGGTTTTAAAAACCTGCTCACTATACTTGTAAACGCGTTCAGGTCGGGGTGCCAGCCAATAACGCCGTAAGAACAGAAAACAATATCAAACTGATCGTCCAGGTATTTATCAAGTTCCAGCACATTGCAGCAGATAAAGCGCGCATTTACCTGTAGCTCGCCTGCCAGTTGCTTAGCCTGTGCAATAGCTACTTCCGACAGATCTGCGCCGGTTACGTCTGCACCCATGCGTGCCAAGGAGAGCGTATCCTGACCAAAATGGCATTGCAGGTGCAATATCTTCTTTCCGCGCACATCGCCCAGCAACGCCAGCTCGATCTCGTTAAGTGAGTTGCGACCTGCTTTAAAGGAAGCTACATCGTAAAACTCCGAATTAACATGCGTAGCGGTACGGGTATCCCAAAGCGCTCTGTTTACGTCAAGGTAATTTTCCGGCATCAGGCTATAATTATGTGTATTTTGAAATTCGATTTTTGAAATCAGTTACTGTATAATAGCAGCTCTTCTTGGCTGTTTGCTAAGCAAAATGTTTTTACGTATTGCAGGCCTATCTTCTCCAGCAGCTTTATAGACCGTTGGTTGTCAGGAACGGTGATGGCAGCTATAGTTGGCAGCTTAAGCACTTCTTTGGCATAAGCCATAGTTGCACTGGCAACCTCAAATGCATAACCTTTACCATTGTGTTCGGGCAAAAATGCAAAGCCAATGTCCGGGTTATCCAGAGTGTCACGGTTAATGATTCCGCACATACCTATGGCCTTCAGATCATCCTTTTTTTCTACGAGCCACAAGCCATAGCCATTTTCCCGGTAGCTTTTAATTGGTCCGTTTAAAAGATAATTCTTCGCCTGCTCCTCTGTTTTTATATTTCTGTCGCCGATGTACTGCAACCACCCCGGGCTGTTCAAAAGCTCAAGTATAAACTCAGTGTCATCTGGGGTAAATTCCCGTAGCTTTAGCCTGTCTGTTTCGAGAATGTAGTGCATGCAGGGTATAATTGGTTATAGTTTAGTGTTGGTAGTCAGAGCGATGAAATGCAGCTTGGAAACAGACTAAAGGTAAGACAATAAACTTAAGTTTAGTATATACAAATTCTCAGCTTTACGTGCTCTTATAGCTATCTTCTATTTTCTGTTTGCTGCTTTTTTAGTTGAAGCCAGGTGCTCTTTTACAACTTTATACTGTGCATCAACTACAGCCTGGTTATGGCCATGTGCGGCACCCGGCACAAGCACGAACTCTTTCTTCGGAGCTCTCACCTTATCGAAATATGCTTTCGTAAGCTCTTTAGGGGTTAAGATATCTTCCTCGCCCTGAATAAAGTACACCGGAATTTTATAGTGCAAACCATCCTTCATGAAATTTACTCCAGCCCCCATCGCTTTGATTCCCATTTGTTTATGGCCGGCAAAGTATAGGAAAGAATAATCATCCCCGTTATACCTGTCCTGGGCATCTTTTTCATTGTCGTATGCGCTTGCCAGTTTCCACCACGAGGCAGGGGCAGGTACAGAATTTTGCTTTTCATACTTTTTGATGATGCGCATGAGCTGGCCTTCTTTTCTGGCATCCTCATAGGGTGGCGGGCCTAAGGCTTTCAGCTTGTCTACAGACTCCTGATCGTTGGCATCCTGTGCCATTTTAGATACTGAAGTATAAGCATGCGCCATTCCTTCAGAAAAATTTACTACCTGGGCGTGGCCTATATAGGCAGCAAAAAGATCCGGGCGGGCAAGAGCCATTTTAGCGCCGAGTATCGATCCCCAAGAGGTTCCGATAAGAATGATTTTCTGCTTGCCGAGGTGTTTGATCAGGTATTCAGAAAGCTCTATGCCATCAGCGGTCATTTGCTCTACGGTGAGTGGGTTCTCGATCCAATAGTCTTCCGTTACTTCTGCAGGGGCATTACGGCCAAAAGTTCTTCCGGCCCCCCGCTGGTCCCAATACACCAATACAAAGTCCTTTTTCCAATGGCCATATATTGCGTCGTCGTACTGACTCATGGTACTGCCCGGCCCACCATGCAGAAACAGGATAACGGGTTTCGTTTTATCTTCCCCGCTAATGGTTACCCACTGCTCTATACCTCCAATAGAAATAAATTTTTCCTCGTTAACGGATTTTGTCTGTGCGACTAGCCTGCCTGAAATTAAGGAAAGAAACAGAATCAGTAAGAATGTATACTTCATATTGTGTTTAGGATTGGAAGAGATAAGTATGGGTAATGATTAATGTATTATATAAATTGACTTAACGTTACTGGTGCAGCCTAAGCCCTTAGCATAGCAAGGGTTAAGGCTGAACTGTGTTGGGTAAAGTTGTTTCAATTGTGTTAATGGCTACCTTATCATTATTACAAATAGAGAGATAAATAATATAAGCAATATCTCTAATTTGATTAGCCAATTAAGATAGACTTGGTTTCTAGTTTTTAAATACAGGCGGTATAGAAGGATCAAATCAAAGAAAGTTCCATAAAACCAAGTTACCTGGTAGCCATGCGTTCGCAGCTCCGCTTTGATTTTGAAGATGATTATATTCAGATAGAGAGCAATTAGTGCTTCTACAACGATAAATAAACCGAAAAGCAGTGCATGAATGTTACTTGCATCCATAGTCCAGGGTGTGGGTATAAACTGAATCCTGCCGAATGAGTTTTACTACAAAAGATCCTTTTTCCTTTATGATAGAATCTCCTACCTGGATATGATCATAGGTGTCACTACCTTCTAAAACGAAGAAACTATTGTCTACTCTGACTTTCCCCCTTCGGTAAGCAAAATGCCTGAGATCCCTTTTGTCTCTGTACTTCGCAATCACTACACCTATAATACTTTTTTCCTTTATCAAAGCTGCAGTCTCGCAACGTTCTTTATCTGCATTTTCCCTTGTGTTAGTTGAAATCAATGGCTTGATAAACACCCAAAACACAATGAGTATAACAAAAGGAAAAATGAAACGAAGAAAGTGGTTCGTTAGTAAAGATTCTAAATTCATATTAATTGCTATTTTACCCAACTACAGTATAAACGAAAACATACGCTTATCTACCCTATAACTATAGTTACATCATCTCATATCTACCAGCAACTATAGGTAATTCCAAGCTAAAATAGTAAAATTTATATACTTGCTACTCATTCTGCCATACTTTATCTAAAACACTTACTAAAACCATATGGCTACATTTAAAGTAGCCTATACTTATGGAGCAGCATATTTCGGTTTGGCCAATACTGGGGCTGGCGTTTGTACATTTGTTTGGTAGCCGGCTGCGGTTTCTGGCGGGTGTGCCACGCAGTATCTGGCTTTCGGCGGCAGGTGGTGTGTCGGTGGCCTATGTATTTCTGCACCTGTTTCCGGAACTGAGCAAAGGGCAGGAGCACGTAGAGAACCTGAGCTGGGCCGAAGAGTTTCTGAACCACCATGTGTACCTGATGAGTTTGTTTGGCCTGGCCGTATTTTATGGTCTGGAGCGGGCTGTGGTGCACGAGAAGCGGGAGCTACTTAAAAAAGCAGATAAAGAGAAAGCCAGAGCTGGCTTATTCTGGGTACATATTGTCTCATTTGCTATTTACAATGCGCTAATCGGGTATGTGCTGTTTCAGCGGGAAGAAGGAAGTATAAAGTGGATGTTGCTTTTTGCTATTGCCATGGCACTCCATTTTATAGTTAACGATTATGGTTTGCAGGAGCATCACCAGGATACGTACCGAAAGGTTGGTCGTTGGGTGCTGGTAATAGCTTTGCTGCTTGGCTGGAGTGTCGGGTTTGTGGTAGAGTTGCCGGAAGTGGTGCTGGTTATGGTGGTAGCTTTTGTTGGGGGCGGCATTATCCTGAATGTACTCAAAGAAGAACTTCCCGAGGACCGTGAAAGCCGTTACTGGGCCTTCGCGGCCGGTGCTTTTCTGTACGCTATACTACTGCTCTCTTTATAAAATTCTTTAAACCGATTTCAGAAAGTATAAACCATAAAAAAGCCGCTCTGGTACAGAGCGGCTTTTTTATGAGAAGTAAACAAACGCTTATGCTTCGTTCACTACAATCTTCTCTATTTTGTCGTTTGCTTTGATCTGGTCAATCACATCCAGGCCTTCCACTACTTTACCAAAGCAAGTGTGGTTACGATCTAAGTGTGCAGTGTTTTTGCGGCTGTGGCAGATAAAGAATTGTGAGCCACCAGTGTTACGGCCAGCGTGCGCCATACTTAACACACCACGGTCGTGGTATTGGTTTTCGCCGGTAAGTTCGCAATCAATCTTGTAGCCCGGGCCACCTGTTCCCGGTACGCCTTTAGCACCTTCGCGGGAGTTAGGGCAACCACCCTGTATCACGAAATCAGGAATTACACGGTGAAAAGTAAGGCCATCGTAAAAGCCTTTTTTAGCAAGCGATATAAAATTATCAACTGTTTTAGGAGCGTCTTTTTCGTAGAATTCTACTTTCATTACTCCTTTGCCAGTATGTATTTCTGCGGTTTTCATGCGTTTTGCTGTTTAATTGTTAAACATGATCTAAAAACAAAAGTACACATTTTATAGTTTACATGACTACAAAGCTCCTGTAATGGCAGCTTTCGAAACCGAACCATAAATTTGATACTTATTAATACTATGAAAAAAGTGAATATAATGCTTTATGGCCTGGGCCTGTTGTGCAGTGCTTCCTTGTTGGTTGGCTGCGGCAGCGATGAAGAAAAGCACCAGGAGAACGAAATGCAGGAGCAGAGCATGGAGCCAAATCCGGGCTCTCAGCAGGAAGCTAAAAATACTGAACCTACAACAGATGGCCGGCAGACCGGAGAAGGTGACGGCCCGGTAAACCCCCAGATCGGTGGCTATGAAACTACACCATCTCAGTCTATCCCCGAAAATGCGGAATCCACCACTGACCTTTCTACATTTATTTCAGCTGTTAAAGCAGCCGGCTTACTAAATACCCTGAATGGTACGGGTCCTTATACAGTGTTTGCTCCATCAAACGAAGCTTTTAATGCTTTACCGGGTGGTACGCTGGAAGACCTGATGAAGCCTGAAAACAAGAAACAGCTCACCGACCTGTTGAACAACCACGTGGTAGCAGGCAAACTGGATGGCGCTGCACTTCAGACAGGTTCCAGTGTAAAAACATTAGGCAACAATCAATTACAGATCTCTAAAAAAGGAGATATGATAATGATCAATGGTGCTGAAGTAAACAAAGAAAATATTCCTAGCAGCAACGGTGTCATCCATATCATAGATAAGGTGCTGGTGGTATCTGAAAACAAGAAGTAAGTATAAGTTAGAACGGATTTGTAGCCCAGACAGCCAACTCAGGTATAAAGCCGCGGTTATCCATTTCCAGGGCGCTTTTAATTGCCCAGGCTATTTCCTGGCCACGCAGTTTGTGTGGCTCAGGATGACGTTCTTTCCTGTCTTCCCGGCCAAAAGCTGTGGTAACTTCGCTGGGGTTTATCAGCATAACCCGTACATTATACCTGCGTAGTTCTGCCTGCCAGCTTTGGGTCATGCTGCGCAGTGCGGCTTTAGATGATGCATACACGGAGCCGCCTTCGTAGCCTTTGGTAGCAGCCGTAGAACCTATATTAATGATGTTGCCATACTTCTGTGTTTTAAAAATACTGGCAGCTGCGGCGGCCATCATGGCTGCACCAAATACATTTACCCGGTAAACCTGCTCAAAATCCTCCAAGGTTAGCTCATCAAGCGGCTTATACATCCCGATACCGGCGTTGTTAATCAGGGCATCAAGCCGGCCAAACTCATTCAGGAAAGTGGAGAAGGTGTGTTTTACGTCGCCAAAATCTGCAACATCGGCTGTGATAGGCAGCGCGCCCAATGAGCGGGCTGCTCTGTGTGTCCGCTTTTCGTCACGACCGGTAATAGCAACATTTGCGCCGTGTCTGATCAGCAGTTCAGCAGTTGCATGTCCAATACCGAGCGTGCCACCTGTTATCAGGATATTAGCATTATCAAGTTTCATAGCTGCAGGCTTAAAGTATAAATTATTAACGACAGGAAAGAAGTTAAGATGTGAGCAACTTTAACAAAGCAGTTACTGCTAAACCCAGTATAAGCTAACGTAATGGGCAGGCATGATAGAAACTTTTGAATTTTTATAGAAAAATCATTTAAATTACAACTTCGAAATAGCTTTACCTATACTTTACAACCCAAATGATTCTGCATAAAGACGGCCTGATACTGATGGATTATGATGTAGCATCAGATATTTTAGTGGTTAAGTGGCTTGCCAGCAAAACATCCTCCAGTTCTGAATTGAGCTATACCATGAAGCTGCTTGTAGATAAGATCCGCAGTTATGATATAAAAAATTTACTGATTGATGCACGGGAAGACGTAATTGGCATTACTGACGAAGAATATGTTGAAATTAACATGACCTTTGCGCAGAATTTAGCAAGTACACGCCTACAGAGGGTAGCCAGATTGGGTACCACCAACACCAACCGCGAAAACTTTGTTCAGGAGCTTGCAGAAGATGTGCAGGCATTGCCTGAAGCAAACGTTGTATACCAGGAATTTCAGGACGAAACAATTGCGATACAATGGCTGCAGCAAAACGGTGAGCGCAGCAGCTAAGCAAACTATAGCATAAAATTTCAGGGTTACTTCCGGTTGTCTTCGCCCATCAGCATGCTCAGATAGCTTTCGTAGCGGGTTAATGAAATTTCGTTGTGGCGGACGGCTTCTATAATGGCACAGCCGGGTTCGTTAAAATGGGTGCAGTTGTTAAAGCGGCACTGGTTCAGGCGCTCGCGCATCTCCGGGAAGAAATGCCCCAACTGGTTTTTAGGAATATCTACTATACCAAGTTCTTTTATACCTGGGGTATCGATAATGAAGGTCGTATTGTTGATTTCAAACATCTCAGCGAACGTGGTGGTATGTACCCCTTTATCAGAGAAATCGGAAATTTCAGAAGTTTTCAGCTCCAGGTCTGGAACTATCAAATTGATAAGTGTAGATTTTCCGACACCTGAGTGACCTGAAAGCAATGTGGTTTTGCCCTGCAGGAGCTTACCCATCTCTTCTATGCCTTCGTTGGTTTTTGCAGAAACCGTCATGCTGCTGTACCCGATCTGCTGGTACATGTGGCTGATCTGGCGCTGGTAGTCGCGCATCTCGTCGTCGTACAGGTCGGTCTTGTTAAATACAAGTATAGTCGGGATGTCATAGGCTTCGGCAGTAACCAGAAAACGATCCATAAAGCCGAAGGATGTGCGGGGCGAAACCAGAGTAACTATAAGTAGTGCTTGGTCTATGTTGGCAGCAATTATGTGCGAGTAAGCAGTTTTGTGCGTGCTCTGGCGGATGATGTAATTTTCCCGGTCTTCAATCTTATGGATAACAGCGGTATCTTCGCCGGTCGTTTCCACTTCAAACTCAACACGGTCGCCAACAGCCAGCGGGTTACTTACCTTTAAGCCTTTTATCTTGAACTTGCCACGCAGACGTGCCCGGTGCAGCTTTCCCTCGGCATCCCGAACAAGGTACCACGATCCCGTAGATTTTACTACAACTCCTTTCATCTTATCTCTTTAACAGGCGCTGTATGTCGGCCATAATTTTTGTGGTGGCGCCTGCCTGCTGTTGTACGTATTGTTTTTCGGTGTCGGTTATACGTTGGCGGGCTCCGGGTGTGGTATGTACTTTCTCAAAAGCAGCTAATAGTTCATCAGCATTGTTTACAGGCATCGCGCAGCCCAGGTTTACCAGGTCCACTGCTTCCTGAAACTTCTCATACTTCGGCCCGAAAAACAGCGGTAACCCAAACACGGCAGCTTCCAGGGTATTGTGCAAGCCCTTACCAAAAGCACCACCGATATAAGCATACGTACCATAACTATAAAGGGCAGACAACATCCCGATATTATCGATCACCAGCACATTGTACGTGGCTATACTTTGCAGATCAGCCTGAGAGAAGCGAACAGCCCCATCGCCTAACTGCGTAATAAGAGTAGCGATACCATTTTCGTGGATCTCATGCGGCGCGATAATGAATTTTATAGTTGACCTGTACTTCTGAATGAGCGGAAGCAGAACCTCTACATCCGCGGGCCAACTGCTGCCAACCATAAATACGTCGCTACCACTTACAAAAGCCTCTACCAGCGGAATCGGTTTTATACTTGCGGCAGTCTGTAGTACTCTGTCGAAGCGGGTGTCGCCAGCTATACTTGCTCTGGTTATACCTATACTTTGCAGCAGCTCTACCGATTGTTTGTTTTGAGTATAAATATGAGTGAAACGGCGCAGCATGTTGCGGTTAAACTCTCCGTAAGGTTTAAAGAACACCTGCTCTGGCCGGAAAATAGCTGAGATGGAAAGTATAGGAATTTGTCGCTGTTCCAGTTCCTGTAAGTAGTAATGCCAGAACTCATACTTTACAAAAACGGCCAGCTTTGGCTGCACAATCTTTATAAACTTACGGGCATTGGCAGCGCTATCTAAAGGCAGGTAAAATATAAAATCGGCACCACTATAATTTTTGCGCACTTCGTAGCCGGAAGGGGAGAAGAACGTGAGCATTATTTTATACTCCGGGAACTGTGTCTTGAAAGCTTCTATAACCGGTCGGCCCTGCTCAAACTCTCCCAGCGAAGCACAATGAAACCAAACTACCGGCGCTGTATTTCCTGAAAGTGCCTGTTGTAGCCGCTCAAACTCTCTTTCACGGCCCTGCAGCATCAGCTTTGCTTTCTGGTTAAAAGGTGCAGCCACTGCCAGTAATCCATTATAAGCTTTTAAGCCGATGTCGTAGAGTAGTTTCAAATTTGTACTGCTGTTTGGCTGCAAATATAGCAGTTTAGGTGTTGAATTGTGTGCAATTGTTCATCTCTGGCATCTATAGTTGCGTACTACACTTACCCTAAGCAGCAGAGGCAACTATGATAAAAAGTACGGAAGAAGAAGTAAGAATAGCAGTTTTTGACCTGAACAAGACCTTTTATAACAAGAGCTCCAAAGACGAGTTCTTTAAATTTATTAGTGCAAAAAAGCCTCATAAAGTAGCCTACTACTTCCAGATGCTGTACTATAAAATGTTGCTGAAAATGCACCAGATCAGGCAGACAGAATTTAAAGAGAACTTCTTTAATTACCTGGATAATCTTCCGCCGGACCAGGTAAAGACTTACGCCAAAGAATTCTGGGAGCAGGAATACCCGGACAACTTTAACAAAGAAGTAAAAGACAGACTGGATAAACTAAAGAAGGATGGGGTACAGATATTTTGTGCTACCGGTGGGCTGGAGTTATATGTGGAACCACTTTTTGACCTTTATAAGATTGATGGCTTTTTCGGAACGAAGGCTAACTATACTGATGGTACTTACTTAGTAGACGGCAAAGCCTGCAAAGCAGAAGAGAAAATTGCCCGCCTAGACGAACACTTTAAAGGCCGGAAGTATAAGATTGTGGAGGCCTACTCTGATGATAAAGAGGAAATCCTGGATGAAGCCGAAAAAGCCTGGCTGGTGAAAGATGGGGAGCTCAAGCCATATAAATCGTAGTTTTTTAGGTTGAGTGTGTGGCCGTGGTTGGGATGTATACTAAATACTTTATATTTGATATATAATAGGTCTGTAACTTCTTAAACTATAACTATAAAATGGCATCAATTAGTCCTTACCTGACATTTGCAGGCAACTGCGAAGAAGCTTTTAATTTTTACAAATCTGTTTTCGGCGGCGATTTTCCGTACGTAGGCCGCTTTAAGGATATGCCTTCGGAGCACCCAATTCCTGAATCTGAAGGTAACAAGATCATGCACATTTCTCTCCCGATCAGCAAAGAAACTACTTTAATGGGCAGCGACTCTTCAGAAGCTTTCGGGCATGCGACTGTTATGGGTAATAACTTTTCGATCTCTATCAACGCCGACAACGAAGACGAAGCCAAGCGTTTATTTGATGGTTTATCTGCCGGTGGTAAGGTAACAATGGCCCTGAACAAAACTTTCTGGGGTGCGCTGTTTGGCATGTTCACTGATAAGTTTGGCATTCAGTGGATGGTGAATTATGATTACGAGCAGAAACACTAACTTATACTTTAGCAGGTGAAGCTACTTTTGGCCATAGGAGCAGGCAGTTTTATAGGCGGAGCCAGCAGGTACCTGCTGGCTTTGTTTATTCAGTCGCGATCCACACTTGCTTTCCCATTAGCTACGCTTACAATAAACATAGTTGGCTGCTTCCTTATCGGGTTGGTTTTTGGCTTTGCCTCAAAAGGTACTATAACTCCGGAGTGGCGTTTGTTTCTGGCTACAGGTATACTGGGTGGCTTTACCACCTTTTCGGCTTTTTCTTACGAGACAGTGCATATGCTACAGAACAACCAGTTTGGGCAAGCTATACTTTATATTTCGGTAAGTGTACTGCTTGGGCTGTTGGCTACCTTTGCAGGTTTGTGGCTTATGCGCATAGTGTAACTACAAAATAAAAAGGCCTCTGAAATAAAAAAGCCCCGGCATAGGCAGGGGCTTTTGTTTTATACTTGAACTGCTAAAACTTAGTGTTTCGCTAAGTAGCTTGACACACCTTCTTTAGTAGCCTGCATCGCTTCTTTGCCTTCAGACCAGTTTGCTGGGCAAACTTCGCCTTTCTCTTCAAAGTACTGCAGAGCATCAACCATACGCAGTGCCTCGTCGATAGAACGGCCAAGTGGCAGGTCGTTAACAACCTGGTGACGAACTACACCTTCTTTGTCGATAAGGAACAGGCCGCGGTAAGCAATCGGCTCACCAACAAATTCTACCTGACCTTCTTCGTTATACTCGTAGTGGCCAGCCAGTACGTCGTAGTTCTGAGAAATAGTTTTAGAAGCATCAGCTACTAACGGGTAATTTACACCCTCGATACCACCTTGGTTGCGTGGTGTGTTCAGCCATGCAAAGTGAGAGAAATGTGTGTCAGTAGAGCAACCTACTACAGCAACGTTCTTACGCTCAAACTCCTCCATTCTGTCTTGGAACGCGATGATCTCGGTAGGGCAAACGAATGTGAAATCCATTGGGTAAAAATAGAAAATCACGTGTTTTTTACCGATATACTGATCCAATGAGAAGTTCTCTACGAACTCACCGTTTTCAACGGCCATTGCTTTAAAAGAAGGTGCTTTTTTACCTACTAATACTGCCATGTTTATAGTATTTATTTAGTTTGAAAATTATTAATTAATGAATTCTGATTTGTTTATCTGGCTCCAGTTTTTTGCCCGTTAACTGCACCGCAAAGCTTTTTATCTCGAAGTTCTGTACCTGCTTTTTGCTGAAAAATTCCTTTAGCAAAACCTCCAGTTCAGGATCTTCAAAATCGATGATCTCGCGGGTGTTACTACAATAAATGTGGCTGTGCGTGGAGCTATTGGTATCGAAACGTTTCCCGCCTTCCTCAGTCAGTACACGCTTGATCAACTCTGCTTCTGCAAACGTATCCAGCGTTTTATAAACTGTGCCAAGGGAGATGCTGGGATTTGCAGGCTTAAGTTTCTGGTAAACTTCTTCGGCTGTCGGGTGGTGCCCGTGCAATTCTGTTACCGCTTCAAGCACCACAATACGCTGATGTGTGGCTTTTAAGCCGCACGCTGTCAGTCGCTGTCGTAAGTCGTTTCGGTTCAGGTTTTGCATGTCCAGATAAGAATGATTCTTAACTAGTAAAAGTTCCTGCAAAGGTAGGGCTTATAGTTAAAAGTTAAAAGTGAAAGGGTAAAAGTTGTTCGTGAATAGGGGAACTTGAAGGGTAAAGATGATTTAGAGGTTGTAGTTTAATAGTTTGCTTTAAGGAGTGAAAATCAAACCACCCCTGCCCCTCCTTATCCAAGGAGGGGAGTTCTGCTATTGTTAAATCCAAGAACTTGGGTTCTATAGTGCATAATTTCTGTGTAGTTTAAAAATCATTAACCATAAACTATAAATTAAAAAAGTTCTAAGGGTAAAGCTCCTCTCCTTGGATAAGGAGGGGCAGGGGTGGTTTGATCCTATGTCTCTAACTCCTAAACTATACCTACCTTCCCTTAAACTCAGGTCTGCGCTTTTCAACAAAAGCATTCATACCTTCGGTCTGGTCTTCGGAGGCAAAGCAGAGGTAGAAGTTCTTACGCTCAAAGTATAAGCCTTCATCCAGTTGTGTTTCAAAAGCACGATTTACAGATTCTTTAGCCAGTTTCACCGCCACCGGCGACATTTGGGCAATCTCACCTGCCAGTTTAAAAGCTTCTTCCAGGTATAGCTCTACCGGTACCACACGGTTAATCAGGCCTTGCTTTTCGGCTTCTTCGGCTGGCATAAACTTACCGGTTAAAACCATTTCCATTGCTTTGGCTTTACCTATTGCTTTGGTCAGGCGCTGTGTACCACCGGCACCTGGCATTACTCCAATCTTAATTTCAGGCTGGCCAAACATGGCAGTCTCCGAAGCAATAATCATGTCGCAGGTCATAGCCAGTTCGCAGCCACCACCCAATGCAAATCCTGAAACGGCTGCTATAATCGGTTTTTTTGTTTTGCGGATTTGGTCCCAGGTAGAGAACTGATCGATGTTGAGCATATCAATAGCAGTTTTCCCGGCCATTTGTTTAATATCGGCACCTGCTGCAAAAGCACGTTCGTTCCCTGTTATTATGATAGCACGTACACTTTCATCTTCGTCCAATTGTTTTAAAGCATCGCGCAGTTCACCCATTAGTTGCAGGTTCAGGGCGTTTAGTTCTTTTGGGCGGTTTAGTTGGATAAGGGCAATATGTGGACGTGCCTGTGGGGTAACAAGTATAAATTCCATAGTTATAAAATCTTGATTAATGTACCGGCTAAATTAAAGCTTTTTGTGGCAAGGCCATAAAAAAGCCTGCGGGGTAGCAGGCTATCTATCTTAAATGGCGATCTCTTCCGGTTCTTGTTCCTGATCGGATACCAGCCGGTAGTATAACTTCTTTATCTGTTTGGGGTGTTGCTCATCTTCGGGCGATGCAAACTGTTCCAGTGGTCTAGCTTCAGCAGATTTAAGGAAAGGAGGTACCTTTGCCACAAAGCCTATGTAAAGCAAGCCTGAAAGCAAGAGTAATTTTGTTAAAAATAACCTATCAATTTTTTCAACTGGTTGCATACTGCAGATAATTTAGCTGAGATGAGACACCATGTATACTGTATAGACTATATAATGTTACAGTATTTAACAAGGATCATCTGCTATTTTATCTGTAAAGATAAATGTAATATCTAAAATACATGCAATTATTTACAAACAAATTGAAAAGTTGTTCTGGTACGTTGTTCCAGTAACACTTCCTTGTTTGCAACTACTTTATTTATACTTTCGGTGTCGTAATTTTTAATGGTATAAAGTATAAGCCCTGTGTTATAATGAATTACAAATTGGTCCTGAAGGGTTTTCAATAGCTTCTGCAGTCGCTCTTCGTTACAATCGGTACAGATAGAGAAAGAGATAGCTGAGTTCTGCATCAGGTTAATCTTAAGTCGCAGTTCAGATAAAGCATTAAATATAGTACCCAGGTTTTTTTCAGATATAAAAGTAAAGTCCTTGGCACTAAAGGAAATTAAGCATTGATTCTCCTTAATAATATAGGCTGGTGCCAGTTTCTGATACCTGCAATCGCAGATCTTTGTGCCTTCGCCGGTTGGGTTCAGGAAAGATTTAACATAAAGCGGGATCAGCCTGTTGGCCAGTGGCTTTATAGTTTTAGGGTGTATTACCGATGCCCCATAGTAAGCCATTTCTACCGTTTCCTGGTACGATATCTCAGCATAGCGAACCGTATCGGAAAAATATTTAGGATCAGCATTCAGTAAGCCTTCCACATCTTTCCAGATGTACATAGCATCTGCGTGCAGGCAATACGCAAAGATAGCGGCACTAAAATCTGAACCTTCACGGCCAAGTGTGGTGGTAAGCCCGTTGTTGGTGCCGCCTAAAAAACCTTGTGTAACTATAAGTTGCTGTTCCAGTATAGCAGGCAGGTCACGCTTTATCAGTCGCTCGGTCCAGTCCCAGTCTATTTTGGCTTCGCGCCAGGTTGTATCAGTCTGGATATACTTGCGGCTGTCTATGAAGGTGTTAGTAAGGTGCTGTAACTGCAAAAAATGATGAAGTATAGTGGAGGCTAATAACTCACCAAAGCTTACTACCTGGTCATACAGCTGATCGTAGTTAGTCTGCCGGTTCAGGTTTTGAAGCGTAGCGTCTAATTTAGAGAACAGGTGCTCCAACTCTTCGTATACAGGGTGACTTGCATCAGGGAACAAAGCCTGTACGGTCTCCTGGTGGTAATCCTGACTTTCCTGCAATGCCTGGTTGTAATCTTGTTGTGCATAAGCCGTATTAAAAACATGCTCCAGGGCGTTGGTTGTTTTGCCCATAGCCGATACAACTATAAGTAACTGGCGGGAGCCACCATGGTTTTGCACGATCTGAGCCAGATTTCGGAAAGCGTCGGCATTCTTAACGGATGCACCTCCAAATTTGTATACTTTCATTCATTTAGGGATAATACCTCGTAAAAATAGGTAGCCTTCGTTTATGAATCAAAAAATGATATTTTTGTACTACTATATTTAGATAATAACTTCTTCTATCATGAACTTTAATCTGGCATTACCTGTAGGAACCACACTTGACAGGTTTATTATGAGAAAACAGGAAGACTTCCCGTTTGCTACGGGTGAGCTTTCCCAGTTGCTGCGCGATATCGCATTGGCAGCTAAAATTGTAAACCGCGAAATTAACCGTGCAGGCCTGCTTGATGTAACTGGTGCTTACGGTCAGCAGAATGTGCAGGGTGAAGAACAGCAGAAGCTGGATGTGATTGCTAATATCCGTTTTGTGCGTGCCCTACGTAACGGCGGCGAAGTATGTGCCATTATTTCTGAAGAGGAAGATGAAGTAATCCATACGGGCAATACCAAAGGCAAATATATTGTAGCCATGGACCCGCTGGATGGATCTTCTAACATCGATGTAAACGTTTCAATCGGCACAATCTTCTCTATTTACAGAAGAAAATCTGATACCGGTTGCGAAGGAACTATAGAGGATTGTTTGCAGAATGGTACGCAGCAGGTAGCAGCTGGCTATGTGATCTATGGATCATCAACGATGCTGGTTTATACAACAGGGCATGGCGTAAACGGCTTTACGTACGATCCTTCATTAGGAGAATTCTTCCTGTCGCATCCTGACATTAAAACACCAGCCACAGGTACCATTTATTCCTGCAACGAAGGTGGTGTAAACAGTTTCCCGGAAGGAGTGAAGCAATACCTAAACTATTGCAAGGAGAATGGTTATTCTGCCCGTTATATCGGTTCATTGGTAGCTGATTTCCATCGTAACCTGCTTAAAGGTGGTATCTATATTTACCCGCCAACCGCAAAAGCTCCAAATGGTAAACTGCGCCTGATGTATGAGTGTAACTCACTGGCATTTATAGTAGAGCAGGCAGGAGGTAAGGCAACAGATGGTAGCCGCCGTATCATGGAGATTGAGCCAACAGAGCTGCATCAGCGTTGCCCGTTAGTAATTGGTTCTGCTGAGATGGTTGATAAAGTAGAAGAGTTTATGAAAAGCGAAGTAGCTGTATAAGCTTAGCTTTTAATTAGAACGATAGATAAAGCGGGTCTGCGCCTTTTGCAGTTCCCGCTTTATTATTATTTGGGCTATGTGGTCTGCTACTTCCTCTTCGGTTGGTGCCAGCATAGCCTGCTTTACTTTTCGCTCATCTACATCAATCCGGTAAAGTATATTGAGCAGGCGGTTCAGGTCTTTTTGGAGTAAGTATAACACGGCCTGCGCTAATTTTTGCTGCAGGTCCTGCAGGTTATGGGTATGCTGTAATGTTTCTGTTCCAAACAGTTTCTGCAATTGCTGCGTGGCCCCTGAAAGTATAACTGCTGCGTACTCCATTGTTATAAGGATGAATAAAAACAAAAAGGCCTTCTGATCTCAGAAGGCCTTTTTAATAGGTAATTATTTTTTCTTCTTTGCTTTCTTTCCTTCTTCTGCCTCTGGTTGCGCATCAGTAGCTTCCGTTTCAGCTTTTTCAGCGGCTTTAAAACCGATATGTTGTTTTACGATCTTATACCAGTTCGCCAGCTTCTTCATGTCCGAAACATAAACGCGCTCTTCGTCAAAGTCAGGCAGTACTTCTTCCATAAAGGCTTTGTACTCATGGTCTGCTGGCTTCTCGCTTAATGGCAGGTTATCGCCAAACTTTTCATTGATGCGGTCAAATACCTCTGCCAGGGGCACAGTTGTTTCCTCATCTGTAGTATAAATAGAGATCTCATCCAGCAAAGACATACGCTGACGTGCCTGCGCAACCAGGCGCTGCGGCTTCTCTGATAAAGATTCAACAATTACGCCGGTGCGGGTAGGAGCTACCACACGGTAAAGTCCGTTCATGCCGGAAATGGCTGCAACTTGTCTTAAGTCAATAGGCATAGTAAGGAATAAATCGTTGTATTATAGTTTAAACTTAATAGGTATACTCACATTAAGGGCATAGCCTGGAGCTTTAAATTTAAGCAACTTAGCTACACGCATTGCTTCTTCGCCAGTGCCGGCACCTGCGTTGCGCAGTACTTTAAAACCCGAAGTTGAGCCATCTTCATTTATCGTGAACCCAATAATGCAGTCGCCCTGCACGCGGTTGCGTTTAGCAAGAGCCGGGTACTTTACTTCTTTGCCGATGAACTCATACATAGCTTCTTTGCCGCCTTCGTAATGCTCCGCTGCCGGCAGCACATTATCAGGTATCCAGTAAGCTGGCTTCTCGGTTTTCTGTGCTGGCGAAGATGCTGTCTGGGCCGAAGCCGTTATTGCCACGAAGGCAAATAAAAGAAACAAAAACGAAAATTTAGTTTTCATAAGGGATTAAGATTAAAAATTTCAACTTTAAACCGGGTTATTGCTGCACCTGTGCATTTACTTCATCTATAAATGTAAGCAATTCGTCACGGCCTATTCTTTTCTCAGATGAGGTAACAAAAATGCGGGGAAGTTCATCCCAGGTTTGCAGCAATGTACGCTTGTAGGCAGCTATGGTTGAGTCTGTCTTTACAGATGACTGCTTATCAGCTTTCGTAAAAACAAGAACAAATGGTACTCCCAATTGGCCCAAGTGGTTAATAAAATCAAGGTCTGTTTTCATCGGCTCATGCCGCGAGTCAATAAGCACAAATACACAAGTCAGGTTCTCACGTTTCTGGAAATAATAGTTGATCATCTTGCGCCAGTCGTCGCGTGAGCCCTTGCTTACTTTAGCGTAACCATACCCTGGCAAATCTACTAAGTACCAGTTGTCGTTTATCAGAAAGTGATTTATGAGCTGTGTTTTACCTGGCGATGCAGATGTTTTAGCAAGCCCTTTCTGCTCAGTAAGCATATTTATTAACGAAGACTTACCTACATTAGAACGCCCTATAAAGGCATATTCCGGCTTGTCAGGCGCAGGACATTCTTCCACGCGGGTATTACTCATTAAAAATTTTGCTTCCTTAATTACCATTCTGATGCTTCTTATTTGCTGCGAATAACTGAAATTTGTAATATAGCAGTTTACGCAAGTATAATTTCGTTAACTTAAGCGATAACAAAGGTACATTTAATTTGCCAAACATGAAGTATTCACCCTCTACTTGGTGGAGCGTTGCAGGTATAACGCCAAAACATATAAAACGGTATAGTCTTAAGCCTGCAGCCTTGTTTTTGCTGATTGTAATTGTTTGCAGCAGTATGACCATGCCTGATCCTGATAACTCTATGCGTCGGGCAGACAAAGCTTATGCAAAAGCTGATTTTGCTGAAGCCGCAGAATGGTACCAGAAAGTGCTGGAGAAAGAACCTGAAAACCTTCAGGCTATGTACAGGCTGGGAATAAGTTACCTGGAGATGCGTGAGCCACGTAAAGCCAAACTCTGCTTAGCTAAGGTTTTTGAACTGGATCCGCGTTTCGGGGAGAAGGTGATCGTGAACCTGGCTGAGGCCCTGCACCAGAACTATGAGTTTGAGGAAGCGAAGAAATTCTACCAGCAGGAGATTTACAGTACCGGCCGCGCTGACTGGAATTATGTAGAAGTAATACGCAAGCGTTTAGAAGAATGTAATGCGGGTCAGGCCTTGTTAGCCCAGCCATCTGTTGCCCAGGTGGTTAACTTAGGTGCGGCCATAAATTCAAAAGAAGTAGAGTTCGTGCCTATACTTACAGGCAATGATTCTACATTGCTTTTTACAGCACACGAAGCGCCTGAAGGACCTGAACAGATTCGAATATCCAGAAAAGTAAAAGGAGAGTGGAAGGCATCAAAAGAATTTCTGCCGGCTACCAATACTAAAATGGGACATTCAATTGTAACGATCTCTCCTAACGGAAACCAGCTTTATACTTATGCAGCAGCAGAAGGTCTCCGTAGTTTTGACCAGGCAAAAGGAGCATGGGTAAACCCAAAGCCAATGCCTATACCATTAAGTCAGCTGGCAAACGAAACATCGGTGCATATTACTGAAAGTGGTGAATTTGCCTTCTTCTCCAGCGACAGACCAGGCGGTTATGGCGGCCTTGACCTGTATGTTAGCCAGCGCTTCCCGGACGGAACGTGGAGTGCAGCTATAAACCTTGGCGCAAGTATAAACACCCCTTACGATGAAGATGCCGCCTTTGTAGATGCTACTACCAAAACATTATACTTCAGTTCGCGCGGGCATAACACCATGGGGGGATATGATATTTTTAAAGCTGTGATGCTGGATGGCGCGTGGCAGCAAGTACAAAATGTTGGTTTCCCGATCAACTCGCCGCACGATGACTTATACTTTACATTAGACCGTAACCGCCAGTCAGCTTATTTTTCGTCTGACAGGCCTGATGGGATGGGCGCACTGGATATTTACCAGATACTGTTCCTGAAATAAGCCTCTCAATAATTTAAATCAAACAAAATACTGTAACTGCCGACTTAAATCCAGGTCGGCAGTTTTTTTGTTTTTTTCAAATCAAAAGTTGAACATATATAAATACTATATTTTTTATATATTTGCCTTAATTCAATTGTTTATAAGTAATATTATAATTGTTAGCTGTTTTACGTATACTTTATAAGGAGTTACAACACCGGCTATACTTTACTAAAGTCATCTTTAGCAAGCGTAAAATAAATATATACTTACATATACCAATTTTAATATTGCTCGTATAGATGCGAAATATAAGGTGAACTACGCCTTCTAACGCTTATCGAATTTACACCCAGTCAAACCAACAAAAAGTATAACAAACCTTTACAACATGAATCAATTAGCCAAATCGTTTTCACGATTTTCTTTGCTGTTAGCCCTGTTGTGCCTGCTAGCTGTTTCAGCTTCTGCACAAAGCAACAGAAAGCTGATTCGGAGTGGAAACAAACTCTTCGCAAAAGAAAACTATCGTGCAGCCGTTCCTTTTTATGAGCAGGTACTGGCCAATGATCCCAACAATGCAGATGCACTGTATTATGCCGGTATCAGCTACATGACCTTCGATAAAGAGAAAGCGGCAGACTACCTGTACCGCGCTCAAAAGGTTAAGCCAAACGTAGACCGTGATCTGGAATACTGGCTGGGCCGCGCAGACCACATCAACTACCGTTTCGATAGTGCAATTGAGCACTTCCAGGCAGCGCAGAAAGAGCTTCGTCGTCGTGATGAAGAGCGCCGTGAAGAGCTTGCCATGCTGATACAACATGCGCGAAATGCTAAACGTGAAGTGGCTAACCCGAAAGATATTTTCGTGAAGAATTTAGGAGGTGTTGTTAACTCAGCTTACTCTGAGCACAGCCCTGTTATTTCTTCTGATGATAACTACCTGCTTTATACTTCCCGTAGCTCTGAAGCAACCGGTGGTACACCAGCACAGGATGGCGAATATTATGAAGATATTTTCGAAACTACCCGCACCGGCGAAGATGAATGGGCTCCAACTAAAAGAGTACCTGGTGCTCTGAACAGCACAGGTCACGATGCCTCAATCCAGCTTTTTGACAATGATACTAAACTGTTGCTTTACCGAGCCGATAACAACGGTGATATAATGGTAGCTGAGCGTCAGGCGGATGGCACATGGGGTGCTCCAAAAAGCATCAGCGATAAAGTAAACACAAAGGATTATGAATCTGATGCCTTCATTTCAAAAGATGGCCAGACATTATTCTTCTCTACAAGTGCTTATTCAGAAAACGGCGACTTAGATATTTATGTAGCTAAGCGTAACAAGGATGGTAGCTGGGCAGCGCCAAGAAGCATTGGTAGTACTATAAATACACCGTTTGATGATGACAGCCCTTACTTTGCTGATAACGGTACATTATACTTTGCTTCTACAGGCCACAACACAATGGGTGGTTACGACATCTTTGCCTCTAAGTATGACTCAGTTGCAAGAAGATGGGCGAAACCTGTTAACATGGGTGCCCCAGTAAACACACCAGATGATGATACTTATTACCGCTTAAGCCCGGATGGTAGCTACGCGTACCTGTCGTCTTACAGAATTGGTGGCTACGGCGAGAAAGATATCTATACGATCAACTATATCCGTAATGTGCGCGTGCAGGGCCAGGTGTTCTCTAAAGTAGATAGCACGGCTTTGCCAGGTATAGAACTGATCTTTAATGGTCTGGCAGCTGATAAGCGCCCTATTTCTTACCGCGATATAACAAGACCTGACTCAGGTTACTACCAGGTAGATGTTCTGTCTGGTCGTAATTTCCAGGTGCAGGTTTCCAAAGATGGTAAGCAGATCACAACAGAAGAACTGGAAGTGCCAATGTCATTGAACGATACAACTACTATAGTTCGTAACTTCTACATCGACTACGTTGATACAACTGCTACACGTGCCGGCGTTATTGCAGGTATGAAGCCAATTTATTTCGATACAGATGAGTATAACCTGCGTCCGGAATCAGTAAATGAACTGGATAGAGTAGTTGCTTACCTGAAAGCAAACCCACTGGTTAACGTAAGTATAGAAGGCCACTGCGACTCTCGTGCCAGCGATGAGTATAACCTGAGACTTGGTGAGAACCGTGCTAATGCAGCTTATGATTACCTGAAGAGCAAAGGTATTTCTGAAAGACGTTTAGTAACTGTAACTTATGGCGAGCGCAGACCTGCAGTACCAAACACATCTGCTGAAAACATGCAGCTTAACAGAAGAACTGAGTTCAGAGTGATACCTAGAGCTGACCAGACAAATCCATAATTTATAGTGCTTTAAACTATAAACTGAAGTATAACAGAACAGGCCGGGCATATACCCGGCCTGTTTTTTTATATAAACAGTGTATTATAAGTATAGGTAGCGTATTTTTGCCTGAATACTTTTAATTGTAACTATGGCAGTAGTACCTTATAAAGACCAGAACGGAGACAAGAAATCGCAGGTAGCGAAGATGTTTAACAACATTGCCGGCAAATACGATTTCCTGAACCACTTCCTGAGCGCTGGCATCGACATCATCTGGCGTAAAAAGGCCGTAAGCATGCTGGAGCCCATTAAGCCGAAACAGGTACTGGATATTGCCACCGGCACCGCCGATTTTGCTATTGAGACCCTGCGCCTGAACCCGGATAAAATTACTGGGGTGGATATTTCTGAAGGAATGCTGGCAGTAGGCCGTGAGAAATTAATTAAAAAAGGACTGACAAATAAAATAGAATTGCTTTACGGTGATTCTGAAAATCTACCTTTTGCTGATAACTCCTTTGATGCAATTACCGTAGCCTTTGGTGTGCGCAACTTCGAGAACCTTGAAAAAGGATTATCGGAAATGTACCGGGTACTTAAACCGGGCGGCATGGCCGTGGTGCTAGAGTTCTCTAACCCACGCAGCTTCCCGATGAAACAATTGTACCATTTTTATTCCCGAAATATACTACCTATGATAGGTAAGTTCGTTTCTAAGGACAATGCCGCTTATACGTATCTGCCCGAGTCGGTGCAGGCTTTCCCGGACGGGCGCGCATTTCTTAACATCTATGAAAAGGTTGGTTTTAAATCTACAAAATGGCATTCTCTTACATTTGGCATAAGCTCTATCTACACCGGACGAAAATAACCCTGTTTGTTTTACTGGCTATACTTGTTGCTGCCCCGGCAGCGCAGGCCCAGAAAAAGATCAACACGCTTAACAAAGCCGACTACGATAACAAACCCATACATTACGGATTTTATCTGGCAGCGCCCTTAACAAGGTATAGTATACAGCATTCGCAGGAGTATGCCGATCAATTGGCAACTGATCCATCAGGTGGCGGGGTTATAACAGTAAACGCTAAATTCAGTCCGGGCTTTTACACCGGCCTGGTGCTCAATGTGCGCCTTGCTGATTACCTGGATGCACGCTTTGTACCTGGAGTAGGGTTTTACAGCCGTAAGATCGAGTTTACCAATATGCCACAGGAGACAGGCGAAGTACAGACTGTTGATAAAACAATTAGCTCTACTATGGTAGAACTGCCCTTACTGCTGAAGTATAAAGCGAAGCGCCGATCAAATGCACGTATGTATCTGGTTGGTGGTATAAAGCCGGGCATAGACCTGGGCAGCGGCAAAAGCGACGAGAACCCGGACAAAGGGCTGGCTGTTGAAAAATTTGACCTGGCGTTGGAGTATGGATTTGGTGTAGACATGTTCTACCCGTTCTTTAAGTTTGCACCAGAGATACGTTTTTCGCATGGCCTTATTAACCAGCACAAGTTAACGCAAAGCGAGTATAGCCGCTTGCTGCAGAAGCAGACAAACCATAACATATCGCTTATCCTTTTCTTTGAATAACTCACCAATGAAGATCGCACTTGTAACCGGGGCTACATCCGGTATAGGCCGCGCTACAGCTGTTGCGCTGGCAAAGCAAGGTTTCCGTATTATTGCCACAGGTCGCCGTAAAGAGCGCCTGGAAGAACTGCAGCAGGAATTGGCAGGTATAACCACTGTGCTGCCTCTATTATTTGATGTACGCAGTAAAGAAGCTGTGCAGTATGCTATTGCCTCTTTGCCACCGGAATGGCAGCAGATAGATGTACTGGTAAACAATGCAGGTAATGCGCATGGGCTGTCTCCGTTTCATGAAGGCTCACTGGAAGATTGGGACGCGATGCTGGATATCAATGTAAAAGGCTTGCTTTACGTAAGCAACGCAGTAATTCCGTTAATGCAGCAACAAGGCAGAGGCCATATCATCAACATCGGCTCTATTGCGGGTAAGGAAGTGTACGCTAATGGTAATGTGTATTGTGCCTCAAAATTTGCGGTGGATGCTCTTTCCAAGGCTATGCGCATCGACCTGGTGCAGACAGGTATAAAAGTATCGGAAGTTAACCCGGGGCTGGTTGAAACGGAATTTTCAGAGGTTCGCTTTAAAGGAGATAAGGAACGTGCTGCCAGTGTTTACCAGGGATATCAACCCTTACAAGCTGAAGATGTAGCTGAACTGATCTCATTTATAGTTACACGCCCGCCACACGTAAACCTGGCTGAAGTGCTTATACTTCCGACAGCACAGGCATCGGCTACGGTGGTGAACAAGCAACTATAATGCTGTAAGATATAAACCCGCTACGGGAATGGTCGTACTTTAAAGGGTGCCTGTAAAAATTACAGGCACCCTTTTTACTTTTAGAATTTAAATTTCCAAGCTATGAAAAACCAAGGAAACAATCCGAATACAAATAAGAACCAGCAGGGCGAAGGCAACATGGAACCGCGTGGCAGCCAGGAACAGCTAAGAAAACAGCAGGAAGGCAACCAGAACCAGCCCAAAGGACAAAACATCAGCAGAACAGATACTTCGCAGCGTAATACAGATAGTCGAAGTGCCGATTTAAATCAACCTGACTCTAATACAGCTAACTCTAAAGGTGCTGTAGATACGGGTCAGGGCGGAACAAGAGCAACAGCCAGCCAACAGCAGGGGCAGGGACTTAAGAGTGCTAAAGATCCTAACAACCGAAGCGGCAGCGACAGCGGACAGAACACAAATAAGAAAACACGCTGATTGACAAGCTAGAAACAAAAAGAGCCGCACCTGATCTGGTGCGGCTCTTTTTGTTTATCCAATTATACAGATATAGTTAGTCCAGGTAGAAGTGGAGTAAAAAGCCGGCTCCTGAAAAATCTTTAGCCCGTATATTATCATCCAGTTTTAATTTAACACGGTCCCCGGTCACAAAGTTGTTGCCATAGGTACTGTCTATGATACAGATTTTATTGCCTGCACTCTTTTCTGAATCTGAAGTATAAGTGTCTTCTCCGTCGCCACCCCAAATACTGATCTTAATACCAGGTGGTGCAACGCCCTGCAGTACAAAACGATCATCGCCGCTCAAACCATAAAGTATAAGTTTGTCTGTGTGGCTTGATTTGTAAGTACGTTCGAACAACAGATTTTTTACTTCTGCGTCTTTGGTCAGTTTATATACCTGTACCTGTACTTCATCTTTGTTTAAAGCTTTAACTATAAACTGCTCGTGTTTATCAGTGCCAACTACAATCGCCTCTTCCGCAAGTATAGCATAGTAATCCCGGGCGGTTTCAAGAATGTTGTTACGGTGAGCCTTAAGCTTGGAGATGATGGGGCCAGCTGTTAATTGATGTATCGTATCAGGCATCGCTTTAAAGGACTGCTCGATAACTTCATCTGTAAGAGCTACTTTTACGCTGTCTGCAATCTCTTCCCAATCTTTCAGCTCCAGTTCAGAAAGCAGAAGGGCATCTAAATTACGGGCATTATAGTTTAGTTTTTTTAGGTTACCAACCCGCTTATAGTACGTTCTGAAATGTGGTTTATACTTTAAACGATGTGTGAGCCAGGGAATGGGTGCATCATGCAGCTTATAAAAAACATTATCACGATCGCGGGGAATGGGGCGGTAAGTATAGGCTTTCTCTTCAGGCTCTAGTTCCGCCCAGCGCCAGTTGTCTTCGTGTCGGCTCCAGTCACCGATCAGCATATCAAAAAGCCGGGCACGCAGGTAGTTACGGGCATCTACTTTTGTATCGTTGTCGGACAAGCGCTCCGTTAGCATAGAACGGCTGCTTTTTACCTTTTCCGCATTGCCCATATCCGGGTTATCCTGCTGGTTACCAACCGGGCGTCGCTCCAGTAGCACCATGGTGCCACCTATAGTTTCGGCATACTTGCCAAGCCTGGGGTCGTGGGGCACGTAGTATAGCTCCGGGGTAGTATGGTAAATGCCAATAGCCTTGGCCATGCCCGGTAAAGCCAGTGCGGCATAAGGGTGTGTGGCAGCAGTAGCATCCCGGGCAATATTTGCTACATAACTTTTCTGCCACTTGGGTGACAAAGCACCAGCCGGTTCTTTATCTACTGAGCGCAATACATATTCGGTGCCGTTTGCTGCTGCAGCCCTCAGGGTTATGGTCTGGCGACTTCCTCCCATTTGTAAGGGTGTTAATCCACCATTTACAGTGCCTATATCAAGCACCTTTACCTTAATAGGGGTATACCAGGCCGGGCGGTAGTGTTTGCCATAAAAGAAGGTGTGAATTGCCCCTCGCTTATAGTGTGCCCCTGCCGGCAGTAGTATAGTGCTGTCGGTATAGTTAGTAACTAAGGCTGCGTTTGCAGGCGCTTCCGGTACCTGCTTAACTGTATGCGGGTAACGCTGGCAACTACCAGCAAATGCCAAGCAAAGTATACCCACCAGTAGTTTAGGTAAGTACTGCATCTGTAGAATTATACTTGGTGTACGCTCCAAATCAGAATCCTTCTCTGTCAAACGCATGTACTCTTATATCGCGTGTTGTTTTGTCTTTGGTTTCGGGGCCAGCTTCTATTTCAGTACCACGTTTTGTGTCGTATACCCATGTCTTCTTGCCTCCGCTCTTTACCTTAGACTTGTCTTTTATTTCATCTTCGCCCATGCCGCCCACTATAACCACTTTTGTACCTCTGTCTGCTTCACCGCTTACTTTAAACTTATCGTCACCGGCAAGGCCATAAATCCTGATCTCATCTGTTTCATTCCGGTAAAAAGTGCGGCGGTAAGTTACCACATCATCAGATTTGCGGGTTATAGTTACCAGTGTTTCATCGTTGTTCAGGCGCTTTATTTCAAATTCATCTTCTTCGTCGGTGCCAACAACTAAGGGAGCTTTTGCTAAGATCTCGTAAAACTCTGCAGCTGCTTCTCGTAATTTGTCGCGGCGGCTTTTTAGCTTCCGGGCTGTAGTTTCGCCTTCCTGTTTGTATACTTCCTCCGGAAACTGTTTTGCAGCATTTTCGATCACCTCATCTGTAAGCGCATTTTGCAACAATACTGCTACCGAATCGAACTGCTGCCGTGTAACCTGTGCCAGTGCCCGTTGATCCAGAAATTTAGAGTTCATTGTTAAAGCATACACATCGTTGTAATCATCATCAAAAGACTCGAATTTACGGATGGCCCAGTTGCGGCTGAATATCCAGGGGATGATGCCATCCTGGAAACGGTAAAAAACATTGTCGCGGTCTTTTGGGATAGGGCGGTAAATAGTGTTGGTGCCTTTTTTATACACTGCCCAGTCCCATTGGCCTTCGTGCCGGTCCCAGTCGTTTATGAGCAGGTCCAGGAGGCGGGCTTTGGCAAATGCCTGATGGTCTATAAAATGGTCGTCTTCTTCAAAGCGCTTGTGAAGCATATTACCTGAGCCAACTATATCTTCGGCATTGCCCAGGGCAGGCGTAATGGCTTCTTTGCCATCATACTTTTCTTCTAGCATAAATACGTTATCGCTGAAGCGTTTGGCATGCTCTCCGAATGCGGTATTGTTGGGAGTAACGTAAAACAGCTTTGGGGTAGAATGCGGAATGTCGGCAGCCTTTGCCAACGGAGCCACTACCAGAGAGCTGTAAGGGTTTATGGCTGATGTCTGATCGCGGAGAATATTAGCTACAAAGGTTTTGCGCCAGATGCCAGGTACCACGCTTATCGGGTCTTTATCCAGGGAGCGAAGTGCATAAGTAAAGCCTGTGCTGTCGGTAAGGGTCATGCTGGTGGTCTGGAAACCACCGCCGAGTTTCTCAAACTTAAGCCCGCCTTTTTCCTTTTTCAAGTCCAGAACCGGAAGCGTAACAGGAGCCACCCATACCGGACGATAATGTGTACCCCAGAAAAGCCTGTGTACAAAACCACGTTTGTAATGCTTTCCTGCCTGTACGGTTACACTATCAAATGCCTGTGGGTTTTGCTCTAGTTGCTTGTAAACAGCAGGATCAGTGACGGGGGTCTTAGCGTAAAAATTCTTCCGGGCGCACCCGCTTATACTTATAGTTATCAATGCAAGCAATGCTTGCAGGTATATCAGTTTCATAGGTAGTCAAGAATATAATCTTGCCACTATCTAACGTAAATCAGATATAATGTTTACAAGTGAAGCTAAACTATAACCGGGCTGAAGTTTATAGGGGCCAGGGAATGTTAAATTAATCTGACTATAATAGAATACTTTACCTATCTGAAGAAAAGATATTACTGGGTTGTAATCAAAACGCTACTGAATATCGTGCTGGGCAAACTTAAAGTTCTGTAGATCATTTATAATACCTTCTGTAACCTGATAAGTGTTAACCACAGTCATTTTATTTATTTTAGGTAGCATATAGAAATTGTTGATTCAGCAGCTAATTATTTGCTTTGTTAAACTAGCCGCTAAATTCTCTGTTGTAAGCTAGCGTAGCTAACTTATAGGTTTTGTTGTGTGTTCGTTTTTTTCTTTAGTCCAGATTTTTGCAATTCCAATATGATTATAAAACATTACCCAATTCGTTTTCTCTGAAATAATTGTCACGTCATCTGAACTAGGGTAGCAGAAGTCATCCCAATATTTAAGAAAGATTTCTTTAGAAGTTCTAAGGGTTGTTGTTCTGTCCCATGTTACAATTACTCTTTCATCCCATTGCTCAATGATTGAGGTAAGTTTGCTTCGGAACTGCTCAATTTTCTCATTATTTTCAGAGCTTGCACTTATCCAATCAGTTGGAATAAAACTCATATTCAAATTGTCTTCCTTTTCAAAGAAGTCAATAATCTTATTAAGCCTCTTTGATTCTGCTTCGCTAACTGGTTCTATCTGTACTTTCTCGGTTTCAGTGATTTCAGGGTTATGAGTTTTCTCCCATCTCCAAGTCAACTTAAAGTCTCTTAATGGAATGACCTCCTTGTTATCTATTTCAATATTCAAGTTCTATCCAATTAATGCCATGCAACGGCTGGTACATAAGGTGATTGAGGCGAAGCCGAGAGTAACTTGTGTACATTGTTGGCGGAAGTTATTCTTAATCGCCATAGAACTTCACATAAGTATGCGGCTCGTCCATACATGCAGATATTAACTCAAGTATCTCTTCTATCTGTTTTCTTACATCTGCTGATTCGTCCTTCCACAGTTCTTTAAGGTCAGAAACCAACTCCTTGCACATAATAGAGTTAAATGTGGTATCGTCATAAGGGTCAATATACCTTAGAGTCTTGAACTTATCAGATTCAAGATGAGCAAATGAAGTAGGTGTAAACTCTTTGGAGAGCTTCTTTATTTCATTTCCCCTGTAGTCTTCCAAGATTACTGTCCAACCCATTTACAAATACTTTTATTTAATTCTTTCTGTACTTAAAGTTACCGCCAACTGCCAGATAATCCACAACATACGCTTATCTGCACTATATACGTAGTCCGACTTATACTCTTGCATCAGGCAAAACTATAGGTTGGCTTGCTCCTGTAATATAGTAAAAGTAAAGTATAACAACTATAGTTTATACTTGCAATTTCAGCCTCAGCTATACTTTTCGTTACCATTCAAAAACAGCTCTTAAAACTGAACACACCTGTTCAGTATTGAACACCTTATAGTGCTCAAAAAGTATAAACCTTTGGTGTAATTTCCTGTAAATCAATAATATGTAAAACTGGCATTTAAGTTGGCTATAGCTCTCGTGATAAGTACTTAAAAAACTATGGATCGCGAATTATCAGCCACTACAAAACAAGCAAACAAACGCAGACGCTACTGGCAGATCGGTATTGCACTAGCCGTTCTGGTTTTTGCTGTTCTGGGTTTCCGGACGCTGATCACGCCCTCTATCAGCCATGAGGTGCTGCGCACGGCCGTGGTAGAGCGTGGGCCGGTTGTGGCAACTATTTCAGCTTCTGGAGTGGTGGTGCCCGAGCAGGAACTAGTAATAACCAGCCCGATACAGGCGCGCATAGAGCAGGTGTTGTTAAAAGCAGGAGAGCACGTTAAACCCGGCGACCAGATCCTGCTACTCGACAGGGCCTTTACCCAATTGGCTTACGATAAACTGAAAGACGAACAGCAGCTGAACCAGCATAAAAGCGTGCAACTGCGCCTAAACCTTCGCAAAACACTGAACAACCTGGCATCGCAGTTAGCCATAAAGCAACTTAAAGTAAAAAGCCTGCAGGCACAGCTGGAAGACGAAAAGTACCTGCTTAAAATTGGCGGCACCACCCAGGAAAGCGTGAAGCAGGCAGAACTGAATCTGAAAATAGCGCAGCAGGAACTGACCGAGATACAACACGACATGGCTACCGAGCGCGAGCTACTGAAAGCCGACGAGCAGGAGCTGGGTTATACATTGGCGATGCAGGGCAGATCGATAGAAGAGCTGCAGCGCAAAATGGAACAGGCCGAAGTGAGGGCCACGCATAAAGGAGTGATAACCTGGGTAAAGAACGAAACAGGCAGCACTGTAAATGCAGGAGATGTAATTGCCCGCCTTGCCGATCTCAGCAGCTATAAAATTAAAGCTACCATTTCCGATACTTATGCCGATCAGCTGAAGGTAGGCAGCAGCGCCACCGTTCGCATTAACGAGATAGACTTACAAGGTACTATTTCATCTGTAGAGCCAACTGTTACAAATGGCATTGTCACATTTTATGTAGCGCTTCAGGATAAGGCCCACCAGTTACTTCGCCCAAGCCTGCGTGCCGATGTGTATGTAAATACAGCCTCCAGGAGCGATGTGCTACGGGTAAAGAACGGGCCATACTTCACTAATTATTCCGGGCAGCATGTGTTCGTGGTGCAGGGCGATGCGGCCATTAAAAAAGAAGTAACTGTTGGCGTGAGTAACGTGGATTTTGTGGAACTGGAAAATGGTGTGCAGCCCGGCGATGTGATCGTGATCTCGGATATGAAGGAGTACGAGCACGTGCAGAAGCTAAAGATAAAGTAGGTTAAGATCAATAAAGCTACCGAAGTATAAAATAAATCTATGAAAAGTATTTATACCTGTTTAGTGTTTGTATTGCTGCTCTGTTGTGCACAAAGTATAGCCCAGCCCGCCCGAACTTTAGGTTTGCAGGAGGTTATTACATTGGCACAACAGCAGTCTGCAGCAGCAAAGCAGGCCGAAGTAAGCCAGGAAAGCAGTTATTGGCAATGGCGCAGCTACAAATCGGATTACCGCCCGCAACTGAGCATGAACGGTACATTAGCAGATTTCAGCAGCACCTACACACCAGTTATCCAGCCTGACGGTACCACAGATTTTAAACCGGTAACTATCAACAATGCCGATGCCGGCCTTACGCTTCGCCAGTTAATTGGCCCAACCGGCGGTAGCATTTTTGTAACATCGCTGATGCAGCGTTTCGACGATTTTGACCGAGACATTACACGCTACAACGGTAACCCGGCTATAATTGGCGTGGAGCAGCCGCTGTTTGCCTACAACCCTTTTGCCTGGGCTAAAAAAGTAGAGCCGTTGCGTTACCAGGAGTCGCAGCGCCAGTACCTGGAGGACAAGGAAGACATAGCGGTAGAAGCGACCAAGCTGTACTTTGACCTTTTGCTGGCGCAGGTAAACCAACGCATTGCCATCCAGAATTTAGCTAACAACGATACGCTGTACCAGATAGCAGAAGAGAAGTATAAACTGGGCCGCCTTTCTAAAAACGACCTGCTACAACTTCGCCTGGCGGTGCTTAATGCTACCCTTGATCAGGACCAGGCAACACTGGATGAACAGAATGCCACACTAGCCCTGAAAACATTTGTAGGCTTAAAAGATACTGACGCTTTGCAATTAACTATACCTGATGCCATTCCTGAAGCTGTAGTATCAGCGGAGATGGCCCTGGCGGAAGCAAAGAAGAACCGAAAAGAGGAAATTAGTTTTAAACGCAGGTTACTGGAAGCCGAAAGTATAGTTGCCAAAGCCAAAGGCGACAATGGATTGAACATGAATGTTTTTGCCACCTTCGGGTTGTCGAACAGTGCGAACAACTTTACGGATGTGTACCTGCAGCCTGAAAACCTGCAGCGGGCCAGGGTAGGTTTTAGTATGCCGCTTATGGATTGGGGCCGGCAACGCTCCAGCTATAAAGTGGCTGACCTGAACAGGCAACTGGTGCAGCATACCATAGCTCAGGAAGAAGCTACTTTTGAGCAGGCTGTGCTGGCGCAGGCAAACCAGTACATTACCTTAAAACGCAGACTTGCTACCACTGCCGATGCCGATGCCATTGCACAGGAGCGCTACGAGATCACGAAGAACATTTTTATAGTTGGCCGCATCAGCATTACAGACCTGAACATTGCCTTAGCGGAAAAAGATCAGGCTCGCCGCGCTTACATTTCTTCGCTCAGCCAGTTTTGGGCAGCACACTATAGTTTAAGGCAGTTAACACTTTATGATTTTGAAAAACATCAACCGATTGTATCAGAGATAAACACTAACTATAAAAACTGACTCACAAAAGACATAAATTTAAAACTATGATCACGCTATCAGACATCGAAAAAGTTTACCAGACCAAATCCATCGAAACGGTGGCTTTGCAGAACGTAAACCTGACAGTACCAAAAGGGGAGTTCCTTTCTATTATGGGGCCATCGGGCTGCGGAAAATCAACCTTACTTAACATTATGGGCTTGCTGGATATACCTACTTCTGGCATTGTAACTATAGATGGTCAGCCTATCAAGACTTACAAGGATAAAGAACTGGCACACATCCGCAACGAAAAGATCGGTTTTGTATTCCAGAGCTACCACCTTGTAAACGACCTGAGCGTGTTAGACAATGTAGAGCTGCCATTGCTGTATCGTAGTGGTATTTCGGGTTCGGAGCGCACCAAAAGAGCCAAAGCTGCTTTAGAGAAAGTAGGCCTTAGCGCCCGCACAAAACATTTTCCGAATCAGCTGTCAGGTGGGCAGCGCCAGCGAGTGGCCATTGCCCGTGCACTGGTTGGTAATCCGGAAATTATACTTGCCGATGAGCCTACTGGTAACCTGGACTCAGTGATGGGAGAGGAAGTAATGAACATTCTGCTGGACCTGAACCGGCTGGATGGAACAACTATAGTTATGGTAACGCACGACGAGAACATGGCGCATAAAACAGAGCGCCTGGTTCGCTTCTTCGATGGGCAGCAGGTATCAGACTCAAAAGTATTTGACTACCAAAACGCGTAGAGCCATGCTAAAGAATTATTTTAAAATTGCCTGGAAGGTGCTCTTGCGTCGCAAGTTCTTTACCTTCATCAGTCTCTTCGGCATCAGCTTTACCCTGATGGTGCTGATGGTGGCGACCTCCCTTTTTGACCATACCTTTGGGCCTCAAATGCCGGAGCGTGAAACGGACCGTATCCTGTTTGTTAACCAGATTCGCGAGCAGGTAAAAGAGGGCTATACGAACAGCGGGCCCGCCAGCTACAGTTTCTTTGACCGCCACGTACGCACCATGAAGACACCCGAAAAGGTATCCATCAACTCCATGCCTTTTCAAGTGAACAGCTACATCAACAACCGCAAATTGGCAATCGATATTAAGTATACAGACCGTGAGTTCTGGGACATACTCGACTTTAATTTTTTGGAGGGCAATGCTTATACCCAACAGGATGTAAAGAGCGCCAACAGAGTTGCTGTAATCAACCAGAACACCCGCGAGCAGTATTTCGGAAAGGCAGAGGCCATAGGCAAGTACATTGTTGTAGACCAGGTAAAGTATAAAGTTGTTGGGGTAGTGGAGAACGTGCCGGTGTTGCGCGTGCAGTCTTATGCTGATGTGTGGGTGCCGGTTTCACTTAAGAGCCAGGACTTTTCCAAACCAGGGCTGAGAGGTACTTACTTTGCTACTATCAAGGCGCGTGAGGCATCCGATATACCTGAAATAAAAGCGGAGTATGCGGCTATGATGCAGGAAGTGGAGCGCCAGCAACCAACAAAAGGCTCAAAACTTTTCTCTTTCCCGGATACTTTTCTCGAAAGCTTTGCCCGCACCTTTTTAGGTCAGGGTCAAGAAACCGGAATTGGTATACTTTACGGGATATTAACAGTGCTGATCCTGCTGTTCATGCTGCTGCCTACCATCAACTTGGTCAGCATCAACATCAGCCGCATTATGGAGCGTTCTTCAGAGATCGGGGTGCGCAAAGCTTTTGGCGCCTCTTCTTCCACCATCATCGGGCAGTTCATAATCGAGAACATTTTCCTGACGTTGCTTGGTGGTTTGCTGGGCTTGCTATTATCGGCAGGCGTGCTCTGGCTCATCAACGACAGCGGCATGATTGTATACGCAAACCTGGGTCTTAACCTGCGGGTGTTCGGTATTGGTATGCTGCTTTGCCTTGTGTTTGGATTGATTTCCGGTGTTTACCCGGCCTATAAAATGTCACGCTTACAAGCCGTAGAGGCACTGAAAGGAGGTTCGAAATGATACGCCACTTGTTTAAACTGATCTGGAACCGGAAGAAGAGTAACTTCCTGCTGATCACCGAAATATTCTTTTGCTTCCTGGTGCTGTTCGGGGTGCTGAGCTTCATTGTGTACAATGTGAGCAACTATACTAAACCACTGGGTTTTAAGCACGAAAATGTATGGCTGCTGACCATGCGCCCAAGTACAGATTCAACTGCCCAAAATCGGCAGATAGTGGAACAGGTGATTCAACGTGTGCGTGCTTTTCCGCAGGTAGAGCAGGCGTCTTTTACGTCAAGCAATGCCCCGTTTTCTTTCAGCCGGATGAATAACGACTTCTCATATGGCAAAATAAAGCGCATTGAGTCAGATGTTTATGAAGTGCAGGATGAGTATAAGGATGTAATGCAGCTGCAGGTAAGTAAGGGCCGCTGGTTCAGCGCCTCAGATAATGCCTCTCATCACGAGCCGATCGTGATAAACAAGGCATTTCAGCAGGGCCTGTTTGGCGAGGAGGACCCTGTTGGTAAAGTAATTCATGTAAATGATACGACTACTTACCAGGTGGTGGGCGTAACCGATTACTTCCGTGCAGGCAGTGAGTATGCTGCTGAATTTCCGGCGGTTTTTACCCGCATCAACCTTCAAAAGAATCCTGATAAATATGAGAACGAACTGCTGATCCGGGTAAAGCCTGGCACAGGCATAGATTTCGAAGAGAAGATGGTAAAAGAGATCTCCGGCATTGGCAAAGAATGGACGATGGAAGTTGCAACGCTTGAAAAAATGCGGCAGAATAAATCCAAACTTACCCTGGTTCCGATGATCGCGCTGGGCCTGGTTTGTGGCTTCCTGATACTGAATGTAGCGCTCGGACTTTTTGGAGTGTTGTGGTACAACATTAGCCGCCGCAACAGCGAGATTGGACTTCGCCGCGCACTTGGTGCTGCTTCCGGGCAAATCTATCGCCAGTTTATCGGGGAAGTGTTGGTACTGGCAACATTCGGACTGATTTTCGGTGTGTTGTTCGCTGTCCAGTTTCCTTTACTGCAGGTATTTGATGTGGAGTCAGAAGTATACTTTATAGCACTTGCCGGGGCTGTAGTTCTTATTTACGTGCTAACAACCATTTGTGCACTTTATCCAAGCCGCCAAGCAGCGGCGATACATCCGGCCATTGCCTTGCACGAAGATTAACATACCCTGACATACCCTAGCCGGAGTTTATAGCAGTGAAACAGTTTGCAGCTATAAATTCCGGTTGGTGTATGTTCAGCTATATATTATCAGCTATCTTTATACTTACAAATCTGTTTTAATTCCATGATCCTGATTGTTGACGATGATGTTGCTGTGCGGGCCTCGCTTAGCCTGATGCTGAAACAGAATGGCTATAAAACCAAAGAAGCAGCCTCTCCTAAAGAAGCGCTTCAGTTGGCGGAGCAGCACCCTTTTCAGCTGGTGATCATGGACATGAACTTTTCTATTGAAACCACAGGCCATGATGGTTTACTGTTGCTTGAACAGTTCAAGAAACAATATCCAAACCTTCCGGCTATACTTATCACGGGTTGGGGTTCTATCAGCCTTGCAGTGGAAGGTATGCGCCTGGGTGCTGCCGATTTTATCACAAAGCCTTGGAGCAATGAGTACCTGCTGCAATCTGTTTGTACGGCGCTCAGTCTGTCGGAGCAGAGCAAAATTTCTGATGAAGCCCTGACACGCAAAAAACTTGATCAGCAGTATAACTTCGGCAACATTGTAGGTCAGGACCCGGACCTGCTGAAAGTACTCAAAAAGATAGGCCAGATAGCTGCTACCGATGCTTCTGTTTTAATAGAAGGCCAAAGCGGAACCGGTAAAGAGCTGATAGCCGAAGCCATACACCAGAACAGCCCGCGCCGTAACCAGCCATTTGTTAAAGTTAACTTGGGTGGTATTTCAGCCAGTCTGTTTGAGAGTGAGATGTTTGGCCATAAACGCGGCGCTTTTACCGATGCCAAAGGCGATAGAGTAGGTCGTTTTGAGATGGCAAACAAAGGCACTATTTTCTTGGATGAGATAGGTGAACTGGACATGAACAGCCAGGTAAAACTGCTGCGCGTACTACAGGACCGTACCTACGAAGTGCTTGGCGACAGCCGTTCACGTAAACTTGATATACGCGTGGTATGCGCTACTAACCGCAACCTCGAAGAAATGGTAGCCGAAGGCAAATTCCGGGAAGACCTTTTTTACCGCATCAACCTGATCACAGTTAAGCTGCCATCGCTGCGCGAGCGTGCCGATGACATACCGTTGCTGGTGCAGTACTTCCTGGGAAATCTGAAGAAAGTATATAACCGGCCAGAGTTAAGTATAAGCAAAAGTGCATTGCAGTGGCTGAAAGAACAGGCATTGCCGGGCAACATTCGGGAGCTGAAAAACCTGGTAGAACGTACCGTGCTGGTAAGCGATAACGATGTGCTGGAAGCAGAAGATTTTCAGGCCCAGGCACAACGCAGCGCCGCTAAACCTGCCGACAAAGCCCTGCCAGCCGTAGGCGCCATGACCTTAGACGAGATGGAAGCCAGCATGATTCGGAAGTCGATGGACCATTATCATAACAACATCAGTAAAGTAGCCCGTGCACTTGGCCTGAGCCGGGCTGCCCTTTACCGCCGCCTCGAGAAGTTTAACATCCCGTATGAGCCTCAGGACTAAGTTTATACTTTTTGCCACGGTTATACATGTGCTGCTTGCGGTAATGGCGTATTTCCTGCTGAAGGAGAATGTATACCTGTTCCTGGGGATGGAGGTGCTTATACTTGTTTCCATCTTTATCACGGCGCAACTATACAGTACTTTTTTTAAGCCGCTCAGCCTTATTCGTGCCGGTATCCAGTCTATCAAGGACAAAGACTTCTCGACAAAGTTTATGGGAGTGGGGCAGAAGGAGCTGGACGAGCTGATAAACGTGTATAACCGCATGATAGACCAGCTTCGGCACGAGCGTGTAGCCCAGGCCGAAAAGCATTACTTTCTCGAAAAACTCATTCAGGCATCTCCGGCTGGTATTATTTTACTAGGCTTTGATAACCAGGTAGAACACATAAACCCTGCTGCTGAACTATACTTACAGCAACCAGCGTCTAATCTTATCGGCAAACACGTAAGCCAGTTACCGAAAGTATGGGCAGAGCAGCTTACACAGCTTCAAACAGGCAGCTCCATTACGTTCCGGGTAAATGGCATCCGTACGTATCGCTGCCATCGCGCACATTTCCTGGACCGAGGCTTTCAGCATTACTTTGTATTGATTGAGGAACTGACCGAAGCTATACTTCAGAACGAGCGGCAGGCTTACGAAAAGGTGATCCGGATGATGTCGCATGAGGTGAATAATTCGGCGGGTGCGGTAAATTCTATACTTGGTTCGCTGCAGTATTATGCCCCGCAACTTGCCACAGACCACCGCGAAGACTTTGATAATGCCCTGCAGGTAGCCATCGACCGAAATACCAACCTGAGCCGCTTTATGGCCAACTTCGCTAATGTGGTGCGCATACCGCAGCCTAAAAAGGTACGAACTGATTTGCACGAAATGCTCCGTAACCTTGCCCTGCTGATGCAACCAGAGTTCCAGCGCCGCAGCATCTGTTGTAAACTCCAGTTAGCATCGCAACCATTGATTATACTTCTGGATCAG
The DNA here is from genome assembly GCF_023630255.1 of Pontibacter deserti. Classification (NCBI taxonomy): domain Bacteria; kingdom Pseudomonadati; phylum Bacteroidota; class Cytophagia; order Cytophagales; family Hymenobacteraceae; genus Pontibacter; species Pontibacter deserti. The sequence goes on along the minus strand of NZ_JALPRS010000001.1, from coordinate 2,250,300 downwards.
CAGCAGATGGAACAAGTATTACTCAATGTGCTAAAAAATGCGATGGAAGCGATAGGAGAGAGCGGGGAGATAACTATAAATACACAGACAAACCCAGCCCAGCTTACTATTACAGATACTGGCTCCGGCATCCCTGAAAATATAAGAGCTTCACTGTTCACACCCTTCTTCAGCACTAAAGAATACGGACAAGGTATAGGCTTAACAATGGTGCGGGAGATACTGGTAAACCACGGTTTCCCGTTTTCGCTGGAGAGTGATCAGGAGAAGGGATTAACTACGTTTATGGTTAGGTTTTAGGGGTGTTTTTACTGATTGCTGGGGAAGACTTGTACAAAGAGCAGCAAGTGTATGAGGTACACAGGTGTTCGTATGAAGTTATTTTAATGTCTTACCTTCTCTCAAATATTTAACAGGCTTATAAACAGGTTCAATCTCAGCACAACTACTTTTAGCTTCTTCTATGTAATTCTCCAAGAGCTCTCTACTGTCAGCCAGAATCCAATATCTCGATTGACCTGCGATTGCAGAATTTAATGAATCCGTGAATTGGTCACCACTTTTTTCACGTGTATAAGTAGATTGATAGAGGCTTGGCCTTATAGCTATAAACTTTTTATTTGTTAATGGCAGAAAACTATATCCATCTACTACATTTTCGATAAAGGGTCGATCACAGTAAATAAGGCTCTTATCATTCGATGTTGAAAATATAATTAGCTCAAATTGAGAGTATTCATGAAAGTCTTCATAACAAGCATTAATCATGTTTTCCAAGACAATAAGATTTAAGTCTCTATTTGGTATACCTGAGACTTTAAACTGAAGTTCCTTATCACCATCAAGCTTTTTTGTGATATTGTTAAGATTATATTCATTTCTATGTTTGAATGAAATAATCGCAAAAATGAACTTCATTAAATCTGCAGTCTCTCTGAAAAGCGGAGCTTGATCTTCCTTCTCAATTCTATTTATAGCTGATGCCAATGTAGATTCAATCCCACTAAACCAATCTTCAACATTAGTTTTCTTGCTCCTCCAACTTCAGGGACATAAAGGTAATTTTTACTAGCAAAAGAAAAAGCCCCACTTCCAGATGAACAGGAGAAGCTATACTTGTTTTTTATGAGATCATAGACATGTACACCCCACCTGTTTCCTTCAAATGTCTGCCATTTGCGGAGTAATGATTGAGGAGCATAATGATTGTTCTTCTTCTTACTCAATGTTAGATGTTTAAAGATTTAACAATTACCGGATGAAAGTAAATATGTTATTATCTGTACTAAAGCTATAACTTTCTGATTTTAAACTGACTAAATATAGCAAAAGTAAACTATAGCTTAGGTATAGCTATAAAATAACACCGCCTGCAACTATAAAACTGCAGGCGGTGCACATTTTCTCTAAAGCAGAAAGCTATACTTTAAAGCTTCACAAACTCAACACGGCGGTTGTTGGCTTTGGCTTCAGGAGTACTGTTTTTATCTATCGGCTTAGATTCACCAAGGCCTTTCGCTTGCAGCCTGTCAGCTTTTATTCCCTGTTCAACTAAATATGTTTTAACGGCTTCGGCGCGTTGCTGACTAAGTTTCTGGTTTGCTTTTTCGTCTCCGTCGCTGTCGGTGTGGCCTTCTACAGTAAAGTTAAGGTTTGGCTGTTCGTTCATCAGTTTGGCTATATCGGCAAGCGTACCCGCAGATTCAGGTCGGATAGTTGCCTGGTTCACGTCGAACTTAATGCCGTAAGTCACAATCTTGCCATCAGCCATCACCTGGTCGTAGAGTTTCTTGCCGCCCTCTGCTATCAGCACGTTCTTCACCATCGAGTTAGCATCTATGCGTTTGTCAATTTCTATGCGCATACCGGTTGGTTTGCCAGTTACATTTGGTATGTTTATCAGGCGTTGGTTGTCCAGGTATACTTTCATGCTACGCTTATTAAAAGCAATAGCCACGTGGCGCCATTGGTTTTTAATTTCCTGTGCAGCCAGTTCTTCAGACTCAGAACCGAAAGTTTTAAACCTTGCCTGGTTGGCACGTATTTCTATGCCGTCCCAGAAATCGCCATGCACTTCCTGCTTATAGTTGGAGTTATCATCTACAAAGTAAATGTAATAGGCTACATTTGGGTTGTCATCGTCGAAGAACAAATCCATTTCTACGGTAAAGGTTTCCGGCAACCACTGATCCTTTTTTACGAGGGGCTTAATGCTTGTAGTAGACCGCACAAGGTTTATCACGCGCTCATTGCCAAACATGGCTACTTCTGCATTTCCATCATTTAAATCCCAGCGCGAAGGAAATTCGCCTACTTCTTCGCCAGCCAGGTTATCTGAGAAAAGCACTTTACTGCCCGGCACAAAATCATACTTCGACCAGGCTTTCATTTTGCCCTCTTCTGTTTCAGCAGATGCCCCTCCATTACCTACAGCGTCGCCTTTGGCAGCTTTACCGCCAGCAACCTTCTTTTTGCCATCAACCGCATCATCAATACCTTTATCGATCTTCTGGTCTATTTTCTGATTCACTTTGTTTTTGATCTTATTGCCGATATCAAACTGGGCATGAGCAGGCAAAACAAATAATGCCAGCAGGAACGTGCCAGCAAGGAAGGATACTAATTTTTTCATAGTTGTAATAAGCATAGGTTATAGATGCTACAAAACTAATTATTATAACTATGATTATAAATAATTATACTTTGGTAATTTGTGAGGCGCGGTTTTTTCTTTGGTAAAGTCTATATTATTTAGGGTGAAGGGGTTGTAGCTGGCAAGCGTACAGGTAAAGCTCAAATGCTTTTGATAAACAAAAATCCCCGGCAGGAATTAACCAACCGGGGATTTTATACTTTATACTTAAAGCAGCTTACGCTACTTCTTCTTTCTTGCTCATGCGGTTGCGCTCGTTCTCGTCTAAGTAGATCTTGCGCATACGCAGGCTCTTTGGCGTTACTTCCAGGTACTCATCCTTCTGGATGTATTCCATGGCTTCTTCCAGAGAGAAGTTTTTAGCAGGAGCGATCTTAGTGTTGTCATCTGAACCGGAAGCACGCATGTTTGTCAGCTTCTTACCTTTCTGGATGTTCACTGTGATATCGTTCTGGCGGTTGTGCTCCCCAATAACCTGACCCATGTATACATCTACACCCGGATCAACGAAGAATACACCTCTGTCCTGTAGTTTATCGATAGAGTAAGCCGTACCAGGTCCTGTCTCCATAGAGATGATAGAACCGTTGTTACGGCCTGGGATAGCACCTTTGTAAGGCTCGTATGCTAAGAAACGGTGGTTCATGATCGCTTCACCGGCAGTTGCAGTCAGTACGTTATTACGCAGACCGATCAGACCACGCGAAGGAATTGTGAACTCAAGGTGCTGCAGGTCGCCTTTAGGCTCCATTACGTTCAGTTCACCTTTACGCATCGATACCAGCTCGATTACTTTACCAGCTGTTTCTTCCGGAACGTCTACTACCAATTGCTCGATAGGCTCGTGACGAACGCCATCAATTTCTTTATAGATTACCTGTGGCTGACCTACCTGTAACTCATAACCTTCGCGGCGCATCGTTTCGATAAGTACAGACAAGTGCAGGATACCACGACCGAATACTAAGAATGAATCTTCACGGTCAGTTTCCTGTACGCGCAGTGCCAGGTTTTTCTCAGTTTCCTTGAACAGACGATCTCTAAGGTGACGTGATGTTACGAACTTACCCTCTTTACCGAAGAAAGGAGAGTTGTTGATCGTGAACAGCATGTTCATAGTTGGCTCGTCGATAGAGATACGTGCCAATGGCTCTGGGTTCTCCGCATCAGCGATTGTATCACCAATGTCAAAACCTTCGATACCAGTTACAGCACAAATTTCGCCGGCTGATACTTCCTGAACTGTTTTCTTGCCAAGGCCTTCAAATACCTGAAGTTCTTTGATACGACCTTTCTTGATAGAACCATCTGCTTTGCAAAGCGAAATTGGCATACCTTCTTTAAGCGTACCACGGTGCACACGACCAATAGCAATACGACCTACGAAAGAAGAATAGTCAAGAGACGTGATCTGCATCTGCGGTGTACCTTCACGGAACGGAGCAGCAGGAATCACATCAATGATAGCATCTAAAAGAGGCGTAATGTTGTCAGTTGGCTGCGTCCAGTCAGTGCTCATCCAGCCCTGCTTAGAAGAACCGTACAGGGTTGTGAAATCTAACTGATCTTCAGTAGCATCCAGGTTAAACATCAGGTCAAACACCTGCTCGTGCACTTCATCAGGACGGCAGTTTTCTTTGTCTACTTTGTTTACCACTACAATCGGCTTAAGGCCAAGCTGGATAGCTTTACCCAATACGAAACGTGTCTGTGGCATGGCACCTTCAAAAGCATCTACCAGCAGTAGTACACCGTCGGCCATTTTAAGTACACGCTCTACCTCACCACCGAAGTCGGCGTGACCAGGCGTGTCTATGATGTTGATCTTAACATCTTTGTAACGAACCGATACGTTTTTGGAAACGATCGTGATACCGCGCTCGCGCTCCAGGTCGTTATTGTCCAGGATCAGGTCGTCGAAGTGCTGGTGGTCAGCAAATAGCTTTGATGCGTGGATGATCTTGTCCACGAGCGTTGTTTTGCCGTGGTCTACGTGTGCGATGATCGCGATATTACGAATGTTCTGCATTGAATTGGTTTTTCGAGCCGCAAAAGTACTAAAAAGGCTTCATATTTTAGTAGCCCGCTCGAAATAAAGATGTTATGTAATTGTTTTTTCTTCTGTGCCAGCTAATTGTAACTGGTTATGGGGCAAACATAAGCCGCTGCATCTTTGTTCATTTCCTGTACAAATAATGGAATTGGTAAAGCCAGCCGGTATTCTACATCGTAAGTATACGTATGAACGCACTCTATTTTCTTTTTATAGTTGCAGCATTTAATTTGGCTGCCTGTAACCAACAGGAGCAGTCTCAGGATGCTGCTTATACCACTGCAATCAGTGGTGACGCCCCTTTATCAGATGCCAAAACAGAAAGCCTGAACCAGCAGAACCAGCGCGACAGGATTTATAAAACAGATGCAGAGTGGAAAAAGGTACTAACTGCTCAGGAGTATTATGTGCTTCGCAGAAAAGGAACAGAGCCAGCATTCCGAAACAAGTATAACGCCAACAAAGAAAAAGGAATTTATTACTGTGCTGCCTGCCACAATCCTCTTTTCAGCTCCGAAACCAAATTCGATTCCGGTACCGGCTGGCCCAGCTTCTGGAAACCTATTGCTAACTATAGAATAAGGGAGGTAGCAGATAAAAGCGGCGGCATGGTACGAACCGAAGTGCTCTGTGCCCGCTGTGGCGGACATTTGGGACATGTATTTAATGATGGCCCAAAACCTACCGGTCTGCGCTACTGCCTTAACTCCGTAGCCCTGGATTTTGAGCCTAAAAAGTAATTGTCGTTTGGTGATTGTCAGAACCGGGATTAATGGAATTTGATGGATTTGGAGATTCTATTCTTGTATGGACAAGTTACAACCTGTCCGCTCAAGGACTGTAACTATGAAACAATACTTGTAGCTGTAGCAATAGCAGAAAGTCTCCCTTTGAAGGGGGCAGGGGGATGATCAACAGTAACTAAAGAACCTTAACTGCAAAAAGTATAGCAAAGGCAGCAATTCCCCTCTTGAGAGGGGCAGGGGTGTGTTATAGCAAAGGCTTAACTTCCCTTCACACAAGATCCTTACAGGATGACAAGAGTAATGGCTTAAAAGCTCACACCTTCAAGGAGGGGTTGGGGGTGGTTGGACTACTATAGAACTATAGTCACTGCCTATGCTTGTCCCTGACGGGCCAGTTGAGTCGGGAGACTCAACACCATCATTAGTCACGAGTCTGGAGACTCGCGCCAGCAGAATTTAAAGATTCTATAGTATTATGAACCATCAACAATTTAACAATTAAGCCATTCAATAAACCACCCATATACCAATCAACTATAAACTATAAAATGTAGCTGCCGTACTTTTTATCCTGAACTATAAAGTATAAAACTATGACAGAGCTACATTCAGAAGCAGAGAATATAGAGAACCTTTCGCAGTGCATGATGAAGGCATTCAGAACGATGAATGTGCAGGCCGGAGAGGTATTGCGCTACCAGGACCTGTACCCGATTCTGCAGGAGGAGTACCCGAAGTATAAAGATGTGCAGAAAGAGGCTGAATTACATTTAACAAAATTGGCATATGTAAATCCGGCACCGGATGGTTTGATGCTGACAGAGGTTGGCCAACAGGCACTTAACGAGCAGTAATACAAGAACAAACCTGTTATTATCCTGTTAGAAGTTGTAGCGAGTCCGTATACATTAAGTACAAGCGCAGTATGTGCTGAGCTAAAGCAAAATGATTATGGGAAGAGCTGTAACAGGTATAATCGGGTTGGTAATGGTAGGTTTAGTTTCCTGTACCTCGTTGTCTGAAGGGGAGGAAGGAGCAGCAGGAGTAGAGGAGAACAGAAGAACGCGCTACCGTGGAAATGCAAATGCTGATTTAAGAGATCAGATGGATGAACAGTCCAGCGACATAAATCGGAAAAAAAACATTGAAGAAAACCGGAATGGTCCAGGCATGAAACCACCTGAGGTAAGGCCGGAGCGTTTACCTAATTCACCTGTTGATACTACTAAACATACGCCACGGCCCGTTGCACCCAGGAGAGGCGGTAACTAAAATATAAAAGCCGGGCAAGGTTGCTGTAACTAACCTTGCCCGGCTTTTATATTTTAGCTGTTTATGTTATTTACTTACATCATCCGGTTCTTCATCGCCAATGTGCAGTTCATCTGGTTCCAGGTCCACGTAAACTTCATGGTCGGGCAGGGTAGTGTCTGATTCGTGGGCATCTTCCCGGGGAGCGGGATTTTTACTTATTTCTCTTTTCTTGCCTTTGCTGCCCAGGTTGTCGCTGTCGTCTTTTCCTGTCTTAAAACTATCTTTATTCTTCATCTCAAAGTATACAGTAGGTAATGTTCCAGTTTACGGAAGAGGGCAACAGAAGTAAGCCTGCTTTGCTGAATTTATCGGATGTGGAAGTATAGCAGGGCGCATTGTGGCTGCTATTCGTATATTTGCTTTTTTAAGAAGAAAGATGACAACAACTACTCCTAAACGCTATACTGTAACGGCAGCTCTGCCTTATGCCAATGGTCCGGTTCATATCGGTCACTTGGCAGGGGTATACTTGCCGGCTGATATTTATGTGCGCTACCTGCGCCTGCAGGGCCGCGATGTAAAGTTTATCTGTGGCTCTGATGAGCATGGTGTTCCGATCACGATCCGTGCTAAAAAAGAAGGCATTACGCCGCAGCAGGCGGTAGATAAATACCACGAGCTGATCAAAAAGTCGTTCGAAGACTTCAATATCTCTTTTGATATCTACGATCGCACTTCATCAAAAATACACCACGAAACAGCTTCAGATTTCTTCCTGAAACTATACAACGATGGCAAATTTATAGAGCAGACCACCCAGCAGTACTACGACGAGAAGGCCCAGCAATTTCTGGCCGACCGTTACATTGTAGGTACCTGCCCTAAGTGCGGCAACGAAAATGCCTACGGAGACCAGTGCGAAAGCTGCGGTACTTCGCTGAATGCAACTGACCTGATCAATCCGAAAAGCACACTTAGCGGCGAGCCGCCTGTTTTACGTGAAACAAAGCACTGGTACCTGCCCCTGAACGAGTATGAACCATGGCTGCGCGAATGGATTGTAGAAGGCCACAAAGGCGACTGGAAACCAAACGTGTATGGACAGTGCAAGAGCTGGATAGACCAGGGACTGCAGCCACGCGCCGTAACCCGCGACCTGGATTGGGGCGTGCCGGTGCCTGTTGGAGGAGCCGAAGGTAAAGTGCTTTATGTATGGTTCGATGCACCTATAGGCTATATTTCTGCAACAAAAGCGCTTACTGACGATTGGGAGAAATACTGGAAAGACAAAGACTCTAAGCTGGTGCACTTCATCGGTAAGGATAACATCGTGTTCCACTGCATTATCTTCCCAAGTATGCTGAAGGCGCACGGTGACTATATACTTCCGGATAACGTACCTGCCAACGAATTCCTGAACCTTGAAGGCGATAAGATCTCAACGTCGCGTAACTGGGCGGTATGGCTGCATGAGTACCTGGAAGATTTTAAAGGCAAAGGCGATGTGCTGCGTTTTGCCCTTTGTGCCAATGCCCCTGAAACCAAAGACAACGACTTTACCTGGAAAGATTACCAGGCCCGCAACAACAACGAGCTGCTGGCTATACTTGGTAACTTTATAAACCGTGCGGTAGTGCTTACCCAAAAGTATTATAACGGCGCGGTGCCAGCCCGAGGCGAGTTGCAGCAGTACGATAAGGAAGTACTGGAAGTGCTGGCTGGAATGCCGATGGTAATTGCCGCGCACATAGAGCGTTACAAGTTTAGAGATGCACTAGGCGAGCTGATGAACCTGGCGCGCTTGGGTAACAAATATCTGGCCGACACAGAGCCATGGAAGCTGATCAAGACAGATGAAGAACGTGTAAAGACCATCATGAACATTGCCCTGCAGATCTCTGGTAGTTTGGCTATACTGATGGAGCCATTCCTGCCGGATTCTGCGGACAAACTGCGTGGTATGCTGAACATGGCCTTAGGCAACAGCTGGGCCGCTGCCGGTGCTGCCGACCTGCTGAAAGAAGGACATGTAATAGGTACGCCAGCCTTACTGTTCGAGAAAGTAGAAGATGCAGCCGTAGAAGCACAAGTTCAGAAATTACTGGATACCAAAAAGGCAAACGAAATGGCAAATGCCGTGGTAGAGCCAGCGAAGGAGAATATCACTTTCGATGAGTTCTCTAAAATGGACATCCGTATCGGAACTATACTTGCCGCCGAAAAAGTAGCCAAAACCAAAAAGCTCCTGAAGCTAACTATAGATACAGGTATAGACCAGCGTACGGTGGTAAGTGGTATTGCCGAGTTCTTTAACCCGGAAGAAATTGTAGGGCAGCAGGTAAGTATACTTGTAAATCTGGCACCGCGTGATATTAAAGGCATTACCAGCCAGGGTATGATCCTGATGGCAGAGAATGCGGATGGATCGCTGGCATTTATGCAGCCAAGTGTGGCAGTTAAAAATGGCGGAACAGTAAGCTAAGTATAGCCCAGACTTATGATAAACAAAAAGACCTAACAGCAATTGTTAGGTCTTTTTGTTTATGGCTTTATGATAGTTACTGTTTTAGAAAGTTATCCAGTTGCCGGCTAAGCTGATCATTTCCAGCTATAATTGAGTCCAGTTCTTCGGTTCTAACAACATCAGGTAAACTCTGAAGTTTGCTGTTAGTTTGTTTTAAGTGAGATAGTGTAGACTGTAGCAGGTCGTAAGTTTTTTTAGCATTAACTCGCGCAGCCAGCCGTATCTCAAGTTCATCCATTACAATGCTTGCCAGCTCTTTCAGCATCTCCTTCTGGGATTCGTTTAGGAAGCGTTGCTTTCTATCGATAATGCAGAGTGTGCCCAGGTTAAACCCATCCGAGGTACGTAGGGGAGCAGCAGCATAAAACTGTAACCCAAAATCTGAAACTACCAGAGAGTTTGTAAGAGTGCGTGGGTCCTCCCTCGCATTTTCTACTACATATACATCATCCGACAAGATGGCGGAAGTACACAGTCCAGGCTCTTGTTGTATTTCATCTACCTCTAAACCATATCGTGATTTAAACCAGATACGGTCCGTATCAACCAAGCTGATGATAGAAATTGGGACGTTAAATATTTTGGATGCTAGTTCTGTTAATCTGTTAAAGGTGCCGTCCTGAGGTGTGTCGAGAATTTCATAACGTTTTAAAGCAGCAATCCGCTTTATTTCGGGTGTATCTACAGACATGTGCTTAAAACAATTTTTGTACTAATGTAGGCAATTATACTGGTTGGTGAAAATCAAGCGTGGCTGCCCCTTTTCTTCAGAAGTAGTTACAAATATTAATTTCCTTATTATAATACAGTGAAGTATAAGCTAACTTCAGAAATAAAGCCTGCATTAAGTTGTCGAAACTAGCTTGCTGGTATCAGCAAGTATAGCTTGTTTCGCAAATCGCTGCTTTTCCATCTGGTGAATTACAAAATAAAACCCAAGCGCAGTAACTATAGTCAGTATGCCACAAGCCCACCACAACGTGCTGAATCCATAAGCTGCAATTATACTGGTTCCCAGGTATGGGGAAACTACGTGGGCAGCTGCATACGAAATAGTATACAACCCCATGTAAGCACCCCTGTTGCTCAGGCCAGAGCGCTCTACTGTTATAGTTGACATAAACGGCATGGCAAGTATCTCAGAGATGCTCAACAGCAACATCGAAACGTAAAGTATACTTACTTGCCCAAATAGGTTCAGTAACACAAAAGAGAGCCCCAGCATTAATAAACCACCTGCCACTAACATGGCTTTTGATGCCTTTTCGCCGAGCAGGTAAACCACGATCATCTCCAGCAAAAAAACGATAAGGCCATTTAGTGCCATCAGCAATCCAATACTCCCCTCAGATAATTGATGCACCTGTTTATAGTATAGAGGTAAAGTGGAGAAAAGCTGGAAGAAAATAGTGGCGAACAAGCTGCACAGAATAACGAAAAGTATAAACCACATATCGCGGTACGGGGACATTACAGCAGGTACATCGGCTTTATTTTCTGGTATTACCGGCTTGTGCCCCTGCTGTGCCCTGAAGTATAAAAAGAAGAAAAGCCCTGCTGCAATACAGGTTGCCCCATCAGCAATAAAAAGCCATTTATATGATAAGGCAGCCAGTAAGCCACCTACAGCCGGACCAATGGAAAAGCCCAGGTTAATGGCCATCCGGTTCAGTGAGAAGGCGCGGGTTACATTTTCGGGTTTGGCATACGATGCGATTGAAGAAGCATTGGCTGGTCGTAGCATATCGTTTACCAAGCTAAGTATAAATACGCCGGCTGCCATGTATTCAAATTGCCGCAGGTTAAGCAATATAAAATATAAGCCGCCACCCAGTGTTAAGCTCACAAACTGCACTTTAAAATGCCCGATCTTATCTGTAAGCCAACCACCCAGAAATGATCCGCAAACCGAGCCCAACCCATAGATACTTAGTATAGCACCTGTTTCTTTTAAAGTATAACCAAGCTCTGTGGTAAGATATACACCCAGGAAAGGGATAACCATTGCCCCACTCCGGTTTATCAGCATTACCAGCGACATCATCCAGGCTTGCCGGGAGAGGCCTCCAAAAGCGTTGCGGTATAGTTGCAATAGCGGGTTCATAGTTAATCAGGTAGAGCGTGTGCGAATAACAGCAAGGTAAGAAATAAGGTTTGAAAGTATAAGTCCGGTACCTATCCTTTTCAGGAAGAGCAAAGGGCTATACTTGCAGCTGCTTATTTTATCAGCCGGCTGGTAACCGCGGCACTGGCTTTCTGGCCCAGCCGGACAAAACGCTGTTCGTAGTAGCGGTACACCAGTTGGCTAAGTATAAGGGTAGCAACCATAGCCAGGATTATAGTGACCCAGGGAGAGAAATGTAACTGTTTGGCAGCAAACTGTACGACCTTGTAAACCAGCGGGTGCAGCAGGTATAAAGCATAACTTATCTCGCCTAATGTATGCAGCGGCACATGCAACAGCTTTGGTAACGTTATGGGCAGCTTATACATGGCAAAACAGATAGCCAGACAGGTGCCTGCAAAAATAAACCGGTTCCAGTCTGTTACCAGCGTTACGGTATTTCCGGATACGGGGTAAAGTATAAAAACAGCTATGCCGGCCAGTAACAGCAACACCAGGGGTAGCGAAGGCAGGGACTTATATTTTGCAAAGTACCCTATGGCAACACCACCCAGGAACAGAAAAATCTGATTTAATGGATTTACATAATCACGCCACTGGGTGGCTAGCGGCACAGCGTCGTCTATACTATAAAAAGCAAAGTATACACCTATTGTAAGTATAACCAGGCATACAAAGGCAAAAGCTGCACGGCTATACTTGGCGGAGAACAGAAAAATAGGGAAGAACAGATAAAACACCAACTCATTACCAATAGACCATACACCTGTGCCAATAGGTTTATCCCAGGCTACAAAGCCAAAGAGGCCGATAAAATTTAGCAAAACACGATCCCACTCACGCATAGTTGGATCAATGATCAGGTATACCGGCATAATGAGCCAGAGCAGCGGAAACAACCTGAAGATACGTTTCAGGTAGAAATCGGCTAGTGGTACTTTTTGCGGTTGCATTCTTGCCTCATACACATGGTACAGCGTAAGCCCGCTCAGCACATAAAAAATAGCAACACCATACAATCCGATCCTTCCCCAGAAACTTTCAGCTGCCATGTGGCCCAGCGTCCAGCTCTGGAAATGGTACAGCAATATGCCCAATGCAGCCAGCCCCCGAACATAATCAAGGGAGGTTACTCTGCTTGGCGCCTGTTGTACCTGTGTTGTGGTCATAGTAGTGTTACTTTGTATTAAACTGGTTCATGGTGCGCTCCAGCCCGATAGAGCCAAAAGAAAGTACTGCATCTGCTGACTTCTCAATCAGTGTCTGTAGTTCGGCCTGCTCATCATCACTGAAATTGCTTAGTACGTAATCTACCTGCTTGCCTTTATGAAAGTCATCACCAACACCAAAACGCAGGCGTGGGTAATTATTATGCCCCAGTGTTTGCTCTATGTGTTTTAAGCCGTTGTGCCCGCCGGCGCTGCCCTTCGTTCTGATGCGTATCTTACCAAAAGGTATGGCAATATCATCTGTAATTACAAGCATCTGCTCTGGCGTAAGTTTTAACGAGTTCAGGTAATGACCAACTGCTTTTCCGCTCAGGTTCATGTAAGTAGTAGGTTTTACCAATACATAAGTACGACCTTTTACTTTTATTTCGGTTACAAACGCGTGGCGGCTTACATCAAATTTCGCATCGTGCTTTTTAGCCAGGTAATCTAACACCATAAAGCCGATGTTATGTCTTGTTTCAGCGTATTCAGGACCTATGTTTCCCAAACCAACTATAAGGTATTTCATACTTGTATCTTCGGGTGTGGCCGGAGTGTCAGGTGCAAGCCCTATTCCTAACCATTGTTTCAATGTATTTAGCATTTATTCTGGACAAAAGACTCAGGACACAGGATTCAGGACAAAAATCAAAAGAGCCTGTATCTTTAAAGTCATTGCTCGGTTATACTTTCAAAGGTATAAAAGTCTTGTGTCTTGCGTCTACTATCCTGTGTCTTAAAAATGAGTTAAACAAAAAATCCTGCCCCGCTTGCAGCAGGACAGGATCTTGTACTATAAAGTAGCGTTTGCTGCTTATTTTTTACCAGCGCGAGCTTCTTCCATCTGTGCACTCTTAAGAGCACGTGGAATAGTTACAGTTGCAACCGGAGCAAGTGCGTTAGTAAGGATCTCGTACTCACCACCTTTGATTTTGTTAACTTTGATAGACTTACCAAGTTCAAGGTCAGAGATGTCAACTTCTACATAATCAGGTAGGTTAGCAGGTAAAGCTTTTACTTTAAGCTTACGAAGCTTAGTTACAAGTTTACCACCGGCCATTACACCTGGAGAGTTACCAACAATTTTAACCGGGATATCCAGTTTCACTGGCTTGTCATCCTGTAGCTCAAGGAAGTCAACGTGTAACAGCATTTCGTTAACTGGGTGGAACTGTACGTCCTGCATCACAGCTCTGTAGTGTGTGCCTTCAATATTCAGGTCTACTTCGTATACTTCCGGAGAATAAACTAAGTCTCTGAACAGGATAGCTGGTGCGTAGAAGTGTACTTGCTCAGCGCCGCCATATAATACACCTGGTACATAAGACTCATTACGCAGTTCTTTCGTCTGCGCTTTGCCGAGATTTGCTCTTTTAAACCCTATAATCTCTAAAGTTTTCATAAAAATGAATTTGTTAAAATTTTCGAGCCACAAAGGTAGGGCTTTTTAATTCGTTTTTAGTGTTTTGTATATAGTTTTTCGGAAAAACATTTTTGAAATTTCTCTTATCGAAACACAAAACACCAAAAACGAAACACAAATTATATAAACAGCGAGCTGATAGACTCGTGAGTTACCACATTGTTGATAGCTCTGGCAAACAGTTCTGAGAACGTAAGCACTTTTATTTTGGAAGATGCCTGCTTTAACGGAATTGTATCTGAAACTACAAGTTCTTCCAGCACAGAATTATCGATGCGTTCGTAAGCTGGTCCGGAAAGTACAGGGTGCGTGGCGATAGCACGTACTGTTCTGGCACCTTTTTCCTTTAACAGTTCAGCAGCCTTGGTTATAGTTCCGGCAGTATCTACCATATCATCTACCAGCACTACATCAAGGCCTTCAACATTACCAATTACCTGCATCGAGGCAATCTCGTTGGCACGTACTCTGTGCTTATCGCAGACAACCATTTCAGCTCCAAAGTTTTTGGCAAAGGCTCTTGTTCTAACCACACCACCCACGTCAGGAGATGCGAAGATAAGATTTGTACCCAGGTTCAGGCTGCGCAGGTAAGGAACAAATATGGCTGATCCATCCAAATGATCAACCGGGATATCAAAGAAACCTTGGATCTGTCCGGCATGAAGGTCGCAGGTCATCAGGCGGTCAGCGCCACAAGCCTGAACAGCATTTGCCAGAACTTTGGCACCTATCGATACACGAGGCTTATCTTTTCTGTCCTGGCGGGCATAACCGTAGTATGGCATCACTACTGTTACCTTGTGTGCTGAAGCGCGCTTGGCAGCATCAACCAGTAGCATCAGTTCCATCAGGTTATCGGCAGGCGGAAAAGTAGAAAGTACTATAAATACTTCGGCACCGCGCACAGACTCATTGTAGTGTACACCAATTTCACCATCGCTGAAGCGGGAGATAGTTAAGTCGCCTAATTGTGTGCCGTAAGCAGCTGCAATTTTTTCAGCTAGGTAGCGCGAAGCGGAGCCGGAGAAGATTTTTACCTGGGGCATAGTTTTAACTTAATACTAAATGAAGGGTTTAGGTTAAGGTTATTATGCCTGCAAAGCTACGAAATTTAGAATATCCGGCAGCTGAAATTTCTGATTTTTAATTGGTTAGGGAGGGTGTTAAAACGAAAAAAGGCAACCTGCATTGCTGTAGGTTGCCTTTTTAAACGTTGTCCGACCAGGTTTCGAACCTGGACTCTTCTGAACCAAAATCAGACGTGTTGCCAGTTACACCATCGGACAAGTTACCTACTAGATTTCAGGGTGGAAGCCCCTTCGTCGTTCAGTGATGCAAAGATAGAGAGACGATTTTAAACTGCAAACATTTGCTTCAAAAATTTTCAAAAAAAATTAGTCTAAAATCTGCTCTAGCGCTGTGTCATAGTGTTTTTTAGCCACTGTAATGCCACCAAAAAGCTCACCATCTATGTGGCAATCGTGGCTTGTTACAGCACCTAATTTGGTGAAATTCACCCCTTTATTTTGAAGCGCCTGTTCAAAAGCAGCTTGTTGTTCCGGAGAAACCGACACAACTACGCGGCTCTGTGCTTCGCCAAATAAAAAGGCATCTTTTCTGAAATTTTTATCTGTTTCGATATCAAAGCCCAGTTCTTTTGGCATCGCTGACTCCAACAAAGTAATGTATAAACCACCATCTGCTACATCGTGTGCCGACCTGATAAGCTTTTGCTCGATAACTTCTTTTATAGTTGCCTGTAGTTTTAACTCCTCATCCATGTTAAAGTATGGGGCAGGAGAGAGTTTTACATTATGGTAAGAGTACAGATACTCAGAAGAGGCAATGTCGTTCTGCGCATCGCCTATCATATAGATGAGGTCACCGGCGTTCTGGAAAGCCAGCGTCATTTTGTTATCCTTGTTCTCCAATATACCCAGCATACCTATAGTTGGTGTCGGGAAAACCGGACCTTCGTCGGATGACTGGTTGTAGAAACTTACGTTACCACCTGTTACCGGCGTGCCCAAGGCAGTACAGGCTTTGCCCATACCTTTAATTGCGCCTACAAAGTGCCAGTATACTTCCGGTACATATGGGTTACCAAAGTTTAAGCAGTTGGTTATAGCTAGCGGCTCGGCACCAGAACAAACTATATTTCTTGCAGCTTCTGCTACGGCAATTGCGCAACCTTCTTCAGGGTCGGCATATACGTAGCGGCTATTGCAATCTACAGTTACAGCAATTGATTTGTCAGTTCCTTTTACTTTAACGATAGCTGCATCAGCAGGGGCATTTGTCGTCATCGTGGCAGTTCCAACCATAGAATCATACTGGCGGTATACCCAACGCTTCGAGGCAATGTTCGGGTGTGTGGTCAGGAACTCAGCTACAGCCTGGTAATCCTGTGGTTCTTCTACCTGCTCTATATTAAATTTCTTGGCTTCCTGAAAATAAGCCGGCTCACGGTATTCTCTATGATAAACCGGGGCACCACCACCCAATACAAGGTCGTTGGCAGGTACTTCGGCAGCCAGTTCGCCATTCATGTAGTAGCGCAGCATGCCGCCTTCCGTTACCACACCAATCTGCTCGCAGTAAAGGTCCCACTTATCGCAGATGCCTTTTATAGTTTGCTCATAGCCTTTTTTCATCACTATAAGCATGCGCTCCTGGCTCTCAGAAAGCAGAATTTCGAATGGCACCATGTTCGCCTGGCGGGTAGGAACTTTATCCAGCCAGATGTCCATACCGTGTTCGCCTTTAGCACTCATCTCAGAGGTAGAGCAAGTTATGCCAGCAGCGCCCATGTCCTGCATACCAATTACGTGGCCGGATTTAATGATTTCCAGTGTGGCTTCCAATAAAAGTTTTTCCTGGAACGGATCACCTACCTGAACTGATGGAAGGTCTTTGGCAGAATCTTCGGTGATATCTTTAGACGCAAAAGCAGCCCCGTGTATACCGTCTTTACCGGTGGCAGAACCAACTATAAATACCGGGTTGCCTACACCGTAAGAGGTGGCAGAAGCTGTTTCGCCTACTTTAACGATACCGGCAGAGAAAGCATTTACAAGTGGGTTGATGTTGTAGCACTCGTCGAAGAAAAGCTCACCACCTACCGTAGGAATACCAAAGGCATTGCCATAATCGCCAATGCCTTTAACTACACCTCTTAATAAGCGCTGTGTTTTCTCAGATCGTGGGTTGCCAAAGCGAAGCGAGTTAAGCTGCGCGATCGGGCGGGCACCCATGGTGAAAATATCTCTGTTTATACCACCCACACCGGTTGCGGCGCCCTGGTAAGGCTCAATAGCAGACGGGTGGTTGTGAGATTCTATTTTGAAGCTGCAGGCGTAACCATCTCCAATATCAACAAGGCCGGCGTTCTCTTCGCCTGCTTTTGCCAGCATACGTGGCGAGTCTTTAGGCAGTGTTTTCAGCCAAACTATGGAGTTTTTGTAAGAGCAGTGCTCCGACCACATTACGGAGAAGATACTTAACTCGGTAAAATTGGGTGTGCGACCCAGAATCTGTTTGATCTTTTCAAATTCCTCTTCCAGAAGGCCAAGCTTCTGGGCGGTTTCTACTGTTGTCAGTTGTTGTTCCACGTTTGTCTGGCTTGATTTAACGGATTAACAAAAGTAGGAACTTATACTTTAAGAGCACAGCAGTTTTGATGATTTTATACTTTAAGCCTGTAGTGCCAGCTATAACAATGGTATATTTTAATAAGAAACGGGGTCAGGAAAAAAATAAATCATGATTTATGCTACAGAAGTGTCACCAACTGATAGCTGTTCCGTAAAGAAAAAACTCCCCTTATTCTTATACTATTATGCCAACAACAACTTCTAACCAGGAAATGATCACGACCACTTGTGGTCGTCAGCTTGACTTAAGTACAACGGAGCTGGTAATTGAGCGATCCAATAGTTTGTTTAGCTACAATATCCATAAGCTAACAACCGGAGAGTATATTATTGCCGAAAAATTTTATGCCAACCCTTTTAACAACAGGTATATTCTGCTTAACGATGATCAGATAGAGTTGCTGAAACATCTATAGTATATAGAACTCTCTTCTTTTAGCATAAAGACTGTTATTACCCGACGTTATACGTTGTAACAGCCTTTTCTAAATGCTGCAGCTTCCTGGTAAATAATGTGTGTAACTATAGCTAACCTTATAATATACAGTAAACTAAAAGTTTTTGTCGTGTTACATGGATTTAAGAGATTTATGCATTAGTTTTGCACCCTGAAATAACTCCGTTATACAAGTTAATCAATATAAAAAGTCAAATGGCGAATATTGGCAGAATTACCCAGGTTATCGGTCCAGTTGTGGACGTTAGCTTTGCGGGTGAAAACGCAAAACTACCAAATATTTTGGATGCCCTTCAAGTGACGAAAGACAATGGCCAGGTGATCATCCTGGAGTGTCAGCAGCACCTTGGCGAGGACCGTGTACGTACCATTGCGATGGACTCTACAGAAGGTTTGACCCGTGGCGCTGAAGTGCTTGACCTGGGTTCTCCAATCAAAATGCCGACAGGTGAAGGCATTAAAGGTCGTCTTTTCAACGTTATCGGCGAAGCCATTGATGGTATTCAGCAGCCTGTAAGCGAAGGCGGTCTTTCTATCCACAGAGCAGCCCCTCGTTTCGAAGAACTGGCTACTTCTTCTGAAGTACTTTATACAGGTATCAAAGTAATCGACCTTTTAGAGCCTTATGTAAAAGGTGGTAAAATCGGTTTGTTCGGTGGTGCCGGTGTTGGTAAAACAGTATTGATCATGGAGCTGATCAACAACATCGCGAAAGCTTATGCAGGTCTTTCTGTATTTGCCGGTGTTGGTGAGCGTACCCGTGAAGGTAATGACCTACTACGCGAGATGATCGAGTCTGGCGTTATTAAATATGGTGAGGAGTTCAAGCACTCAATGGAAGAAGGTGGTTGGGACCTTACTAAAGTTGACATGGATGAACTGGCTAAGTCTCAGGCTACGCTGGTGTTCGGTCAGATGAACGAGCCGCCAGGGGCGCGTGCACGTGTGGCACTTGCAGGTCTTACAGTAGCGGAAAACTTCCGTGATGGTGATGGTTCTGGTGCTGGCCGTGATATCCTTTTCTTCATCGACAACATCTTCCGCTTTACACAGGCGGGTTCTGAGGTATCGGCTCTTTTAGGTCGTATGCCATCAGCGGTAGGTTACCAGCCAACGCTGGCAACTGAGATGGGTGCCATGCAGGAGCGTATCACGTCTACTAAGCGTGGTTCAATTACATCTGTACAGGCGGTTTACGTACCTGCGGATGACTTGACTGACCCTGCTCCGGCGACGACTTTCGCTCACCTGGACGCAACTACAGTACTTTCCCGTAAAATTGCTGAGCTTGGTATCTACCCTGCGGTGGATCCACTGGACTCTACTTCACGCATCCTGTCTGCTGACGTACTTGGCGACGAGCACTACAACACAGCACAGCGCGTTAAAGAGATTCTTCAGCGTTACAAAGAACTTCAGGATATTATCGCCATCCTTGGTATGGACGAACTTTCTGATGAAGATAAGCTGGTTGTATCAAGAGCACGCCGTGTGCAGCGTTTCTTATCTCAGCCGTTCCACGTAGCTGAGCAGTTTACAGGTCTTAAAGGTGTTCTTGTTGATATTAAAGACACTATCAAAGGCTTTAACGCGATCATGGATGGTACATATGACCACCTTCCGGAGGCTGCCTTCAACCTTGTAGGTACAATTGAAGATGCAGTAGCGAAAGGTGAGAAGATGCTTGCCGAAGCAAAATAAGTATAAGTTAGTTACGAGTTACGAATTCTGAGTTACGAGTGAGCATTGCTCCTTATAACTCGGAACTCGGAACTCAAAACTCATAACTAATAAAGATGTATTTAGAGATAATCACACCAGATAAAAAGGTTTTTGCCGGTGAGGTAGATGCTGCACAGTTTCCGGGAGCTAACGGCTCTTTCGAAGTTCTGAACTCGCACGCTCCACTTATCAGCACCATGGAAAGAGGCAGAATCCGGGTAACTACCAAAAAAGGACAGGAGTTCTTTACCGTTGATGGCGGTGTGGTAGAAGTACTGAACAATAAGATCATTGTACTTGCCGAATCTGTGATCGAGTAACGATATCTATCTACAATATCAAAAACGCCTTCTGTTCTTTATGAGCAGAAGGCGTTTTTGTTTTATACTTAATTATACTTATTCTGTAACAGGGTAACCGGCCTCTTTCCAGGCATTATAGCCGCCATCCATGTGTGCGACATTGTTATAACCCATTTGCTTTAATGTAACAGTTGCCAGAGCCGAACGTCCTCCGCCAGCACAATGCAGGATCAGTCGCTTGTTCTTGTCGAACTCAGGTTTGTGGTAAGGCAATGATTCGTCTGCATGAAACTCAATCATACCACGTGGAGAGTGCGTAGACCCTGCAATTTTACCATTCTGGCTCAGTTCTTCACTCTCCCTGATATCAATAAGTGTTGCATTACCATTCTTCAGTTCTTCGTGTACCTGCTCAGGGGTCAGGTTCTCGATGTTTTGTTTAGCTTCTTTTACTAAATCGGTTGCAGACTTTGCCATAGTTTCAGATTTTATAGTTTAAGTAGATGTGAACGCGCTTGTAAGTTGCTAACTTTTATGGCTACAATTTGATACTTAATGCTCCTTAAACGATTTCTTAAATGGAAAGATTATAGTGCTTATCTGCGTTTTCGTTTACTTAATAAGCGTGAAGTAAAGTCTTATAACCAATAGAAATGATTCGTTTATAGTAAACTATAACTATTCAGAACAGCTAGATAGGATTAGCCCCCATTTACCCGGAACTATAATTCTGCCACCTTTTTTTAACTCATTGGAGCTTAATTGATCTTTAAAGCATTTGCCACCTAGTTCAGGCAGCTTAACTTCTGCCTCTTTAGAGCTATTGTTTATGACAACAATAACGTTTTCCCCGTTATAGTTGCGTTCAAATACCAGAAGATCATTTTCATCGTCAGCAAGTAACGTTTTGTAGGTGCCTAATTGTAAAGCAGGGTTGTTTTTTCTGATATGGACAAGCTTTTTATAATGGTTAAATAAAGACTGGTTTATCTCTACTTTATCAGGAGCATGTCTGGTGCCATTCGCATTGAATACTTCATCCTCATATTTAATATCATCCCAGATCATTGGTTTTCTGGCATCAGGATCGTTGCCACCCCACATGCCTACTTCATCTCCATAGTAGATCATAGGTGCGCCAACATAAGTCATCTGCATAATAGCAAACAATTTCTGTAGCTGAATGTCTTCGGGTTGAGGCTTACGTGTGGAGTAATTTGAGTTATTTAGGGCAACGGAAGTGTTAAAATATTTCCCCCAGTCTCTGAAGTTACCAATACCCCGGTTTACAATATGTGAGCCTATTCTGTTTGAGTCATGACTTCCGAACAGGTTTTGTGAAGCGTAGGCTACACCTGTAGGGTATAACTCTCTCAGTTCCTTTAATCTTTTATCATATTCTGTTGCAGAAATGCGCATAGCATCAGGATTAAAAAAGAACTCAGCCGATGCGAAAGCAAAGTTATAGTTCATCTCGCCATCAAATTCATCTCCCTGCATATAGGGCTTTACTTTGTCTGGTGTATCAACAATCTCAGCTGTCATATAAGCCTCAGGATTTATCGACCGGACATGCTTTCTCCACTTTTTCCAGAAGGGATGGCCAACACAAAAGGCCACGTCTAATCTCCAACCGTCAATTCCGTTTTCAATTCCCTCTCCTTTAGGGTTCATCCAGCGCTCTGTAGCATTAAAAATATAGTGCTTAGGACCTGCCACAATTCCGGTACTGTCTTCCCGTAGCTCAGGAAGCGACTTTACTCCAAACCACCCTTCATAATCGAAGGAAGTTCCTTTTTTAGGATCATCCCAGGATTTGATAATGAACCAGTCTTTGTAAGGTGAGTTCTGCTGATTTTTTACGACATCCTGAAAAGCAAAACTGTTATAGCCTAAGTGATTGAAAACACCATCAAATATGATTTTCATATCCCTGTTGTGTGCTTCTCTGATCAGCTTTAAAGCTAATTTATCGGCGCTGGTCCATACCCAGGTAGATGGATCTAAGGGGTCTTCTGTTGCGATCAGCTTTCTGTCTCCTGCCGGGTCCGGTCCGAAAGTAGGATCAATGTGATGATAGCTTTCCCCATCATACTTATGTAATGAGGGCGATTGGAATACGGGATTTAAGTAGATAGCAGTAATACCTAGCTCCTGGAGATAATCCAGTTTATCAATTATTCCTTGGAGATCGCCTCCATAGCGCCGTCTGAGCAGGTGTTTCCACATTTCAGGTTCGCCATTTTTTTTCTCATAATCCTGGAGTTTGTACCAATCACTTCCCCATGGGTGAACCTGCCAGGCTTTCGGGCTTTCTTTTGGGTCGGCTCCCTTAATATCTGCAACAGTAGGGTCGTTACTCTTATCTCCATTTCTAAATCTCTCCGGGAATATCTGATACCACACTACAGTTTTAGACCAATGCGGTACAAATTCAGAGCTCATTTCAGTTTTCTGGTTTTCTATAGTTTGTGTTGACTTCTGAGTAGGTTGTTTACATCCTGAAAACAAGAAAAGAGAAACTAAACCTAGTTTTAGAAGTAATTTTTTTTCAGAATAAGACTTGAGGATCATGAAACTTATCTTAAATAACTCTTTGCAAAAGAATTTGATACAAAAATTTAAATTACCAAAGTTTCTGCAATAGGGAATATAAAATGCCATCGACTGTATTCTTGCAGGCATAACTCATCACTAAAGTAACAATGGCTATTATAACGCCTTTAAGTGTCCTAAGAAAAGTCTGCTTATCCTGTTTATAATCAAAGTAATAGCCAATGCCTATGAAAATGATTGGCAAAAGCAGAACTACTGAAAAAGCTATAACTGAAGACATAGTGCAAATTCAGAGATAAGTCAAGCTACTATAAAGCTTATCTAACTATAAACCAGGCTAATTTGTAGCCGGGTTTATAGTTAGATAAGCTATTTGCTGTTTGAAAGCTGTTGCATGATAAAAGCATAAATGTCAGCTTCTTCCCGCACGTTTGAATAGATGCCGTTTGCTCCGTAGTGACCGGCCTGACCTTCAACGCGAAGTAGAACGGGGTTAGTCTGGGCCTTACTGTTCTGGAGCTTGGCTGCAAACTTAAAAGAGTGCAGCGGCGGTACACGATCATCAGTATCAGAAGTCATGATGAGCATTGCCGGATAGTTAACGTTGTCCTTAATGTTATGCAACGGCGAGTAGTTGATCAGCGACTTAAAGCCTTCGTTATTCGTTACAGTACCATAT
The DNA here is from genome assembly GCF_023630255.1 of Pontibacter deserti. NCBI lineage: Bacteria > Pseudomonadati > Bacteroidota > Cytophagia > Cytophagales > Hymenobacteraceae > Pontibacter > Pontibacter deserti. The sequence continues at coordinate 2,226,939 of NZ_JALPRS010000001.1, read as the reverse complement.
TCATCTGTATGAAATACACCGATCGTAAATTTTTCGAAGCGTAACATATCTAGTGGGGCTACAACAGGTACTACAGCTTTAAACAAATCTGGACGTTGAATTGCTGCCGTCGCAACTACAAGGCCTCCATTTGAAGCACCTGTAGTTGCCAGTTTTTCAGGAGAAGTATAGCCTGAAGAGATCAGATATTCTGCTCCGGCAATGAAGTCGTCAAAAGTATTTTGTTTATACTTCCCTCGCCCTTCCATTGCCCATTTAGAGCCTAGCTCTCCACCACCTCTAACAGAAGCAAAGGCAAACACACCACCGTTTTTTATGAAGTGGATCAGGCCAGGGGAGTACCCAGGTTCAGAAATAGCACCAAAGCCTCCATAGGTTTTCAGCAGTGTAGGGTTCTTACCATTCAGTTTCAAACCCTTTTCATACACAAGTGTCATGGGTATAAGAGTACCATCTTTTGCAGGATATTCTACATACTTGTATTCAAATTTATCTAAGTCATAAGTTACAGTGGTTCGTTCAGTTAGCTTTCGTTCAAACGTTTTTACATTGAATTTATAAACTATTGTAGGGAAAGTAAATGAAGAATACCTGTAAAGTATTTCTTCGTCATCTGGGGAGCCGGTAAAGTTTCCAATTGTTGTCGCTACAGGTAGATCGAGTTTATAAAGCAGTTTACCGGTATAGTCAAAAACAGTAAGTAACGGGTGTCCTTTAGTGAGATAAGTAACTATAATTCTGTCCTTCGATAAAAAGGTCTCAAGCATAGCCGTTTTTTCAAATTCAGGAACAATAACTTTCCAGTTTGTAGGGTTAGCCGGGTCTATTTCTATTAATCTATGAAAGTTGGCATTGTGGTTGGTTTGAGCTATAAACTTGCCATTGTGCGTGCCCAAAATATCAAGTCCGAACCGGATGTTTGCCAGTAAAGGCTTTAGCTGGGACTGTTCCTGTTCATCATAATCTATATAATAGAACGTTTTAGAGCCGTTTTTCTCATTCCTAACAGTTAATACAAAATAGCGCTCATCAATTGTTGTCAGAAAATCTAAGGTAGTAGCAGGGTTAGCGCTTTCATAAATTACTTTATCATCGCTTTGGTCGGTGCCCATCTGGTGGTAGAATATCTTCTGATTTCCACCATTTGGGTATGCTGCATAAAAGAAGCCATTCCCTTTCCAAGAGATGCTGGAGAACTTTACATCTTTAAGGTGATCTTTGCGATGTATAGCACCTTTCAACTCAACTACTTTTATTTCAGCCCAATCGCTCCCGTTCCGGCTAAACTGGTAAGCAAGCAACTCAGAGTTTTTAGATACATCAAATCCTCTGAGTGTAATTTTGTCTTTAGCAGAAATGTGTAACGGGTCAACCAGCGGATGCAGATCATCCTGTTCAGGTTTATCGCTCATCTCTGATTTATAGTAAAGCGCAGGTGTTCCGTTATTGTTATAATAGTAATACCGGAAATAATAGTTACCAACTTTAGTATAGTTTTGTGAAACACTTACATAAGAATACTTATCTATAGCCAGGAAAGCATTGGTTTGATTCGAGGCTTTTACTAAATGTTTCTTTGAAAGCTTGTTCTGCTCATCTACCCACTTTGTAACTTCAGGGCTGTTCTGCGCTTCCAGCCAACGGTATTCATCCCGTACAATATGCTGGTTATAGAAAGTATCAGTAACTGCTACCTTAGTTGTTGTTGGGTATTCAAGTTGTTGAGCAAGTAATAAGCTTGTTTGCAGACAGAGTGATAGAAGGAGTAGAATGTGTTTCATAAAAGGGTTTATAGTTGGAAAGCATAAGCAGCTTATCTGGACAAGAAATGCTTAAAACCAGATAATTTAATACTAAAGTACTATAATTTTAATTAATGGCGAACCGATGTGCTTAAGTTTAAAGTAGTTTAATTAACAATAACTTATATAGCGGCTTTTAATGGTAAATATTTATAGTTTCCTGCTTAACTTAATGCTCGATTTAAGCCCTGATCATGCCGCACATAAAACCTAAAGCTACGCCCATTTTCCAGACCTCTGTTTTTACGTTTGATGACGTGAACGAGCTGGAGCTATACTTTGAACAGCCGGGACAACGCTACATGTATTCGCGCTATGCAAACCCTAATTCAGATGAGCTGGCAAATGAGGTTAATAAGCTGGAAGGTGGAGTAGGAGCAGTGGTTACTTCCTCGGGGATGTCGGCTATACTGGCAGCTATACTTGCAGTTTGTAAGGCTGGCGACCATGTGTTGTGTGCAGAAGAAATATATGGCGGATCATCATCTCTGCTAACACAGGAGTTGAGCCGTATTGGCATTGAGGTAACTTATGTACCGTCGGAGGCTACCTATACTTTTGATGAACTGGTACAGCCAAATACGCGACTGTTCTTAGCTGAGACTATGAGCAACCCGCTGCTGATGGTGTTTGATCTGAAACAACTAGCTGAGCAGACGAAGAAGCATCAGATTAAATTAGTTATTGATAACACCTTTGCCACCCCTGTACTTACCAAGCCACTTGGCTTAGGGGCAGATATCGTGATCCATAGTGTAACCAAATACTTGTCTGGGCACAGCGATGTAACAGCGGGTGTGGTAGTATGCCAGACGGAGGAGGACCTGCAGCGTGTGCAGAAAGTTATGATGACCTATGGCCTGAACCTAAGCCCTTTTGAGAGTTGGCTGGCTGCACGTGGCTTAAAAACGTTACGTCTGCGTATGAAGCAGCACTGCAGCAATGCCCAAACTATAGCTGAGTACCTGCAGCAACACCCAAAAGTAGAGCAGGTATGGTACCCGGGGCTTCCACAGCATCCGCAGCATGAGTTAACTAAAAACCAGGGTAAAGGCATGTTCGGAGGAATGCTCAGTTTCCGGATTAAGGATGACACGGAGGCTGTGAACAGGTTTATGCAAGGGTTGGAGCAGATACCTTTTGCACCATCGCTGGCAGGGGTAAGTACTTCTATTTCGTACCCGCTTGGCACGTCACATAGAGCACTCTCGCCGGAGCAGCAAAAAAAGATAGGTATAACAACCGGGGTAATACGCTTATCAGTAGGTATAGAAGAGCCAGAGGAACTACTTGCTGACCTTGAACGAGGGCTAAGTAAAGTATAGCTTAATCAGCTAGCGCCTGCTTAAGCGCTCTGATCACCTTTTCCTGTTCTTCTTCGGTCATGCTGCTGCTGCTTGGCAGGCAAAGGCCACGTTCAAATAACTGGTCGCTGGTACCGTTGCCGAAGAATGTATGCTCAGCAAAAAGAGGCTGCTGGTGCATGGGCTTCCAAAGTGGGCGCGTTTCTATGTTGTCATTTTCCAGTTCCTGGCGTACCTGCTCCGGTTTAAAACCCTCAGGTAGCAGCACAGTAGTAAGCCAGCGGTTCGAGAAACAGCCTTTCGGCTCAGGGGCAAAGTATAAACCTTCTATGTCGCGTAACTGGTCTTTGTAGTAAGTATAAATCTCGCGACGCTGCTTCACTCTTTTCTCCAGTACTTCTAACTGCCCACGGCCAATACCTGCGCTTACATTGCTTAACAGGTAGTTGTAGCCCATCTGGGAGTGCAGGTAAAAAGGCGCCTGTTCTTTTGCCTGGTTAGCTAAAAAAGCAGCTTCTTCAGCCAGTCTGGCATCTGCAGTAACCAGAGCACCACCTCCCGAAGTGGTAACTATTTTATTCCCGTTAAAAGAAAATACACCAATTTTACCGAAGGTGCCTACCTGGTGGCCGCTGTACCTGGAGCCAAGTGCCTCGGCAGCATCTTCCAGAACAGGTATCTCATAACGGTCAGCCACCTCCATTATCTCCTTCATTTTAGCGGGCATACCATACAGGTGCACCAGCATGATACAAGTAGGTTTTTTGCCGCGCGCTATACCTGCACTTATGGCCTGCTCCAGTAGCTCGGGGCTCATGTTCCAGGTTTCCGGTTCGCTGTCTACAAAAACCGGGGTAGCGCCTACATACAAAATAGGGTTAGCTGATGCCACAAACGTAAAAGTAGAGCAGATCACTTCATCGCCGGGCTGAACGCCTAGAACGCGCAGGGCCAGGTGCAGTGCTGCCGTGCCAGAGCTCAACGCCACGGCATGTTGTGCATTGGTGTGCTGGCAAACGTCGTGTTCAAACCCTGGTATGTTAGGGCCAGCTGTTGTTACCCAGTTATCTTCCAGTGCTTTCTGCACATAGTTGCGTTCATGCCCGCCCATATGCGGCACCGATAAAAAGATGCGACCCGGTCTGTAATTTAATTGCTTCATCAGGGTTGGTGGCAGTTACTGCTATACAAGTAAGCGAAAATCTTTTGAAGAACATACTGGCAATCAGCCAGCTGTTGCGGAATAATAAGCACTATACTTTGCCAACGATTATACTTCTTTTTATTGTAAGTGCAGCTCCTGAAATTTATAATTAAAGCATTAAAAAGAGAGGTACCAGGTATTGGCAGCTGTGCAGCTAACGCATACGTATATACTTTTCAGTATGTTTGCCACGGATACTGAAGTTTTAAAAATAAAGTGCTGGCCGTAAAAACAGACCCGAACAAGTACAGACAATAACCGTTATTTGCTTACTTGCAGCAATAATACTACCCTTTATGCTTGATTTCCCGAACGCCAAGATAAATTTAGGCTTACAGATAATAAAGAAGCGACCTGATGGTTTCCATAACCTGGAGTCGTGCTTTTACCCGGTGCAGTGGTGCGATGCGCTGGAGATTTTGCCTGCTGAAGAGAATAGCTTTACAATGAGCGGGCTACCTGTACCCGGCAATCCGGAATCCAACTTGTGTTTGCAAGCTTACAAACTGCTGGAGAAGGAACATAAGCTGCCGCCTGTGCACATGCACCTGCACAAGGTTATACCTATGGGAGCCGGTTTGGGTGGAGGCTCTGCAGATGCTGCCTTTGTACTGCGTATCCTGAACAAGCAGTTCGAACTGAACCTGTCAGTAGAGGCTTTGCAGGATTATGCACGTCAGCTGGGCAGCGACTGCGCTTTTTTTATAGAGAACAAGCCTGTAATTGCTGTAGAACGAGGCGATGTTTTTGATCCTGCCATTATAGATTTGAGTGGCTATAGTTGCGTGATCGTGTATCCGGGCATACACATTACAACCGCTGAGGCATATGCCGGCGTAACACCCGAGAAGCCAACCTGTACCATCGAAATGGTGCTGAAACAGGATATCAGGCTCTGGAAAGACATCATGCACAATGATTTTGAGAAGTCACTGTTTCCAAAGTATTCGGAGCTGGCGGAGCTAAAAGCAAATTTATACGAGGCAGGAGCTGCTTATGCTTCTATGACAGGCTCAGGCTCTGCTGTGTATGGCATTTTTAAAGGCGATGCTCCGGCGAATTTAGTCTTCCCGAAGCACTACCTCCTCTGGAAAGGCCTTCTGTAATTTTTTGCGTCGTTCTGCAACCGTATTAATTACAGGGTAGATAAATACACTCATCAGAATTATGCCTGCGCCAATATAGAACTCTGCAGATAGCTGGCTGCTTTCGTTAAAAATAAAAATAGCCAGGATAATGCCGTACACAGGCTCCAGGTTCACGGTCAGGTTCATGGTAAAGGCGGAGATGCGCTGCATTAAACGTACACCGGCTGTGTAGGCATAAACTGTACAGGCAAGTATAAGTACTGCCAGGTACACCCAATCCATCGGGATCAGGTTAAAATTCAGCTGATTTCCCTCTACAAAATATACCGCATAAACCGGTAGGAATAAGATTGTACCCAGAAAAGCACCGCCCATTTCGTAGCAGGTAATGGTAGTGGATGGTATCTTTTTTACCAGCCCAGCATTTATGATAGTAAAGATAGATGCCAGTAGAGCCGAGCCTATGGCCATGCTAATACCCAGGAAACTGTTAAAGTCTGTTTCTTTCCGGAAAATAATGTATAGACCAAGTATGATCAGGAGCGCCAGGAATACCTCGTAAGGCTTTATCTTTTTCTTTGTAAACATTGGCTCCAGGAAAGAAGTCCAGAGGCTGGCGGTGGCCATACCAATTAAACAGATAGAGACCGATGATACACGTGCAGCAGCAAAGAACAGAATCCAGTGGGCTGCTATTAAAAAACCAACTCCCAGCATCTGCAGCCCTCTAACATGACCCAGCCAGAAAGGAGCGTTTGTTTTATAGATGATCAGGCCAAGTGCCAGTGCAGTTATCAGTGTACGTATAGCTACCATTTCAACGGCAGGTATAGTTATGAGCTTACCAAGTATAGCTGTGAAGCCCCACAGTAAAATAACAAAGTGAAGCTCTAAAAAATCTTTTAATCGGGGCATTAGCGCGGTATGTAACGGTAAAGTAAAAAGCCGATCCCGGTGAAAACTATAATGGGTATCCAGGCGGCAATAGATGGCGGAATATCACCAACCTGCGCCAAGCTGCGGCTGGTAATAACAAAAACAATAAACACGAATGCCAGGAAGAAACCTAACGCAATCTGCACACCTACACCACCACGTGCTTTACGCGCACTTACAATCACTCCTATAACGGTAAGTATAATAATGGCAAAAGGATAGCTGAAGCGTTCATACTTCTCTACCAGGTAAATTTCAAGGTCGTCAGCTCCGCGTTGCTTTTTCTCAGCAATAAATTTGTTAAGTTCTGTCAGGGTAAGGGTTTGCTCCAGTTTATAGGTACTTTCAAAATCCTTCGGGCGCATGTTCAGTGTAGTGTCCAGATCCTGACCTTTAAAGATGGTTTCCTTTTCGCCGTTAAAGGTACGCAAAGTATAAAAATCCATGTGCCATTTGCCGGCTTCTTCGTCCCAAGAAATACTATTGGATGTCAGCTTACTCTTCAGTGAAGTTCCAGTAATTTGCTCCAGCGCAAAATTATAACCAATGTGGGCATTGTTGTTATAGCTTTCCATGTACACATAAGTATCCGGCGCTATTTTGATATGGATATTACGACTGTCGTAAGTATAAGGGCTCTTTACATACTTCACCTGGAAGGCTACGCTCTTTTTATTGGCATTTGGTATTACCCAGCCAATTAAACCAAATATGAGCGCACCAATAAGCGTAGCACCAACAACATAAGGCACCATTAATCTGCGGAAACTAATACCACTACTTAGCATAGCCACAATCTCTGTATGCGATGCCAGCTTAGCTGTAACAAATACAGTTGCTATAAACACCGTAATGGGGCTAAGCATGTTCGCGTAAAAGGGGATCAGGTTGATGTAATAATCAAATATGATCTCTGATACAGCTACATTTTCCTGGATAAAGTCGTCGTTCTTCTCAGTAAAATCAATTACCAAAATAATGGACACCAATATCAACACCGCGAACACAAAGGTGCTCAGGAACTTCTTCAGTATATACCAATCGAGGAGCTTCAATAGATTTATAGTTTAAGAGTTTAGGAGTTAGAGAGTTTAAGAATTTAAGAATTAAAGATACATTCTCTAACTCTTACTTCTTTAACTCTCTAACTACAACCGTGTCATTAATTTCTTTACCATCACGTCTTTCCAATCCCGGAAAGTGCCGTTAATGATCTGCTGGCGTGCCTGCTTTACCAACCATAAATAGAAGGTAAGATTATGCACGCTGGCTATTTGCCCTGCCAGGTACTCGCCGCTGTGTATCAGATGTCGTAAATAAGCCTTGGTGTAGAACGTGCTTACATAGCCGCCCAGTTCCGCATCTATCGGGCTATAGTCATCGGCCCATTTTTTATTACGGATATTGATAACCCCCTGCGTGGTAAACAACATTCCGTTACGGGCGTTACGGGTTGGCAATACACAGTCAAACATATCTACGCCCAATGCAATGTTCTCCAGTATATTAGCTGGTGTACCAACACCCATCAGGTAACGAGGCTTGTCTTTTGGCAGTATGTCGCACACCACTTCTGTCATCTCATACATCATCTCGGCAGGTTCACCTACCGACAAACCACCGATAGCATTACCTTCTCTACCGAAGCTTGCAATAGTTTCTGCAGATTGCACACGCAGGTCTTTGTAAGTGCTACCCTGCACTATAGGGAATAGCGTTTGCGAATAGCCATACTTTGGCTCGGTACTGTCAAACCTGTTTACACAGCGTTGCAGCCAGCGGTGTGTGCGCTCCATCGAGTTCTTGGCGTAAGTATAATCGCAAGGGTAGGGAGTACACTCATCGAAGGCCATGATTATGTCAGCGCCAATGGTGCGTTGCGTATCCATCACATTCTCTGGTGTAAAGTCCATGGCAGAGCCATCTATATGCGACTTAAACTTTACCCCTTCTTCTTTGATCTTGCGCGTACCTGCCAGCGAGAATACCTGGTAACCACCACTGTCGGTAAGTATAGGTCTGTCCCAGCCATTGAACTTGTGTAGGCCACCAGCCTGCTCCAGTACCTGCAGGCCCGGGCGCAGGTATAAATGGTAGGTGTTGCCCAGTATGATCTCAGCTTTTATGTCTTCTTTTAGTTCGCGCTGGTGCACGGCTTTAACGGTACCTGCCGTACCCACCGGCATAAAAATAGGCGTTTCGATGGCACCGTGATCAGTTTGTACTACGCCTGCACGCGCTTTGGATTGTTTATCTGTTGCTACTAACGAAAATTGCATATCGTGCTTTAAATGCTCCTCGGATAGAGAAGCTCCTGCCTGCAGCTATGTGTGCTCACCAGCAGTTTATTATACTTCCTGTAAATAAGCCGCAAAGATACGAATAGCAGCAGTACAAACCTTAAACATTTAATAATTAGCATCAGCATTCGGAAATGCCCATAGAATACCTATTTTTGAGAGATATTTGGAAATTGGTTTGTTTGCAGCCTGATTGAACTGTTGCTGCTGGTGATGCAATTAAACCACCTGATAATTTTACGATCCGACAATCTGAAATAAACTTTTACTCATCTTGATCTCACTTATACTTTTAGTGCTGCTTGGCCTTTGTGTGCTGGTGCAGTTATATTACGCTCTTGTCTACTTTTTCCCTCTCAGTCGTCACCGGGATCCGGAGGTTACAAAACATGTTCCGGTATCAGTTATAGTTGCTGCCCATAACGAGCAGGACAACCTGTTTGAGCTTTTGCCTATGCTGCTGGACCAGGAATATCCTGAATTTGAAGTGCTGGTAGTAAACGACCGTTCAGAAGATGATACTGAATTTTACCTGTTCGAGCTGGAGCGGCAGTTCCCGAATTTTAAAGTTGTTACTGTAAAAAAGACACCGGAATATCTTAACCCGAAGAAATATGCGTTAGCCTTAGGTATACGTGCAGCAAAGTACGAGCACATGCTATTTACCGATGCTGACTGCCGGCCTTATAGTTCGAAATGGATAGAAAAGATGCAAAGTGGATATGTAACAGGGGGTGATTTGGTACTTGGCTACTCTCCATATGCACAATTAAAAGGATTTTTGAATCATCTTATCCGTTATGAAACATTACTAACGGCTATTCAGTATTTGTCTCAGGCAAACAAAGGACACGCCTATATGGGGGTAGGCAGAAACTTATCTTATACGAAAGCGTGTTTCTTTAGAAACAAAGGGTTTGCCTCTCATATCAAAACAACTGGCGGCGATGATGACCTTTTTGTTAGAGATGCCGTCAACAATAGCAAAGTAAATATTGTTATAGACAAAGAGGCACAGACCTGGAGTATTCCCAAAAAGACGTTTCGGGAATGGTTTACCCAAAAAAGAAGACATTTATCTGTTGGTAAGCAATACAAGGCAAATGATAAAAGAAAAGTTGGCGCATTCGTAATCTCGAACATTCTTTTTTACGTATTAGCTATCATTCTTCTTGTTGTAAATAGTCATTTAGCTATATTAGCCGCTTTAGTCGGTTTGCGGTACATTGTAATGTTTTCCGCGTATACATCAGTAGCTCGCAGACTAAACGACAAGCTCTCCTTGTTTTTATTGCCGGTACTCGACATTGTGTACTTTTTTAATTACCTGTTCCTTGGTATATCTGTACTACTGTATAAACGAATCAGATGGAAGTAAATAAACAATTCTCAGCGAAAGCAAAACACGATTTCAAGCTGATACAAGCAGCCGTTGAAGATAACGACGAGAAAGCGTATGCTGAGCTGATGAGTATCTATAAAAAGCCTGTGTACCACGTGGTACTCAAAATGGTGCGCAACGCCGACGATGCCGAAGACTTAACGATAGAAGCTTTTGCAAAGGCCTTCAGAAACCTGCACAAGTTTAACCCGGAATATGCCTTCAGTACCTGGTTGTTCCGAATTGCTACAAACAACTGCATCGACTTTATCCGAAAAAACAGGATCAAGACCATGAGCATCGACTCAGCTATTAAAATTGATAATGGCGATGAGATTACGATAGACTTTAAGGATAAGAACCTGAACCCGCAGGAAGAGGCGATCAAAAATCAGAAGATCGAGATTATGCAGTATGTGGTGGCTAAGCTGCCAGAAAAATACCAACGACTGGTTACACTGCGTTACTTTAACGAGCTAAGCTACGAAGAAATAGCAACCGAGCTGAACGCGCCACTGGGTACTGTAAAAGCCCAGCTGCACCGCGCCCGCGAGTTGCTCTATGATATGGTGAAAAACAAGAAACACCTGATCTAATACGAAATAAAATTAAGGTTACTATTGATTACGTTAAAAGCCCCTGTTGCCCGTAAGCAGCAGGGGCTTTATACTTTTAGTGCCAATACCATACTTATTTTATACTTTTGCAGCCTATTTAGAATACAAGTAGCAAGACTCAGGAGTATACGATAACAATGCCTCGTTCCTTAACAGATACTATACTTTCGCGTGCAGGTAAACTATACTTACAGTTGCGTTTGCGTAACATAGAAAAGATAGAGCGGGAGCTAAGTATAAAATACGAAGGCCAGTACCGCAATGCCGGAGTAATGCTGCTGTTCGATATACTTATGGCGCTGGCTGTAGTGGCTGTAGTAGGCCTGGTGGCTGTGCTGCTGTATTTTACTACCGTATAACTTTTTAACTCTCTAACTTTCTAACTATAAACATGCCTCATTCTACTGCTATCCGCACTTTATTATCGGGTTACTTTCCGGAGCTTACCGAAGACCAACTGCAAAAGTATGAGCGTATGGGCGAGCTGTACCAGGAGTGGAACCAGAAAATAAACGTGATCTCGCGTAAGGACATGGACCAGTTAGGGGTGCACCATATCTTACACTCATTGGGCATAGCAAAGGTAGTTCAGTTTCCGGAGCATACTTCGGTACTGGATGTGGGCACAGGCGGTGGCTTACCGGGTTTGCCACTAGCCGTTATGTTTCCGGATGTAAAGTTTCACCTTGTAGATTCTATTGGTAAGAAGATACACGTGGTGCAGGAGATTGCACGTGAGCTGCATCTTCAAAATGTAACTGCCTCCCATACCAGGGCAGAACAGGTGCGTGATAAATTTGATTTTGTAGTAAGTCGAGCCGTTACCCGTCTGGCTAATTTCTGGCCCTGGATCATGAACAGTTTTAAGAAAACTGGCTCCCCGATAGAAGGCTTATACTACCTGAAGGGCGGCGACCTGGAAGAAGAGATTGCCGAATCAGGATTAATTACCAAACAGTTTGATCTTAGTGACTACTTTACAGAAGAATTCTTCGAGACAAAGAAAGTGGTGTATGTTCCATTGAAATAAAATGTCCAAATTAGGATTTCCAGGATTTTGAAGATTAATAGGAGGCTTCTAAACCTCGCAGCGTGCGCAGATCCAGTGATCGTCTAATCTATAGTTTTATGGTTACTGGAATCTAGCCACCCCTTTATCCTTTTCTTGTTTAAGGAAGGGAGTTTTTCTGTAACTGCTATAGTTGACTTTGCTTAGAAAAAAGAACAGGTATCTTGTTAAGGCTCATAAGGTCAACTAGATACAAACCAAAGCATTACAAGCAATATCTTCCCTCTTCTAATAAAAACCTTACAGCCCGCGCCTCAGAATAATAAATATTTTTTCTGAAGTCCTCGGCAAAGCCTACGTGGCCGCCATTCTCAGGCATCTCAAAATAAAAGTAGGGGTTGGTCTTTGCCTCTTCGAACGGGTAACATTCTTCTGCCAGAAACGGGTCGTTCTTGGCATTTACCAACAGTGTCGGCTTCTGTATGTCCTGCAGAAACTGTTTAGAGCTAACGCGGGCATAATAATCATCAGCATTTTTAAAGCCATGTATGGGCGCTGTATACCGATTATCAAATTCAGGAAAGGTCCAGAAAATACTGTAGTCAGTCAGGTCCACTTCTTCCGGGTAAAGTTGTCGCTTCTGCTCCAGTTTCTCTCCCAAAGTTTTAAGAAAGCGCTGCGTATACACACGCGAGATCTTTTGGGCAGATGCTTTCAGATCTACCGGTACAGAAAATACTACAGCACGTTTTACCTCTGATGGTACCTGAGTCGGGTTCTCCCCCAGATATTTAAGCGTTATGTTTCCGCCTGCACTAAAACCGATCAGATGTATGGTGTTATAGTTGCCGGTTTGCAAAGCATGTTCTATTACAAACTGCAGGTCGTCGGAAGCACCAAGGTGATAAGACCGGAGCAGTTTATTAGGTTCGCCGCTACAGCTTCTGTAGTTCCAGGCAAGGGCATCCAGGCCACGTTCATTAAAAGCGCGCACCATGCCCAATATGTAAGGTCTGCTACTATCTCCCTCCAGGCCATGCGAAAGTATAACTAAACTCTCTGAGCCTACCTGAGACCAGTCTACATCAATAAAATCCAGATCAGGAGTAAAAAGACGTTCGCGTGTGTACGTTATTCCTTCTACCTGCCTGAACAAGCCAGGGATAATAGTTTGGAGGTGGCCGTTAAAAAGGTAAAAGGGTGCCTTGTGAGTTGATGTTAGGATAGGCATGGCGGTAAAGTTGAAGTACTACACTAGATAGTATAGTATACGAGTGCAAATAAAATGTTATGCTTACAGCGCATTGCAAATTTATATCTTTTAAGTAAGACAAATGCTACAGCCAAATTGCTCGTATACGGTTTAAGCAAAACAACTATAAAGACTATGAAGTTTATATCTAATCTAAAAATGTGGCTGCCGGTACTGCTATGTACCTGTCTTATTGCCTGCGATCCAAATACAAAACAGGAAGCCAGTCGCGACCTCAGCGATTTCAGTAATTGGGTAAATCAGAATGCTGAACGTGCCCCGATGCTGACCAACGAGGAGTGGGAGGAGTTGAATACAGAGTATGAAAACAGGGTATCTGAATTGGAGGCCGAAAGTGATAAATGGGATGACCAGACCAGGCAGCAATGGGAGGGGATAAAAGCAAAATGGGCAGAAGCAGAACAGCAGGTTAAACAAAAAGATCAGAGAGTGGAAGCTGTTGATGCCGACTTAGACATGGACACGGTAAAGGAAGAATGATGTTGCAATTAAAAAGAGCTTGGTCTTAGCCAGAATATTGAAATTGAATATTTACTATATCAATATTTGATATATAGCGTATAAGAGAGCAGAAACAAATAATATATTACTATGAAAATTGCATCTAAATTTAAAACGATAGGTCTTGCTCTAGCCTTAGGAGCATTTACTTTTGCCTGTAACCAGGAAACTCAGAACGAAACCAATGCTGAAGTAGATGAAGCACAAACTGAGGTAAGTGAAGAGAACGCAGAAGCTAATGCTGAGCTGAACGAAGCTGGTGCTGAAGCTAACCAAGAGTACGATGAGTTCTCTGGCTGGGTAAAAACAAATACCGATAAAGCTGAAACTGTAACTGCTGACGAATACCGTGAGATGCGTGCAGAGTATAAGGAAAAAGAAGCCAAATTTGAAGCGGAGTCTTCTACATGGGATGACGAAACCCGTCGTGATTGGGAAGAAACCAAAGCTGACTGGAATGAGTTTGAAAACAAAGTTCAGAAACGCTTGGGTAAAATTGATGACATTGATGTAGACGTTGATGTTAAAGCCGATAACGATAATAACTAAGATCAGTTAGTATAAAAACAAAAGCCGCTGCAGCCTATAGTTGCAGCGGCTTTTGTTTTTCATGCTTTATTCCGCAATCTTTATAGTAGTAGCATAATATATGCAGTGTTAGAGTTGCAGAATATATAATGTAAATGCTACCTTTGCAGAGTTACAAACAGAGGGGCTTCAAAATATTTTATCAGGAGTTACCTTTGGAAATTAGAAGCAAAGCATTTACCTTTGCAAACTCATTCAAGATACGGAACAAAATATTTAATCAGTATAAAATAACATGGCTAACCATAAGTCGGCATTAAAGAGAATCAGAGCGAACAACGCTAAACGTCTTCGCAACAGATACCAGGCGAAAACTACTCGTACATTTATCAAGAAATTGAAAAACACGACTGATCAGGCCGAGGCGCAAGAGCTGTACAAAACAGTTTCTTCAATGATTGACCGTCTGGCTAAGAAAAACATCATCCACAAAAACAAAGCGGCTCATAACAAGTCTAAACTTGCTAAGTTTGTAAACGGACTAGCTGCTTAATTTTTGCAGGAATATAATAGCAAGAGCCTTGTGCATACGCGCAAGGCTTTTTGTGTTTCTGAATAATTCTACTTGTGTCTGAGACTGATAAGATAGGACTACTATAAAAGAAGGGAAGTATAGCCACAAAATAAAAGCGGCGGCAATAGAGCATCTATTGCCGCCGCTTTTATTTTGTTATTTACTGTCTAAGCTATACTTAGCTTGATCATGTTAGTACGCTTTTGTTCGTTAATAGGCATACTGGCTGTGTTGATGAAAACATCCCCTTTATCTATAAAGCCGCCATCTAACAGTGCTTGCTTAATATCAGCAATGGTAGCATCTGTAGATTCAAACTTATCATAGTGGAAGCCTCTTACACCCCAAACCAAGTTTAAAGTATAAAGCAGCTTATAGTTCTCTGTAAAAATAAAGATATCTGATTTTGGTCTGTACTTAGCTAATTGAAACGCTGTGTATCCTGACTTGGTCATACCGATAATAGCACGGGCATTGGTGTCGCGGGCCAGGTTACAGGCATTGGCTACCAAACTATCGTTGCAGAAGTGAGGCGAGTGCGGGTTTAGCACAAAGTTTTTGTTGAAGATATCTGCATGGGTTTCTACCGTCCGGATGGTAAGGTTCATACTGCGGATAGTTTCAACAGGGTAAGCACCTACAGCAGTTTCCGCACTTAACATAAGGCAGTCAGCCCCGTCTATTACAGCGTTAGCAATGTCGTTGGTTTCGGCACGGGTAGGGCGCGGATTCACGATCATACTTTCCATCATCTGGGTAGCAATAATTACCGGCTTAGCGGCACGATTACTTTTCTCAACCACCATCTTCTGGATCATAGGTACTTTCTCCATACCAACTTCTACACCCAGGTCTCCGCGGGCTACCATGATCGCATCCGTAGCATCTATAATCTCGTCAATGTTCTTGATCGCTTCCGGCTTCTCGATTTTGGCTATAACGCGGGTATCTTTACCACGCTCTTCAATAATGCGTTTGATCTCCTGAATATCCTTTACAGTTCTTACAAAAGACAAGGCTACCCACTCTATGTCATGGTCAAGGCCGAAGTGCAGATCACGTAAATCTTTTTCGGTAAGTGAAGGAGCAGATACACTTGTGTCAGGTAGGTTGATTCCTTTACGTGGCTTTACCACGCCGCCATAAATAACTTCGCAGCGCACTTCCATGTCATGATCGGTATGCAGCACTTTAAGCTCCAGTTTACCATCATCTATAAGTATAGCATCACCAACTTTTACATCTTTTGCCAGTTGCTTATAGTTAGTGGCTAGTTTATCCGCTGTGCTTAGAGAACCGTCGCAGCGAAGTAAGATCTCCTGTCCCTGCTTTATTTCAACTCCGCCATTTTCAACTTCACCCATCCGGATCTTAGGTCCCTGCAGGTCTTGTACCAGGCAAACGGTTGTGTTAAACTGGCGATTAATTTCTCTTACATGCTTAATAACTTCAAGGTGCTCTGAATGCTCGCCATGAGAGAAGTTAAGTCTGAAAGCATCAACACCTTCCTGCACCAGTGCTAACAGGCTCTCGAAAGTGTTGGAAGCGGGACCTACCGTTGCAAGTACTTTTGTTTTGTTAAAGGTAATATTCATATTTAAAAAATCAGATTCTCCTTAAATTTAAGTAATTGGGGGTCGAACTTTTTCACATACTGTACTAACGGGATGCGAAGCAGTGTGTTAATAAAATTCTGAGCAGATAACTTAGAAGTTGATCCTGCTATCTGTAATACATAATCATATTCCTTTATATCAGGGAGCAAAAACGGCTTACGAATAGTACTTGTGCCTACGCCTCTGTTCCGGAACAGTCTTATGATACTATGGTCGGTACTAAACTCGTAATTAGAAACCAGTAGTTGTTCTCTGCCTGGCAAAGTATAACACAAATCTTTTTGTTTGGTTAGGTGCATCGAAAATAGCTTGTTCAACCACCAGGCCACCTTGTACTCTTTGTCCGGCGAAACCAACCCATACAGGTCAAAATCGTACGCATAGTCGGTATCAAGGTAAAATGTTTTCATGTTTAAACTTTGGCCCCTAAATTTAAAGAAGCTAGTTCGTAAAACTATAGTCAGACGTCAAAACTTTTGTAATAACACGAATAGAGTAATTTTTTTTGACATTGTCTGTCTATTTATATTTCTTTGCACAGTGTTTTAATAAACTATAAGAAAAATGTCAGAAATCGCAGAAAAAGTAAAAGCTATCATCATCGATAAGCTTGGCGTGGAAGAGTCAGAGGTTACTCCTGAGGCTAGCTTCACAAACGACCTTGGCGCAGATTCATTGGATACAGTTGAACTTATCATGGAATTCGAGAAAGAGTTTAACGTATCTATTCCAGATGATCAGGCTGAAAACATCGGCACTGTAGGTCAAGCTATCAGCTACCTGGAAGAGCACGCTAAATAATACCTTCTGTTTTTATTATAAGAATTTTTCTACTATCTATCCTCTGGTAACAGCTTATGGAGCTTAAGAGAGTTGTAGTTACTGGGCTAGGCGCACTCACGCCACTTGGAAATACCGTTGCAGAATACTGGGACGGCCTGTCTAATGGCGTGAGTGGGGCCGCGCCTATCACACGCTTCGACGCGAGTAAGTTTAAAACACAGTTCGCCTGTGAAATAAAGGGATACGATCCTGAAAAATACTTTGATCGTAAGGAAGCCCGAAAAATGGACTTGTTTACGCAGTTTGCGCTTGTAGTAGCCGACGAGGCGGTACAAGACGCAAACCTAACAGAAGGAAACTTCGATCCTGACAGAGTTGGGGTGATCTGGGGTTCTGGAATTGGCGGTCTGCGCACGTTCCAGGAAGAATGCGTGAACTTCGCCAATGGCGATGGAACTCCGCGTTTCAACCCGTTCTTCATTCCAAAAATGATCGCTGACATCAGCGCAGGACAAATATCTATAAAGTATGGCTTCCGTGGGCCAAACTTTGTAACAGTTTCAGCCTGTGCTTCTGCTACCAACGCCCTGCTTGATGCCTTTAACTATATCCGTTTAGGTATAGCTGATGTCATCGTTTCGGGAGGTTCGGAAGCAGCAGTAACAGAAGCTGGTATAGGTGGATTCAATGCCCTGAAAGCCCTTTCAGAGCGCAATGATTCTCCTGAAACTGCATCCCGCCCATTTGATAAAGACCGTGATGGTTTCGTGCTTGGCGAAGGTGCCGGTGCTATTATACTGGAAGAGTATGAGCATGCAAAGGCCCGCGGTGCGAAGATCTATGCCGAAATATTAGGTGGCGGTATGTCAGCAGATGCTTACCACATTACAGCTCCACACCCAGAAGGTTTAGGTGCACTTAACGTAATGAAAAATGCATTACGTGATGCAAAAATTAAACCTGAAGAGGTAGATTACATTAACGTACATGGTACATCTACACCACTTGGCGACGTTAGCGAAGCTAAAGCGATAGAAACCGTGTTCGGAGAACATGCCTATAAGCTGAACATCAGCTCTACCAAATCCATGACGGGCCACTTGTTGGGTGCTGCCGGTGCTATAGAGGCAATTGCGTCTATTCTGGCCATCAAAAACGGTTTGGTTCCGCCAACTATTAACCACTTTACTGACGACGAAAGCTTTAATCCGAAGTTGAACTTTACGTTCAACAAGGCACAGAAGCGCGACGTGAAAGTAGCGTTGAGCAATACATTCGGATTTGGTGGTCATAACACATCTGTAATTTTCAGAGAACTGAAAGATTAGTGTTTGGTCCTATTAAACCGGTTCGGCGTTTCTACCAGAGAGTTTTTAACAAAGACAGAGATTTAGTACGCGCTATTGCCGGTATTATTGGCAATACACCCGATAATATTAGGTTGTATAAACTTGCGCTTACGCATACCTCGTTTGCACGCCAGGCAGCAAGCAGCAAGCACGATACAAACGAGCGACTGGAATTTTTGGGGGATGCCGTATTAGGTGCCGTAGTAGCTGAACTGCTTTTCCGTAAGTTTCCGTACGAAGACGAAGGTTTTCTAACCGAAATCCGCTCACGTATTGTTAACCGTGAGTCGCTGAACCATATTGCCGTAAAAATCGGGTTAAACCTGCTGGTAAAAGTAGAAACCGGCTCTAACAGGCATAAGTCAGTTAACGGTAATGCGCTGGAGGCATTGGTAGGTGCTATTTACCTGGATAAAGGTTATAACATGACGCGCCAGTTTATACTTGGTAAGCTCATTAAACCGCACGTTGACCTGCACAAATTGGTAAACACTACTGCTAACTTTAAAAGTAAGCTGATTGAGTGGGCGCAGAGCCAGAACATGGAGATCAGGTTCGAAAACATAAAAAAGAAGCAGCAGGGTAACACTACCGAATTCACAACCGAAGTATACATTGGCGATAAGCCTGTGGCTACAGGTGTTGGCCTGTCTAAGAAGAAAGCCGACCAGGCAGCTGCTGAAAAGAGCCTCGAAATACTGAAGATTTCTTAATTACTGATTGTTAAATTGCTGAATTTTTGGCTGGGAATATGTTTCTCGGCCTTTTTTGTTTTATAGCCATAGTTGCTAAATAAGGTACCTAGTAATATACTTCTCTTGTGAAGCACTCCAATTTCAGTTGCCAGAAATCTTAGAATTTATCAGGTAGTCCAGCAACAATTAAACATCCAACAATCAGCAATTAACTTTAACTTGCCTCAATATACTTGCGTTTAACTACCCTATGAAAGAAATCCGACTCACGCTGGCAGGCGCTGCTCTGAACCAAACCCCACTCGATTGGGACAACAATCTGCAAAATATTAAGGATGCCATTACTGAGGCGATTACCCATGACGTTGATATTCTGCTGCTGCCTGAATTAAGTATTACCGGCTATGGTTGCGAAGATCTTTTCCTGAGCCCATGGCTGGGTGAGGAAGCGTTTCAGAAATTGCTGCAGATAAAGGATTGGTGCGCCGGTATTACAGTGTGTGTTGGAATTCATATCTGGATTGATAAACAAGTATATAACACGGCTTGCGTTATCAGGAATCAAGAGATTGTAGGTTTTACAGCTAAGCAATTTCTGGCTAAAGATGGCATACATTACGAACCTCGCTGGTTTACCGAATGGCCGGCTAACCAGGTGGGCGAGTTTGAGATACTGGGGCAGAAGTATAAAATTGGTGACCTGATTTACGAGGAGCAGGGTGTAAAATTTGCCTTCGAGATATGTGAAGATGCGTGGCGGCCAAACCGTCCGGCTGAGCGCCACATGGCTAAAGGAGTACAGCTTATACTTAACCCAAGTGCCAGTCATTTTGCTCTGAGTAAAACAGATGTGCGTTACCGTTTGGTAGTAGAAGCATCAAAAAAATATCAATGTACTTACTTGTATGCTAACCTGCTGGGCAACGAAGCCGGGAAAGTGATCTATGACGGTGAAGTACTTATTGCACAAAACGGGAGGGTGATTAAACGCAACGACCTGCTCTGCTTCAAAAATGTGGACATGGAAGTGGCAGAAGTTACATTCACTGATACCCCTGTCTCGGAAGAAGTTATACATTACCTGCCTCCAATAGATGAGAACAAAGAACTAATGGCTGCTTTAAGCCTTGGCCTGTTCGATTATATGCGCAAAAGTTATAGCCGTGGATTTGTGCTGTCGTTGAGTGGTGGTGCCGATTCTTCGTTGTGCGCAGTGGCTGTAGCAGAGATGGTGCGTCGGGGTATAGAAAGTTTGGGCGTATTAGGGTTTGTGGGCAAAACAAAGATGTTCACGCTTAAAGATGCTGCTTATTTCGACACACTTTCTAAAGAACAGGTTACCCGAGAATTAGTTAGCCGTTTACTTACCTGCGCATACCAGGGAACTATAAACTCCTCTGATGATACTTATACTTCTGCGAAAGAACTGGCTAACAGCATTGGGGCCGTATTTTATAGCTGGACAATAGACGAGCAGGTAAAAGGATATACTTCTATTATTGAAGGAGCTATTGACAGACCTCTTACATGGGCCGAAGATGACATAACACTTCAAAATATTCAGGCAAGGGTACGTGCTCCTGCTATCTGGATGCTGGCAAACATAAAGAGTGCATTGCTACTGGCAACATCAAACAGAAGTGAAGCTGCTGTTGGTTACGCAACCATGGATGGCGACACAGCCGGTAGTATTTCTCCTATTGCAGGTATAGATAAAGCATTTGTGAGGCAGTTCCTAGTTTGGTGCGAGCGGGAACTCGGATACGAAGGATTACAATATGTAAACAGGCTACAACCTACCGCAGAACTACGCCCGGCAAAAGAAGCACAGACTGACGAAAAAGACCTGATGCCATACGAAGTGTTGAACCAGATAGAACGGCTGGCCTTTTATGATCGCTACTCACCAAACGAAGTATACAATAAACTGCTGGAAGCAGGCATAGCCGATACCGATACTATAAAGCTATGGGTACAGAAGTTTTATACTTTGTGGAGTCGTAACCAATGGAAGCGCGAGCGTTTTGCTCCCTCTTTCCACCTAGATGATTATAGCCTTGACCCGCGCAGTTGGCTGCGCTTCCCGATACTGAGTGGTAGCTTCAGGGATGAACTGAAACAGCTTGAGCAGGAATAAAAATTAAAAAGTGGCTTCTTTTAAAGAAGCCTTTTTTATGAAGTACAAATCTCTATTTTAGAAGCCTATACTTTATAGTAGTAAACCTTCCGTTTTGTACCTGCCCGATTTATTGTAACTTTGGCTACACACGATCATCACCCTTATTATGAGCTTACTGAATTTTATTACCTGGAACGTAGATCCTGAAATATTTAATATCGGACCTGTTTCTGTTCGTTGGTATGGTTTATTTTTCGCACTTGCTTTTGTATTCGGGCAACGCATCCTAAGTAAAATTTATGTAACCGAAGGCCGCACCGAAGGCGATGTAGATGCTATTACACTTTACATGATCATCGGTACAGTGGTTGGTGCACGTTTAGGACATACGCTTTTTTATTCGCCGGAATACTACTTGAAAAACCCCATTGAGATACTGAAAATATGGGAAGGCGGACTTGCCAGCCATGGAGCAACTATAGGTATACTTTTCGCGCTGTGGTTGTTTAGCCGCAATCATAAGTTTAACTACATGTGGGTGTTAGACCGCATTGTGATAGTTGTAGCCCTGGGTGGTGCGCTTATCCGTTTGGGTAACCTGATGAACTCCGAGATAATTGGTAAAGTAACCGATGTGCCCTGGGCGTTTAAGTTTTTGCGTAACAACGAAATTATTAACGGCGTAGCCGCATCACAAGACCCGCGCCATCCGGCACAGTTATATGAATCTTTAATGGTGTTCGGACTTTTTGTATTATTATACTGGCTCTGGAAAAAGTATAAGCAGGCGCTGCCACTTGGTTTACTATTCGGGCTGTTTGTAACGCTGCTGTTCAGCTTCCGCTTTATAGTTGAGTTTCTGAAAGAAGACCAGGTAGCTAAAGAAGCAACTATGACACTGAATATCGGGCAGCTATTAAGTATACCACTTATACTTGTTGGTTTGTTTGTATTGTTCAAAGTATGGCAGAACCCGAGGCCAGCATTGCCAGGTGGTAAACTGGCAGAAGCGAGATAACAAAAAGGGCTGTAGAGATAAACTACAGCCCTTTTTTATAGGTAGTGCTTACAAAGTATACCTGAAAAGGCTGCCGCCTTCGCTGGTAAGTATAAGCGTCTGGTTGTCTTTAAATGTGATTCCTTCGGTTTGTCCGGCACCAGTAATGCTTATCTCTCTGGCCTTGCCTTTAAAGAATTTATCCGGCGATGCTACATTCTGAAACAGGTGAATTCTTTCTTCGCTTAACAAGGCTACCATACTTGCATCAGGACTGACAGTAGCACCGGTAACAGCTTCTTTCATTTTTACTACACCAATTTTCCGTGCTTTTTGTTTCCCGGGTTTATCTGTTAGCTGGTATACTTTGGCTTCGTCGCTGCCATTTCGGTCTTTTGTAACCAGGTATAAATTACCATTATTCCAGAAAAGGGCTTCGCAATCAAAACTATTCTTATCTTTTTTAGAGGTTTTGCCTTTCTGATCTTCGTAGGTAAAGCGGATAGCTTCAGGCTTTTTTAGATTACTGAAGCTCACTTTATAGATAGCAAAATCGTTGCGTTTATTGTCGTTGTTGCCGGTGTCGCTGATGTATAAATTGTCATTATTGTCACGGGCCAGGTCTTCCCAGTCTACGTTGGGCAACTTCATTTTATGAGTTTTTACCAGTTTGCCTTTCCCGTTTATCTCATACAGATAAGGCTGGTTACCTGCATCGTTGTGTGTAATATAATTACCGTCACCGGGCATCACTTCTATACCTGAGCTTTCCTGCACATCGTGGGGCAGCTGGGCTAATGTTTCAAACTTATCAGTGGCAACTTCAGATGTTGTAGCTTCCGGAAAAATATTATCTCGTAAAAAGTAAAAGGCAATAGCCAGTACAGATAAGAAAACAATAAAAATCTTAATCATAAGCTTCATAGCATTTGTGGAGTATAAAAGGTGCTGATACCCTCCCTTAACGTACCATCAGGAGATACGTTTGCTATATAGAAATATGAGAATGACCTTTTTTGAAGAGCAATGGATAGCATTAAAATAAAAGAAACCTGCCTTTACGTAACCGACCTTGCACAGACCAAAGCCTTTTACAACGGGCTACTGAAGTTTAAAGTGATAGGGGAGGTGCCTGGGCGACACATATTTTTCAGGGTAGGGAGCTCTGTATTATTGTGTTTCATAGCAGCTGTATCGCGGAAGCCCGGCAGTCTGCCACCACACTTCGGGAGCGGACAATTACACCTGGCCTTTGAGGTTAGTAAAGAGCAGTATCACAAAACTAAAGCAGAAGTTGAACAGAATGGTATACAACTGGAACAGGAGTATGACTGGGGCGGCGGCTTTTTATCGTTTTACTTCCGGGACCCTGACCTACACTTGCTGGAAGTGGTGATGGAAGGCATGTGGGAGAGGGGTAAGGAATAAACTATAAAACAAGAACCTCGATTCACATAATCGAGGTTCTTGACTCAGATAAAATAAAATACCCTCCAAAGTATAAACTGAGTTGCCTATACTTCGAAGGGTATCAACAGAATAGATTAGTTGTTATCTGTTGCTGTTATGCCAAACCAGATCGGTAAGTATAATAGAGTAGGTTCCGTCGGTGTTGTGGCTGATGGTGTAAGATTCAGGATAATAACCCGGATCTTCGTAAGAAAGCAGTGATGGTACAGGTATAGTTTCGGATTCGCCCACAGCTAAGCCTAGTAAGTACTCCAGGGTTATCATAGGTTCTAAGAAAGTAACTTTATCCTGGTCAGAACCATAGATGAACGTTCTGGAAAAACCTGCAGGAGAAAATTCAGGAGATCTGAAATCGACCCAATGCACGCCCATATGCGGTACAGCTAAAGGTTCCGGGCCGAAAGTATAAAATGCTGGAAATACAGTTCCTGCTAAAGACCAGGCTTCAGGATCAGGGCCACCTTCTATCTGCATGATCTGTCCTTCGGTCTGCAGGAAAAAATGGAAGTCGAAGTGTGGCAACGTATAAACTCCTTCAGGTTCGTGGCCCATTGGGTTCCAGCCAACTGCAACAGTTTTGAAACCAGTTGCGTGCGCCTGACCTGGCAGTTTCAATGTCGTTTCAAACAGGTCGTAAGCCTCCAGGTTGTTCAAAGCTTCTTCGGTAAGTTCTATACCTAATGCAGTTGGTTTGCCTTGCAGCGTCTCTACCCATACCCTGGCAGTACCTTCTCCAACCTCAGTCGCAGGGCCATAAAAGATCTTTGTTTCGGCTCCATGTGCTTTTTGCAGATTAGCAGTAGAAGCAGATGGTGCTATATCCTGGTTACTATCGCACCCGGCTAAAGCTGCTACAAAAATTAACGACATCATTTGCACCAGTTTCTGGCTGTGCATCCATAGTTTTTTCATAAGATGTTTTTTAGATTGTTAAATGGATTTCGAGTCGCAAAACAGGGTTGCCAATGCGAACTATAGGTAGAGAGCAAGTTGATGCAAATATAAATATGTAAATAAAATATTTAAATATTTATACTAACTAAAAATGTATGTTTACCCAATTTATATGTAAAGCATATAATATAGGGAGCAGCTACTATAGCCAATAAGGCTAAGAAACAGGAAGAAAGGGAAGCTTCTGAAGTTTAAGGAATAAAGACAGACGAGCGATCAGAGCGTTTTGTCTACCAGTAGAAGAGTCTCACTATGTAAAGTATGGCCGCCTTCAAAAGTATAAACCTGGGGTTGTATGCCTAGTTCGTTCATGAGTTGCTGCTTCTTCTTCAGGGATTCCGAGGTTATAAATTCATCTTGGGTACCATAAACTATAACTACGGGCAGGTGCTCAAACGCAGCTTTGCCGCTGCTAAAATCAATGTCCTCGGGGAAGGAGGCGGCCCAGAGTATAAGCCGGTGCACAGGTGCAGCACCGGAGGCCAGCCAGCGACTAACCGTAGCACCACCCTGCGAAAAGCCAAGTATAGTTACCCGCACGCTGGCAGGTAATTGCTGAAGTTGGGTCTGTAACAGCAGGTTCAAATAAGTAGCCTGGTCTTCAATTTCAGCAAGTCGATCTTCCTTGGTCATCCAGGTGGCACCCACTCTCCCCGAAAAGCCGTCCAGGTAAAACCGCGACAAAGCTTCCGGGGCAACTATAAGGGTGCGACCATTATCCAGTGGGGCAAAATGACGAAGAAAATAACGCGCCAGCTGCCCATACCCGTGACAAACGATCCAAAGATCAGTGATTTGCTCTGATGCTGTGCCTAAAGTATAGTACCGGGCGGTGCGCTGTGTTAGCAGGTGTTGTTCGGTCATGAAAAAGGGATGACTATAAAGCTGCTTTAAGGCAGTACCAACGCTTAATCTTCTTGTCTATAAGTGCTCTGGAGTAAACTGGAAAGGCAACAGGTCAGCTACGGATTTAAAACGATAGAATTTACCATCAGCGGCTTGCAACAACACCGGAATCGGCTCCTTTTGCTTGAACTCGTACTCTGCCATTACCTGGCGGCAGGCCCCACAGGGCATAGCCGGTAAAAACTCCTGCTCATGACGGCGGCGGGCAGTAACAGCCAGTAATTTAATTTTTGCGTTAGGGTAGTGGGCACTTAAGCCAAACAAGGCCGTACGTTCTGCACACAAGCCAGATGGGTAAGCTGCATTTTCCTGGTTGCTGCCTTTAAACATGGTGCCGTCTTCCAGTACCAGGGCTGCGCCAACCAGAAAATTAGAATAAGGGGCATAAGCATCGGCGGCGGCCTGTTGTGCCAGTTCCATGGCCTTCAGTTCCTGCTCACTTAGTTCAGCAGCCGACTCCAGCACGTCAATGTTTATGTTAATGGTCAGTTTAGTTGCCATTCAGGTTCGTATCAATACAAAAATTAGAAAAGGGCTATAAATTTAGCGCTATATTCCTGAAAAGCAATGAAAGCTTTCGCTTATTGTCCTTAATCCTTATCTTGAAAACAGATTCAGACTTGCACTACCTATGAAAAATATACTGCTGCTTGGCGCCGGCCGTTCCGCTTCCTCACTCATCGCTTATCTTTTACAGCATGCTCCTACAGAAAGCTGGCACATTAGAATAGGTGATATCGTGGTAAACCACCTGCACCCTATCGTTGATGAGCTATCGTTTGCCGAAGCAATTGTGTTTGATGTGCACGATGATGCGCAACGCGAAGCAGAGGTAAAGCAGGCAGACCTGGTAATATCGCTATTGCCGGCTATGTTTCATATTGAGGTAGCGAAGGAGTGTCTGAAGCAGGAAAAGCACCTGATCACGGCATCATATGTTACACCTGCTTTTTTAGAACTGCATACCCAAGCACAGCAAAAGAACCTGACTATACTTATGGAGTCTGGACTAGACCCGGGTATAGACCATATGTCGGCAATGGCAGCAATTAATCACATTCAGGCTAAAGGCGGCAAGCTTACTTCTTTTAAATCTTATACCGGTGGCCTTGTAGCACCTGAGTCTGACACCAACCCCTGGAACTATAAGTTTACATGGAACCCACGCAATGTAGTATTAGCCGGGCAGGGTACCGCCAAGTATATAAAAGATGGTGGGTACAAGTACATTCCGTATCACCAGCTTTTCCGCCGCACCGATGAGATTTATGTGGAAGGATACGGTTACTTTGAGGGCTATGCCAATCGCGACTCGCTTAGTTACCGCGAACCATACAACCTGCTCGATATACCAACCATGCTACGTGGCACTTTGCGCAAACCCGGTTACTGTGCTGCCTGGGATGCTTTTGTGCAACTAGGCCTTACCGACGATAGCTATACTTTAGAGGACTCGGAGAACATGACCTACCGCAGCTACCTGGAAGCTTTTCTGCCGCCTGCCTATAACGGCGAAAGTATAGAAAAAAGGGTGGCTGCTTATTTAAATATAGACGAACAAAGTGTTGTGCTTCAGAAATTAGCCTGGCTGGATCTGTTTACTGAGAAGCCTGTAGAACTTGCAGGTGCCACTCCGGCGCAGGTATTGGAAAAGATACTGAAAGAGAAATGGCAGCTGGCTCCCGGCGATAAGGATATGATCGTGATGCAGCATTTGTTTGAATACGAACTGGCAGGGGAAAAGCACGAACTTACCTCTTCGTTGGTAGTGAAAGGTGACGATGAAGTGCACACCGCCATGGCAAAAACTGTAGGCTTGCCGGTTGCTATACTTGCCAAATTGCTGCTGCAGGGCAAAATCACCCACCGAGGAGTAGTTATTCCAATTCATCCGGAGCTATACGAGCCGGTGCTGGAAGAACTGAAAGCCTATGGAATTAATTTTGTAGAGCGGGAAACCGTTCTGACTTAACTATAATATTTTTATGGCGCGAGCGTCCTCTCTTGTGTCGAATTATAGTTGGACCTCCGGCCAATCTTGTATTAAATTCACTCTAGTTACCCTCGAAGCCCTCGCTCGCCTCTGGGGAGTATAAGTTATTTGGTGGTGTCTCGCCACGTTTATCTACTAATCTAAAGTATAGCTAAAATTTAAACTAAAGCGGCCAGAGTCCGCTGGTAGCTCACACTCGCCAGAGGCGAGCGAGGGCGAGACGCTCGCGCTATTAAAACTATAAATGCAGGTAATAGTGGCGTAGCAACTCAGTAAATTCAGAAGTATAGGTTACTTTATCAGCTTCGCGGATGTGGAGTTGGTTTATAGTTGGGGAGGGCTGTTCTACAAAAGTGTAAGTTTGGATGTGGCGGATGCACTGCCCGTTGATGTAAGTGAAGACCTCTGTTGTTCCGGCTAAGTATAGCTGGTGATCGGTTGCCAGTTCTGCAAAGTGTCTGGCCTCGGGGGGAGGAAGTAAAATGTATAGTTTCCCTTCAGGAGTTAGATGCTTTTGTGCAAAGGCCAGGATGTCTTCAAAAAAAAGATCGCCGGTGTGTTTGGCGCTGTCTTTAGCTGCATTGCCCGATTTAAGCGAGGCCAGAAAAAAGGGAGGATTTGAAAGTATAACGTCGTAGTACTGCTGGTTATACTTGGCAAATTCCTGCAAACTTACCGGGTGCAGTTGTAGTCTATCCTGCCAAGGGCTGAGGGCAAAGTTTTCAGCGGCCTGTGTGGCTGCCTCCGTATTAATCTCCACTGCATCTATACTTGCCTCCGACCGTTGCGCCACCATCAGCGAAAGCAAACCTGTACCAGTACCAATATCCAGGATGCGCTTTGCCTGCCGCACATCTACCATTGCCCCAAACAAACACGAGTCGGTGCAAACCTTCATGGCGCAATTACCCTGCTCTACCCGAAACTGCTTGAACTGGAAATAGGAATTTGCCATTTAGGCTTATTTATTTTTTAATGCTTCAACAAGCTGCTTATACAATTCTATTTCTTTTTTCAGTCCATCAATTTCTACTAATGCTAAAGCCAAACGTTGTTCACATTCAGAATGTTTATGTGGCGACGTATCATTGATGGTGATAATTTGAGTAGTTGTCTCATCTTCTAAACCGAACAATAACCAGTTCAAGCTTACATTGAGAATAGATGAAATTACAATAGCATTGGCTCTTGTTACATCGCTAGTCCCTTTTTCTATATTGGAAATTTGAGATTTACTCACTCCAATAGCTGCGCCAAGTTGCTCTCCACTCATTTTGGCAGCTTTCCGCGCAGTTCTAATTCTTTCACCTATTGTCATATAGACAAGAATAGTAAAAATATATATTACTTGGAATTAAACATACCCGATTCAAAGCCTTCGTCGGCAGGCAGGTTAGGCGAGAGGGCAGCGGCAACGGCTAATTCGTCGCAGCGTTCGTTTTCGGGGTGGCCGGCGTGGCCGCGTACCCATACAAATTTAACATTGTGCTTAGCGTAAATGCGCAAAAAACGAGCCCACAGGTCACCATTGGCTTTACCGGCAAAGCCTTTTTTCTGCCAGCCAAACACCCAGCGCTTTTCAACAGCATCCACTACATACTTAGAGTCGGAGTAAATGGTAATAGGTATGCCTGGTTTGGTAATTGCTTCCAGCCCCACGATCACGGCCAGCAACTCCATGCGGTTGTTGGTGGTTTTGCGGAAGCCGGCAGACAGCTCTTTCACGTGCGGGCCCCAGCGAAGTATAACACCATAGCCGCCTGGCCCCGGGTTCCCTCGCGAAGCACCGTCTGTAAATATTTCGATCATTTATATGATTTGTAGATTTGAGAATTTGAAGATTTGAAAATGATAAATAATATGTGGTGAGTCATTTCCACATCTTCACATCTCCATATTTTCAAATTATAAGGATTAAATCGGCAGGTTGCTCTTGAATAACTTGATAGCGATTGCTAGAAGTATAACCCCGAATACTTTACGTAGTACGTCAGCGCCTGCTTTGCCAAGCTTTTGCTCTATCCAGCCGGAGCCTTTTAGTACCACATACACGAACAGCAGGTTAAGTATAATACCCACCAGAATGTTAGGTACCGAATAAGCGGCACGCAGCGATAGGAGGGTGGTCATGGTGCCGGCACCAACTATAAGCGGAAAAGCCAGCGGAACTATAGAGCCACTTTTAATTTCAGGATCGGTATGGAAAAAGTCTTTGCCGAGCAGCATCTCCAGACCAATCAGGAAAATGATGATAGCACCCGCCATAGCGAACGACTCAAAATCAATTCCGAAAAGTTTGAGGATTCCATCACCCACAAACAGGAATGCGATCATCAGGATGCCGGAAATGATGGTTGCCTTCTCAGATTGAATGACACCTTCGCGCTGACGCAGTTTAATAATGATCGGTATAGAGCCCAGAATATCGATGATCGCAAAAAGGATCAGCGTAACTGATATGATTTCCTTGAAGTTAAAAATATCCATGTGCGCTTATACTTGATTTTGGCGCAAAGGTATAAGTTTAGCTGTAATAGTGCAGGAAAAAGCGTTTAAGTTCTTCGTATTCTTCGTCAAGTATAGCCGGGAAGTTAGCCACCCTGAACGTATTGCGCAGCCATGGACCATAGCCATTGCCCAGCCTGATGTTGTGATGCAGAGCACGTTTCTTAATATCGTCTACCAATCGTTCGCTGGCTTGCAGGGCAATAACAGTCTTAGAACGAACTTCTTCATTTTCTACCAGCAACTGTATGTCCTGGAACTGGCTAAAGAACTCGTACAGGCCTGCCGATCTGTCAATCAGATCCTGTTCTAAACCTTTAATAAACGGTCGGTCTTCCAGCACACGCCGCAGCAGGTAAATGTTAAGCACGTTAGGTGTATGGGTGGTCTGGTAGTTCAGCATTTTTTCGTACATGCTCACCAAGCTGTTGTAATGTCCGCGCTCGGCCATCTGCTTTGCCCTGAAAATAGCACGTGGCGAACATGCCAGTACACCAAGGCCAGCCGGTAATCCAAAACATTTCTGCACGGATGCAAACCAGATATCAGCCTTAATTATTTTAAGGTTAAGTCCAGCCATAGAGGAAGTAGCATCTACGGCAATCAGGGTATCGCGGTAGCGGTTGTGCAGGTTAAGTATAGTTGTGGATGATACCTGCGTACCATTCGATGTTTCGTTCTGTGTAAAACAGATAAGCTCGGTATCAGAACTGATAGTAAGTTGCTCCACCGGCATTGGTTCGTTCAGGTCAAAGGCATGCCCCTCTGATTTCGGACGAAGTTTCTTGGCATACTCCAGCCACTTCTCCCCGAAAGAGCCGTTATAAATATGGTAGCTTTTATGTTTTGTAAGGCTCTGGATCAGTATTTCCCAACATTCGGTTGCCGATGAGGTGAAGAATACATAATAATCTTCCGGTATGTTTAGTTTTCTCCTTACAAGGCCAACCGTAGCTCTCGAAAGCTGTACAAACTGCTCTCCGCGGTGCGGTGCACCCAATATTCCTTCGTCGTACGCATCTGTCATGTAGGTGCGCACTTCGGGGTATACTTTGGATGGGCCTGGGTAAAAATTGAGCATCATTCGGGAAAATAAAGAAAATATAGTATTAATCCTATAGTCTCTATGTGAAAACTTAAATTCGCTACACTAACGGCATTACTTCTTATTTATTAGAGCCAAAGCCTATTTGTTTTGGTTTTAACCGCTCAAAGTATTGCAGCGCCAGCCTGTAGCTCTCTAATCCGAAACCCACTATACTTCCGGCGCAATAAGGCGCAATCATGCTTTTATGACGGAAAGCCTCACGGGCGTAAATGTTAGAGATGTGCACCTCTACAACCGGTGTTTCGATGGCTTTAACGGCATCTGAAATAGCAACCGAAGTATGCGTATACGCACCGCCGTTGAACACGATTCCTTTATAACTGAATCCAACTTCGTGTAGCTTATCGATCAGGGTGCCTTCGGTGTTGCTCTGGAAGTAGGAAAGCTCCAGCGCCGGAAAAGTTTCCTTCAGTTCTTCGAAATAATCTTCAAAAGAACGGGAGCCATAAACTGCTTTTTCACGGATGCCCAGCAAATTCAGGTTAGGGCCATTCAGGATCAGTATTTTCATAGAGTTTGCGTGTAGCTGGTTTTCCGCATAAAACGGATGCTGCAAAGGTAAGGAATAACTATATTTGCCATACTTTAAATTGTTATAATTGTTGAATTGTTGAGAGGAGTCAAACCACCCCTGCCCCTCCTTGTCTAAGGAGGGGAGTTTTGCTTCTCTTTCTTTATTATTTATAGTTAGTGTTTTAGGTGTAAAGACATTTAACTATAGAACCTGTAGTTAATAATTGGTAACTACAGGCTCCCCTCCTTAGACAAGGAGGGGTAGGGGTGGTTGGACAACTCCTAAACTTTCTAACTTGTAAACTTTCTAACTCCGCATGACCTGGAATATCACTGTAAAGCAATTTGAGCAATACCTGCGCCTGGAGAAATCGTTGTCGGGTAACTCCGTGGAAGCCTACCTGCGCGATGTGCGTAAGCTGACAGATTTCTTGGAACTGAAAGGATTACAGGTTGCACCAGAAAACATAACGCCGGCTATACTTCGCGATTTCCTGGAATGGGTAAACGAACTGGGCATGACGGTGCACTCTCAGGCACGAACACTTTCCGGTATCAGGGCTTATTACAAGTTCCTGATCATGGAAGATATGATGACCACCGATCCTACCGAAACCATAGAAGCCCCTAAACTGGATCGCAAACTGCCCGATACGCTGAATTTTCATGAGATCGAGCAACTGCTGGCAGCCATAGACCTGTCTACGCCCGAAGGTACCCGTAATCGTGCCATGCTCGAAACACTTTATAGTTCTGGTCTGCGTGTCTCGGAGTTGCTGGATCTGAAACTGAGCAACCTGTACGAAGATATGGGCTTTTTAAAAGTGGCCGGTAAAGGCGACAAGGAAAGATTAGTGCCTATCGGTCGCGATGCTTTGAAGCATATCCAGTTATACCGCGAGGGTGTGCGCTGCCATCTCAAGATCAAAAAAGGGCATGAGGATTTTGTGTTCCTGAACCGTCGAGGTGCCAAGCTTACTCGGGTTATGGTATTCACGATCATTAAAGACCTGGCCGCCAAAGCCGGAATACAGAAACAGGTAAGCCCGCACACGTTCCGTCACTCGTTTGCTACGCACTTAATAGAAGGCGGCGCCGACCTGCGTGCCGTGCAGGAAATGCTGGGCCACGAATCCATCACCACCACCGAGATATATACTCACTTAGACAGAGATTACCTGAAACAGGTGATCAAGGATTTTCATCCGAGGAGTTAGGTTGTTTCAAACTTTAAGAACTGAAAAATTAGTCTTTGAAGCCAATGAAAGTCCTTGGTCAATTCGGGTATCTTGGGTGGAATACTGCGGTGTTACTACTATTAGACTATCACTTTTTTTTTGTAACACTAAATAGGAAAGCTTCGATCAAATATTATATCTCCCGTGAATTACCAATTTTCACAGACCCCGTAGATGGCTTGACTCTTGAAAACTTTGAGAACTTTCTAAAAGAACATACCTATAAGAAAGTTAGCTATGGCTCTGATTGTGGAATATTACTCAAACATTCTAGTTGGCAAAACAAAGTGTATGTAACTATAGCCGGTAAGACGCATAAACTATACATCTGGCAGCGTCATACAACTAAAGTATACCAGGAGTGGCTGCAGGAAGCATTTGGCGAAAAGTTTATAGTTGAAGGTACTTATAGAGATTAAATTCTAACCAAAAACTCCCTCCCGCATTTGGTAATATAGCTTGTGTTATATATATTTAGAAGAGGATAATCTGTATGATTTAAAGATGCAGGCTATACTTACTAATCTATCAACCAACCTAAACAAACCTTATGCACGAAACTTCTACTCTAAAACAGGAAACAACTGTTACCAATCCAACCCTGGCTTTTAAAGGACAGGGCTCTGAGCTTTTCAGCATCCAGATCGTGAACATAGCGCTTATGCTGGTAACGCTGGGCTTATACTACCCATGGGCGAAAGCTAAAAACCTACAGTACATTTACCGCAAAACCGAACTGGCTGGCAGCCCTTTTACCTTTCATGGTACTGGTAAAGAAATGTTTATTGGCTTTATTAAGGGCCTGGGCATATTTGCTGTGCTGATTGGCGTGTTCATGTATGGTTATATGCATGGCGATAACGGCGTTAAATTCTTATGCTTCGCAGCTTATTTTATTGGTATACTGGCTCTTATACCGCTGGCTATACATGGCATGATGCGATACCGCACGTCGCGCACCAGCTGGCGTGGCATACATATGGGCTACCGTGGCACGCTGGGCAACATGTATAAAGTGTACTTTACAGGTTTCTTCCTAAGCGTAATAACATTGGGTATTTATGGCTTCTGGTTCGAAACAAACCTGCGCAAAGAGATACTGGGCAACACCCGTTTCGGAAATGCAAAGTTCCGCTTTATCGGCGATGGCAGCGACCTGTTGTTGGTGCACATCAAAGGCTATTTCCTGACGGTAATAACTTTTGGTATTTATGGCTTCTGGTACATGAAAGACCTGATACACTTCTATATCAATAACATTTTAATTGAGCAGGATGGCAAGTATAGCCGCCTCGATTCGTCGCTGACGGGTGGGCAGTATTTTAAACTGGCTGTTGGTAACCTGCTGATCATGATATTTACACTTGGTCTTGGTTACGCCTGGGTAGTTACCCGAACAATGGCTGCGATCTTTAACAACTGCGAAATACTTGGAGAATTCAATCCGGATGCGCTGGCGCAGACCGAAGAAGACTATAAAAATGCTACCTTTGAAGACATGGCCGACATGTTGGACATTGGATTAGTATAGCAATTATGTTTGAAGGAAAATATTATAACGGGCGTACCTCTAAAGGTATGCCCGCTTTCATTACACTCGAGCCCACTTACATCCGTGTTGCCTGGCAGGCCGGCGAAGAAAGCGGCACTGAGATCTGGCAACTGTCTGAAATACATAAATCAGAATTTAATGATGCAACTACCCTACTAGAGTACGGCGATTTTCCGAGGCAAAGTATAGCTGTGTTTGAGCAGGGCTTTAGAGAGGCGCTGGAGCAGAAGTATAGCGACGCCAAATTCCTGAGATCAAAGTATAATGCCTTTCAGAAAACAGGTATAAAAGGCTTGCTGGTAGGTGGACTAAGCTTGCTGACATTGGCTATAGTGCTGTTTGTGTGGGGAGTACCGGCACTGGCCGAAAAAGCCGCAGCACATTTTCCGTTAGCGTATGAGCGGGCTATGGGAGAGCAGTTGCACGAGCAGTTGATGTTGGGTCAAACGATAGATTCCGCTAAAACTGCTGCATTACGTGAGTATCTGGCAGCGCTGGATGTGAAATCTGATTTTCCGATAACAGTTACGGTAGTAAAAGATGATGCAGTAAATGCCTTTGCCGTACCGGGCGGGTTTGTAGTGGTGCATGATGCCATATTGGATAAGATGAAGCATCACGAAGAACTGGCTGGCTTGCTGGGCCACGAGATAGGCCACGTGCAGATGCGCCACTCTACCAAAGCCTTAGCCCGCAGTTTATCTTATTATATGCTGTTGTCTATACTTTTTGGTGATGTAAGTGGCATTGCAGCCGTGATAGTAGATAATGCTTCTACCCTGAATAACCTGGAATACAGCCGCAGTGCCGAATCAGATTCTGACAAAGCTGGTCTGGAACTCCTGAAGCAAAACAAACTGAACCCCAAAGGTATGGTGTGGCTGATGGAGCGACTACAGTCAGATGATCCTGAGTTCCTGAAATTTATCAGCACACACCCCAGCACCAACGACCGCATCAAAGAAATAGAAATCCAGATAAAAGAGACAAAGTATAAACCTGAGCCAAACCACGAGTTGGAAGCAGACTGGGCAAAGCTGAAGAAGTAATCAGACATTCCGGCCAGTAACAAGCCTGAAATACTACTAACATGAAAATACTCCTTGCTATTTTAGGGTTTGCCTTAGCCTTCTCCGTTCAGGCACAGGAAACTGATAAATTTAACGGAACACCTGCTATACCCTTTTCTGCTCAGGACATTGCTGGAGAAACATACGCTTCTGAAGCTTTAAAAGGAAAAGTGATAGTACTGAATCTGTGGGCTACATTTTGTAAACCCTGTATTTTAGAAATGCCTGAACTAAACAAATTAAAGAAGGAGTTTGCAGGTAAGGAGGTCGTATTTATATCCATGTCTCCGGAAGACAAAGCTACCCTTCGGAAGTTTTTTAAAAAGAATCAGTTTGATTTCGCGGTGTTACCCTCCAGCGGAAATTATATGATGAACTTTGGTAACTCATTACCTCAGACTATTCTTATAGATAAGGCAGGTATAATAAGAGAGGTTAGTACTGGGACGCTGCCTGTAGAAGTAAGGAAGGATTCAGAGGGAACAGATATGTATAACTTTAACAGCTCAAAAATTAAAAGCAAGTTAAATGCTCTGCTGGCAGAATAATAGATAACAACCTGCCCAATTTTCTAACATCCAAACTTTCTAAATTTCTAACTGCAATCCCTATCTTTGTTGGCAGCAAGTATAACCTTAAGCTACCGCCGTGTATAAAAGCCTGCTTCGTCCGCTACTCTTCAAACTCGACCCTGAGAAAGTTCATTACCTGACCACTGATGCCCTGCAAACTGTTTACAAACTGCCGTTTGCGAAAAGTATAAGCAACAGCATGTTTCAGGTGCAGAGCCCGAAGCTGGAGCGCGAATTATTTGGGCTGAAGTTTCCGAACCCGGTAGGTCTGGCGGCCGGTTTTGACAAGGATGCGAAGCTGATTGACGAACTAGCGAACC
Organism: Pontibacter deserti; assembly: GCF_023630255.1. NCBI lineage: Bacteria > Pseudomonadati > Bacteroidota > Cytophagia > Cytophagales > Hymenobacteraceae > Pontibacter > Pontibacter deserti. Next base: position 2,190,662 of record NZ_JALPRS010000001.1, on the reverse strand, counting down.
TGGGATTTGGTTTTATCGAGATCGGGACGCTGACACCAAAAGGACAGGAAGGTAACCCTAAGCCGCGCTTGTTCCGCCTGCCTGAGGACCAGGCTATTATTAATCGCATGGGTTTTAACAACGAAGGCGTAGATGCTGCTGTTGCTCGTTTGAGAACCCGCAAGAGCAACATTATAGTTGGCGGCAACATCGGCAAAAACAAAGTAACGCCCAACGAAGAAGCTCTGAACGATTACCTGTATTGCTTTAAGGCGCTATATGATGTGGTGGATTACTTTGTGGTAAACGTAAGTTCGCCAAACACCCCGGACCTGCGTGCTTTGCAGGAAAAAGAACCGCTGCAGCAACTGTTGCTGGCATTACAGGAGCAGAACAGCAAAATGCCAAAACCAAAACCGCTGCTGCTTAAAATAGCCCCGGACCTCAACGAGCCCCAGCTTAACGACATCATCGAAATAGCCCAGGAAGCGAAACTCAGCGGTATTATTGCTACCAATACAACTATAAACCGCAACGGACTGCACACGGCAACACAAAAAGTACAGAACATAGGAGCTGGTGGCCTGAGCGGAAAACCGTTAACCAAACACTCAACAGAGATTATCCGGTACCTGCGCCAGCATTTGCCACAAAGTATAAAAATCATTGGCGTAGGCGGAATTATGACCGCTGATGATGCTATTGAGAAATTGGACGCAGGCGCTGACCTGGTGCAACTGTACACTGGCTTCATTTACGAAGGCCCTTCACTCATCACCCAGATAAACAAGAAACTGCTGACCAGATAAATTTTTCAACGGCCTGCTATTTGCTCTTCGCATTCCATCCAAAAAATGTAAATTTGGAATTCTAATTAGTCGAAGGGTATGGCAAAGAACACGTACAGAAACGAACCGCTGAACGGGAGAAGGGCAACGAATGAATTTAGGGGACGAAATGAGCCGCGTACTGCAGCTAATACACCCAGAAGTCAGGCGCAACCGAAGGAGAAATCCGGAAGATCATTTAAATTCTCTTTCCCGAGCATCAAATTTCCGAGCTTTAAAATAAGCTTCCTGCAAGACAGGCGGATAAAGCTGTTTTTCGGCTTTTTCTTTCTGCTGCTTTCGTTCTGCATGGTCATTGCGTTCGTATCGTATATTTTTACCGGCCCTGCCGACCAGAGTGTAGTTGAATCGGTAGATGGAACCGGTTTGAAAGAAAGCGGACAGGAAGCAGAAAACTGGCTGGGCCTGTTTGGCGCGTGGTTATCTCATATCTTTATTTACAAGTGGCTGGGCGTTGGGGCCTTCTTTGCTATCCCGATTGTGTTTTTTACCGGAGCCCGCATTGTTTTCCGACGTGTCACCATTTCACTGTCGTATGTACTGGGGCTGTGCAGCTTTAGCATGTTATGGCTGAGCTTAACGCTGGGCTATATAGTACATATTGCCGGTATTGTAGAAGATTTCGGCTTTTTAGGTGGCGGCATCGGTATTGAAACTGCTATCTGGATGTCGTCGCTGATCGGGTGGGGATCAGGTTTAGTGCTGGGTTTCTTGTTCCTGATATTCCTCGTGTTCTTCTTCGATATCACCAGCCTTACCTGGGGTAAAGCATCAGATGAGGCCAATGAAGAGGTGCAGCCGGAAACCAGAGCAGCTTCCTCGATAGGAGAAATATTGCATGGTACACCGCGCAACATCAACCATAACGCTGATCCTACTGCTTCGCTTGAGTTTGATGAAGAAGAGGAAGAAGAATTTTTTGATGAAGACGAAGAAGATGCCATAAACCAGGCTTTGGAAATGGAATTGCGTTCTATACCGCCTCTTGCGCCTAAACCTGCTGCACCTGCCCTGGAACTGGACATAGAAGACGAAAGTCTTTTTGAAGAAGATGAGGCGGAAGCCGAATTTGATACTGCCGAAGGCGAAGATGAACTGAACCTGGACCTGCAGATTGAAGATATCCCGGTAGAAGAAACCGGCGACGCGATAGAGAACTATGACCCTACTCTTGATCTTGCCCGCTACCAGTACCCAACTATAGACCTGCTCAACGATTATGGTGCCAGCAAAGTATCGGTTACCAAAGAAGAGTTGGAAGCCAACAAGGACAAGATCGTAGAGACACTGGCCAACTATAACATTGGTATTGCCAGCATTAAAGCTACTATCGGCCCGACTGTAACATTATATGAGATTGTGCCGGATGCCGGTGTGCGTATCTCCAAGATCAAGAACCTGGAAGACGACATTGCCCTGAGCTTAGCTGCACTTGGTATCCGTATCATTGCGCCGATTCCGGGTAAGGGAACGATAGGTATAGAAGTGCCGAATACCAAGAAAGAAATGGTGTCGATCAAATCTATACTTTCTACGGAGAAGTTTTTGAAGAGCGAAATGGACCTGCCGATTGCTTTCGGTAAAACCATCACCAACGAAGTTTTCATTACCGACTTAGCCAAAATGCCGCACTTGCTGATGGCAGGTGCTACCGGTCAGGGTAAATCAGTTGGTCTGAATATTATACTTACCTCTTTGCTTTACAAGCGTCATCCATCGCAGCTTAAGTTTGTACTTGTTGACCCGAAGAAGGTGGAGTTGTCGCTGTTCAATAAGATTGAGCGCCACTTCTTAGCCAAACTTCCTGATACTGAAGAAGCCATTATTACCGATACTAAAAAGGTAGTGAATACGCTGAACTCGCTGTGTATGGAGATGGATATGCGCTACGACCTGCTGAAAGATGCCGGCTGCCGTAACCTGAAAGAGTATAACCGCAAGTTTGTGGAGCGCCGCCTGAATCCGAAAAAAGGCCACCGCTTTATGCCATACATTGTGTTGGTTATAGATGAGTTGGCTGATTTGATGATGACTGCCGGTAAAGAAGTGGAAACACCGATTGCACGTCTGGCCCAGCTGGCACGAGCTATTGGTATACACTTAGTTGTGGCTACGCAGCGTCCGTCGGTAAACGTAATTACGGGTATCATCAAGGCTAACTTCCCGGCGCGTATCTCCTTTAAAGTTACTTCTAAGATCGACTCCAGAACTATCCTGGATGCCGGTGGTGCTGATCAGCTGATCGGTCAGGGTGACATGCTGTTCTCCATCGGTTCGGACATAATTCGTATACAATGTGCCTTTGTGGACACTCCTGAGGTAGACAAGATATGCGATTTTATTGGCGGACAGCAAGGCTACAGCGATGCGTATTTATTGCCAGAGTTTGTGGGTGATGACAGCGGTGCCGAGAAGACCGATTTCGATCCAAGCTCTAAAGATCCATTGTTTGAAGAAGCAGCCCGCATTATAGTACAGCACCAGCAGGGAAGTACCTCGTTGTTGCAGCGCCGCCTGAAGCTGGGTTACAACCGCGCAGGCCGTTTGATAGACCAGCTGGAGGCTGCCGGAATAGTTGGTCCGTTTGAGGGAAGCAAGGCCCGCGAAGTTTTAGTAACCGACGAATACAGTTTGGAACAGTTATTGAATACGTTGGGTTAAGCTAATAATTAGAACCTTTTGAAATGAAACGAATATTCGCCCTACTGTTTGCCATGGTACTGTTTATAAACCTGGCAAGTGCACAGCAAGACCCACAGGCTACTAAAATACTGAATGCTATGAGCGCTAAGTATAAAACGATGAAGGCATTTAAAGCAACCTTTTCCCAAACTATGGAAAGCTCATCTGCTAAGTCGAAAGAAACCGTGGAAGGTAACATACTGGTGAGCGGCCCGAAGTATAGATTGGCTGTAAGTGGTCAGGAAGTCATCAGCGATGGAAAACTAATGTGGACTTACCTGAAAGATGTGAATGAAGTAACGATCACAGAGTCAGACCCGGAAGCAGAAGCTATGTCGCCAAGCAAGATTTTTGACATGTATAAGAAAGGCTACAAGTATGCGTATACGGGCCCTGAGAAAGGTGCTGATGGTGTGACCTATGATGTGATCGAGATGGCTCCGCAGGACCGTAATAACCCGATCTTTAAAGTGCGCCTTTACATTAACCAGAAAGATAAATCATTAAAGAGCTGGAAGATGTTCCGCAACAACGGTAACCGCTATACTTATACCATCAAGAATTTCCAGGCTAACCCGACTCTGGCTGCTGATACCTTTAGCTTTAACAAAGCCAGGTATAAAGGTGTAAGCGTAGTAGACTTGCGTTAAGTATAAAAGATAACAATAAAAAAGGCTGCCTTACCGGGCAGCCTTTTTTATTTATAGATGAATTCTAACAGTTGCGATTATCTCGGAGACTTTACAAACAAGTTTCTGGCTATTGACCGATTGTAGCTACATCACCCACTACTATAGTTTTGGTAATATATTCGTCGGGCTGGTAGTAGAACTGCAAAGTATAAGTGCCTTTTACAGTTGGTTTAAATTCAAAGGTCTGCTGTCGGGTTGGCAGGTCCTGTGTACAGATGGTGTTTCGGTATTTAGCGTAAACTTTTATTATCTGCTCGGTACCTGAGCCCTCAACTTCAAAACTACCAAAATAACCACAACCACTGTTTACAACAAAGTATACTTCTATGGGGGTTACTACGCCAACTGCAGCGTTTGTAGGAGCATCAACCTTTACAATAGGTGCCGGAAATTTTTCTAAGGCAGCAAAAGGATTTACTTCATCTTCTTTTTGTGAGCAACCCATAAGCAGAGTTACCAATAAAGTGCAGGCAAAGAAAAGTCTGGTCATTGTGTTATGGTTAGGTTTATACTTTATAAGAGTCTGAAATGCAGGCAATGGTTGCAAGCTATACTCAAATATTTGAAATAAGAGATGTTTAAGATGATATGAAAGTATAAACCTGGAAAAGTCTTTTAGCAGTGCAGGTAAAAATGTAGCTTTGTTATACCTGACAAAACCCACCCAAGCCATGACAAGAGAAAAACTGTTTGAGCAGATCCTGCAAAAAAAATCATACCTGTGTGTCGGCCTTGACACCGACCCCAAAAAACTACCAGAACACCTGCTGGACTTTGAAGACCCGGTATTTGAGTTTAACCGCCAGATAGTTGATGCAACTGCCGATCTGTGCGTGGCCTACAAACCAAACATTGCTTTTTATGAAGCGCAGGGGCCGAAAGGGTGGGTGAGCCTGGAGAAAACGATAAATTACATACCTCAGGAGATTTTTACCATAGCCGACGCCAAACGTGGAGACATTGGCAACACCTCCGAACTATATGCCCGCGCTTTTTTTGAGACCATGAATTTTGACTCCGTTACCGTGGCGCCTTACATGGGTTCTGATTCGGTGAAGCCGTTCCTGGTGCAGGGGGGCAAGTGGGTTATACTTTTAGCTTTGACCTCTAACCCAGGTAGCCAGGATTTCCAGATGCTTCGCCTTGCTGATGGCAGCGAAGAATACCTGTGGGAGCAGGTGCTGCGCGAAAGCTCTACCTGGGGCACAGCCGGCCAGTTAATGTATGTAGTTGGTGCCACGCAAGCCGAGTATGTGCAGCGTGTTCGTGCTATAGTTCCAGACCATTTCCTGCTGGTGCCGGGAGTTGGTGCGCAGGGTGGTAGCCTCGAAGAGATCTCACGTTTAGGCATGAACCAGCGTTGCGGCCTGTTGGTCAATTCTTCCCGCGCTATTATCTACGCCTCATCTGGCCGCGACTTCGCCGAAAAAGCTCGCGAAGCAGCCCAGGAAGTACAACGCGAAATGGAGCAATACCTGGAGCAGTACGTGCAGCATTTGTAGATTTTTTCGGTAAGTGTAAAAATCGATTTTTTGTTATGTTAAATGTATAAGTTTCTCTATAAATACCTTTTTATAGCCTCCTACTCAATGAGCAAGAAGGACATCCCTGAATGGAATGCTGCTATTATGTTGGCAGGGAATATTACGTTAAGCTTAATAATGGTTATAAATCTGTTTAGCTGGGATGATATTATAAACATGCAAATAGAAAAGCAAAGATTAGATTTTGGTTTAGCTGAACTGGTAGTGGCTCTATTGTTAAGTTTGTTTTTACTGAATTGTTTTTTGTTTATAAAAGGAGGGAAGTATAAACAATATATTATAGAATTTGAAGGGCAAAGTAAAGCTGATCGGCGTTTAAGTAAATATTTGGGAGTAATCTTATATTTTGGAGGTTATATTTTTCCAATCACTTACATCATTCTAAATGTTGAGATAATCGAATAGGACAATGCATTTAAGGAGTTTTTACGCATCTATTTGGAATTTTGCGTTCATTGAGACCAAATATCTAAATCAATTCTACATAAACCATTAATGCTAACCCTAACCCGCACCACATCCCATAACCCCAATTTCCGGAACCTTATAGTTTTACTGGACCAGAACCTGAAAGAGAACGATGGCGACGACCATGCCTTTTTTGCGCAGTTCAATAAGGTGGATAGTATAAACGAAGTGATTGTTGCTTACAAAGATGGCGTGGCGGCTGGCTGTGGCGCTATAAAACCCTACACCGAAAGTATAGCCGAAGTAAAGCGCATGTTTGTGCACCCGGATTATAGAAGGCAAAGTATAGCCAGGCAGGTGCTGACTGCTTTAGAAGAATGGGCAAAAGAGTTAAACTATACTTCCACCATTTTAGAGACTGGTAATAAACAAACAGAAGCCATTGCACTTTACAAGAACAGCGGCTATACCATAATCCCGAACTATGGGCAATATGCAGGCGTGGAAAGCAGCGTGTGCATGCAAAAAGAACTGATCTAACGTATTACAATACATGAATAACAACGACATACTGCGCCGCCTGCGCTATACTTTCGATATCAGCGATAATAAAATGATAGAGCTATTTGCAGAAGGTGGCAAAGAAGTAACCCGGGCCGAGATAAGCGACTGGATGAAGAAGGAAGATGACCCGGAGTTTCAGAAACTGAACGACCTGGAGTTGGCAACTTTCCTGAATGGCTTTATAAACGACAGGCGCGGCAAAAAAGAAGGCGAACAGCCAAAACCGGAGAAAAGCCTGAATAACAATATCATCCTGCGTAAGCTTAAAATAGCCCTTAACCTGAAAGACGAAGACATCCTGGATATCCTGGAGCAGATAAAATTCCGGTTAAGTAAATCGGAACTCAGTGCCTTTTTCCGTAAACCCGACCACCAGCATTATCGCCCGCTAAAAGACCAGATCCTGCGAAATTTCCTGCTGGGGTTACAACAGAAGTATAGACAGGAGTCGGGGAAATAGACAAAGACGCTCCGAGGTATGGATAACAATCCGAAGTCTGGCAACCACCGGCCTCCGAGTGTACGGAGGACCTAGGAGCGTCTTGATAATGAACAGCTGAAAGCCCTCACTTTAAGCAACTTCTATCGTTAATCTATACTATACCATACACGATAGAACTATGAAAACCGGCTGGCCTGAACTTAATTACCACACATCGAAAGATACGCTCGAAACCCTCCACCTCTGGACGCAGATCATCGGTAAAATAAAACTGCAGATGCAGCCCTGGGTTAATCACTCGTGGCACGTTACACTCTCAGTTTCTCCAACAGGGCTAACTACAGGCGATCTCTCACATCAAGGTGTTCATTTTCAGGTAGATCTGAACCTGGTGCAACATCAGTTAAGTATAAAAACCAATGCCGGACAAAAGCGCTCCTTTGCTTTATTTAATATGCCGGTAGCGGAGTTTTACAAAAAAGTGATGCATGCACTGGCAGATTTAGGCATAGATGTGCATATCTATAAGGTGCCTTGCGAACTGGAAAATCCGATACCGTTTGATGAAGACCAGACCCATAAAACCTATGATCCTGCACAGGCAACAGCTCTGCACCAGGCCTTGCTGAAGGCGCAGGAAGTGTTACAGCAGTTTCGGGCAAAATTCAGGGGTAAATGTAGTCCGGTACATTTTTTCTGGGGAAGTTTTGATCTGGCAGTATCACGTTTTTCGGGGAGAACAGCACCCAAGCACCCAGGCGGTGTGCCTAATTTACCTGATTGGGTAGCGCAGGAAGCTTACTCGCATGAGGTGTATAGTTGCGGTTTCTGGCCAGGAAGCGAAGCATTACCGGAAGCAGCTTTTTATGCTTACATCTACCCAGAGCCCGATGGGTATAGAGCTGCTGAAATCGAACCTGCAGAAGCATACTTTCATGAAACGTTAGGAGAGTTTATACTTCCGTATGAAGCTGTACGAAAAGCAGATGACCCTGAAGCTGTATTACTGAGCTTCCTGGAGAGTAGTTACGAAGCCGCCGCCAACCTGGCAAAATGGGACAGACAGGCACTGGAGTGTTAAGCTGATACAGTTTTAAGCACAGGTGTAGCAATATTTTAAATATTCAGATTATACTATACTTTATACTTGGGAGTTGCGTTTAGCAAATACTAAATGCAAATAATCCATGACCAAACTTATACTTGTCGCCACGTTTATATTTCTATCATTTACTGCTTTTAGCCAGGCTGTCGTGTTAAAAGGCACCGTGCTTTCCGGAAAAGAGGCAATACCTTATGTAAATATTGGCATTAAGCAGAAAGGGATTGGCACAGCCGCTACAGCAGAAGGAAAATTTACACTGCAACTTGCTGAAGCTTATTTAAATGATACGCTGACATTTTCGGCAGTAGGTTATCAGGAGCTCTCAGTGCCGGTTAAAACTATAGTCGAGAAGAACCTGTCGGAATTTACTCTAACTGAGAAAACAACCAGCCTGCGCGAAGTGGTGGTAACTAACCGTAAGCCGAAGATTAAAAAGTTTGGTATCACCTTCCGTAATCCGTTTGTGCATGGCACTTCCCAAGCCCGCGACCCTAACGACATTTCTGAACTTGCCAAGTTGATCAAACTGAATAAAAAGCCCTCGGATATTCTTTCTGTTTCTCTATACCTGCGAAGCGACAAAATAGCGTCTGCCAACATGCGGATAAACTTTTACGAGAACGCAAATGGCGACCCGGGGGAACGTATGGTTGAGGAAAGTATAATCAAGCGCCTGCCACTAAATAAAGGTTGGGTAACAATAGATCTGGAAGACTATAACATTACAGTTGATAAAGATTTCTTTATTGCCTTTGAGTACCTGCCAGACCCTAGACATAAGGGAGAATTTATGTTTACGTATGGTGGAGATCTAGGCGGAAGCCACCATACCCGTAAAGCTAGCTTAGGCAAGTGGGAAAAAGGTATAGGTGCGCAGCTGGCGGCTTATGTAACCGTAAGGCAGTAGTCACATATTACAAACTCAACTATAGCTCCCTGAAAACTCAAGCTATACTTTTATCGCTGCTAGCTATATTTATAGTTGGCCTGCAGCCGGCTATGGCACAACAGCAAAGACCTGTGGTGCATCTGTCTGGGGTTGTAGTTAATGCTGATAGCGCTGCAGGCCTACCCGGAATTGCCGTTTATGTGACGGCTCAAAGCGTGGTACGGTATCAAAACAGGATGGCTTTTTTACACTACTAGTCCTTCCCGGCGATAGCGTGGTTTTTCAGGCGCTGGGCTTTGAGAAGCAGTACATCATCATTCCTGAAACTAACACTTCTGAGAAGTTTACAACCAGCGTTCCCCTGAAACAAACAGCCAAACAATTACCCGAGGTACAGGTAATGCCCTGGGCTACACTACAGGATTTCAAAGTGGCTGTACGGAACCTGGAGCTGCCGGAAGAATCAACGCTTACCCCTGATCTGGGACCTCTGCCAGCTAAGTATAAATCTATTTTTGAAGGACCTGTGATGGATGCCACCGACAATGTAAAGCAAGGGTTTAAGCATCATCAGCAACAACAGCAGCAACGTTACCTGGTGCCCACTACTATCCGTATTTTTTAATTTCTGCTGATTTGCGCTTATCTTAGAAGTCTGCTCTGCTACGGGCTGGCTTTACCATGAAAGAAGATTTCCTGCATTACATCTGGCAACACCAGTACTACCGTAAAGCCGACCTGGCTACTACGGAAGGCGAACCGCTGCAGGTACTGCGGACTGGCTACTACAACACCGATGCCGGCCCCGATTTTAGGGAAGCTATACTTAAGATTGGCGATGTGGAATGGTCGGGGAGTGTGGAGATACATTTACGGGCATCAGACTGGCGCCGCCACCAGCACCAGACCGACCTGAAATACGACCAGGTAATTCTGCATGTAGTGTGGCAAGCCGACGAAACTATACGCCGGACAGATGGTACCATTATTCCGGTGCTGGAGCTGAAGGATAGAGTTGATACATCGCTGGTTTATACTTACCGCCAACTACAGGAAGCCCGAACTACTATACCCTGCGCCAATGTGTGGCCGGCCGTGCCCGAAATTACCAAAACCATGATGCTGGGCCGGGCCTTAACAGAGCGACTGGAGCAGAAAGGACAGGAGGTGCTGCAACTACATGCCAACTATAACCACGACTGGGAAGCCACCGCTTATCATGTGTTGTTCAAAGGGTTCGGGTTTAAGATAAACCAGGAGCCAATGGAACGATTGGCCAGTGCACTGCCGACAGCTATACTTCGAAAACAGCAACAGCTTTTTCAACTGGAGGCGCTTTTATTCGGTCAGGCTGGTTATTTAGCGGATGCGGCTACTGACTATGCGCAGCAACTGGCGAAAGAGTATAATTTCATGAGCCACAAGTATAGCTTGCAGGATACAGCTATGCAGCGCCACCACTGGAATTTTATGCGCATGCGGCCTGCCAACTTCCCGACTGTTAGGTTAGCGCAGCTAGCAGCTGTGCTGGCAAACCGGCAAAGCTTTTTTACAGCTATACTTGAAGCCCAAACTATTAAACAATACGAGGCCTTATTTATGGTGCCGGTTTCAGAGTTCTGGCAGCAGCATTTTACATTTAGCCCGGAGCCTGGCAAAGCAACTAAAACCATGGGTAAGGACAGCGCGCATAACCTCATTATCAATGTAGCAGTACCACTGCTGGCTGCTTACAGCCATTTTACCGTCGACCGTGCATATCTTGAAAAAGCGATCGAGTTGCTGGAGAAGGTAAAAGAAGCATTGAACAAGATTACAAGACTTTATGAAGAACTAGGCTGGAAAGCGACATCCGCAGCTGATAACCAGGCAGCACTTAGTCTTTATCAAAACTATTGCCAGCCGGTGAACTGCCTGCAGTGTGCAGTAGGTAATAAAATCCTGAAGCAAAACATACTTTCCCGATCGTGACGCTGCTGGTATACTTCCTCAATATCCTGCTGCTGTTCGGGGCAGGCTGGTTACTGCATAGGCAGGAGTGGGCGCAAAGGTTAAAACCTTACCTGTTGCCTGCGTTGTTGTTAAAGCTGATCTCTGGGGTGTTGCTTGGTATTTTATACTTTCACTACTACGGCGAAGGCGATACCATTACTTACTTTAGGGGCTCACAAAAGCTGACCCAACTGGCATATGAGGATTTAGGTACATACTGGCGCTTGTTGCTTTTCAATGAATTTCCGAGTGAGAGTTTTAAGCAGAGCGTGCCGTTTACCAGGTTCTTTTATTTTTCAAATTCCTTTTTCCTGCTCAAGATCATCAGCCTTTTTAACCTGCTCACGGGCAGTAGTTACTACCTGATAAGTTTATACTTCTCGCTGTTCAGTTTCTGGGGCATGGCGAAGCTGGCGGCTATACTTGCAGATATCTTTCCGGAAACCCGTAAGGCGGCTATAGTTGCGTTCCTGTTCATTCCGTCTGTGGTGTTCTGGAGTTCGGGGCTTTTAAAGGATGCGGTACTGATGGGAAGCATGTGTTGGATAGTAGCATTTGTACTTCAACTGGCACACAGGCAGCCAGTATCTATACTTACCTGGTTATTGCTGCCCTTTCAACTATACCTGTTTATCCGAATAAAAGTATTTTTTGCTGCTGTATTACTGGTCCTGCTGGGGTATTATCTTGTTGTTACGTTATTGGCTAAAAGTATAAAGAAGCTGCAAAGTATAAAAGTGCAGTTACTGGCGTTAGCCGGGCTTGCACTGTTAGCTGCTGTTATGGTCTGGCAAATGAGTGGGATATTTAATGTAGCTTTTATAACCGAACAGCTGGTAAAGACCTATACCGGATTGCTGACTTTATCGCAGCACGGGCCGCATATCAGTTATCATTCCTTAGAGCCTACTGTAACTTCTGTATTTTCCAATGCACCAAAAGCCTTCTTTAACTCTCTTTACCGGCCGTTTATTGGGGAGTCGGGGAGCGCGCTGTACGTTATCCTCGGGCTGGAAAACCTGCTGTTGTTTATACTTACTGGTGTGGCTTTAGCTGCTGCTTTCTCTAAAGTTTGGTTACAGAAGGTGCACTTATGGCACATTATACTGCTGTTGTTTATAGTAATCTCAGCAGTGGTAATTGGCATCAGTACACCTAATTTCGGTACGTTAAGCCGTTACAGGATCATCTTCCTTCCGTTTCTGGTATACCTGCTGCTGCAGAATAGAATAGCACAGCGAATCATGCAAAAGCTGTTGCCATTAGGCCAATAATCATACTTTCAATCTCCGGCACTTATTCGTACCTTTGCGCCTTATTTAAATAAGCTATGCAGAATCCTGTAATTATACTTGGCGCCCAGCAACTGGGTACTGCCGCTCTCGATATTTTCAACAGCAACAGCGTGGTGGTGTACTGCTTCCTCGACGACAAAAAAGATATACAGCACCAGGAAATCAATAATGTGTTGGTGATGAGTAGCACCGAAGACAATGAGTTCCTGAAACTGATTGGCAAGAAGTGCGACGTGTTTGTGGCTGTAGAAGATTCGGCTGCACGCAAAGGCCTGATAAACATGCTGAAGGAAGAGTATAAAGTGGTTCCGGTAAACGCTATCCATAAGTTCAGTTCAGTGTCAGAATATGCATGGTTAGGCCACGGCAACATGGTAGCGGCTGGCGCTATAGTTAACAACAACGCCAAGATCGGCGACAACTGCATCATCCAGTCCAGAGCTATAGTTGATACTAATGCCGAGATCGCTGACTTTGTACAGATCGGGGCAGGTGCTATCATCAACTCTGAAGTGAAAGTAGAAGAGGGCGCTTTTATAGGTTCAGGTGCGGTTATCGTGTCTGGGGTGAAGATAGGGAAGAATGCACGAGTTGGTGCGGGCTCGGTAGTGGTAGCCGATGTGCCTGCCAAAGCAACTGTTTTCGGTAATCCGGCAGCGGCCATAAAGTAAACTTTTATAGTTATAGTTGCTGTTATTTAGCCTGAGTGACGAAAATCATTTTAGAGCAATAAAGTAAACTATAGCTTTGCAGAATAATTTTGAATGAGAGATTGAGTGGATGAGTGAATTTTAAATCCAGCTTATCTTCAAATCCTGATTCAGACAATAAATATAATCAACAATTTATAGTTAACACTTAGCTGAAACTAAGCCGTTATGAACAAACCATACAGCATTTTACTGTACTACTGCTACACGCCGATAGCAGATCCGGAAGAATTCCGTGAGCAACACCACCTGATGTGCCTTGAGCTAAATCTGCTCGGCCGTATCATCGTTTCGAAAGAGGGTCTGAATGGCACTGTGTCCGGTCTGAAAGAAGATTGCGAAAAGTATATGGAGACCATGCACGCAGATCCGCGCTTTGCCAAGATCGATTTTAAGGTAGACGAATCGGAGGGTCATGCATTTACAAAAATGCACGTACGTACCAAAGCTGAGATCGTACACTCCGGCTTGCTGCACATAGACCCGAATGCCCGTACCGGCAAACACCTGGAGCCGAAAGAGTTCAGGGAGATGAAAGACCGTGAAGATGTGGTGGTGCTGGATGTGCGTTCGGATTACGAGTATAATGTGGGCCGCTTCAAGAATGCTGTTACCTTGGATATCGAGAACTTCCGTGAGTTTCCGGAGAAGGTGGCAGAGCTGAAGGAAAAGTATAAAGACAAAAAAATCCTGACCTACTGCACCGGCGGTATTAAATGCGAGAAAGCAAGTGCCTTTTTGCTGGAGCAGGGTTTTGAGGATGTTTACCAGTTGCATGGTGGCATTATAAAGTATGGCAAAGAAGCCGGCGGCGAAGACTTTGAAGGTAAGTGCTATGTGTTCGATAACCGTGTAGCGGTAGATGTGAACTCTGTAAACCCGAAAGTTATTTCGCATTGCTACGTGTGCGGTACCGAAGACGACCGTATGGTAAACTGTGCTAACCCGGTTTGTAACCTGCATGTAGCTATATGCGAGAAGTGTGGCTGGGAACTGGAAGGTGCCTGCTCTACAGAATGCAAAGGCCACCCTGAAAAGCGCCCGTATGATGGAACTGGCTACTACCAGAAAGAAATGAACGGCTATAATCCACTAAAAGGATTCAACCGCAAGAAGAAAAACGACGTACAAGTATAAGTATTCTCTAAAGCAAAGGAAAGCGTGTGCCCAACGGCCACGCTTTTCTTATTTTATACCAATTAGAAAGACACAAGATTTCAGACGCAGGATAAAAGACTGGTAATAATTGTTTCAGCGTTTGCTCGCGTCCGGTGAGTGTGACCAAATGCTCTTTCAGACATCTATGTCTGAAAGTGATCTGTTGGGGATGTCCATATTCCCGTGTGAGGTGATACATGGACACGGATGTCCCTTTACAGATAGTATCCGGACATAGATGTCCGAATCAGCTTTAATGCATCTTCTCTAGCTTTATCAGGTCATCAAGTAAGTTCTTTGTTACCTCACCCGGTTTTCCATCCCCAATAACCATATCATCAACTTGAACTATAGGCAGGATACGTTTGGTAGTACTGGTCAGGAAGGCTTCTTTGGCCTGGGCAATATCTTCTATAGTTACAGCCCTTTCTTCTGTTTTATACTTTTGTCGGGCTAGTTTCAGCACATTTTTACGGGTAACGCCGAGCAACACATCTTCGGCAGGAGTAACTATAGTATCATCCTGGGTCACAATAAAGAAGTTGCAGCGGGGGAATTCGGTTACTACTCCGTTCTGCTGGTATAATACATCGCTGGCATTAGCAGCTTTTATTTTATTTATCAGCCGGATGCCCATGGAGTAATTTATAGTTTTAGCTCTAGGTATTTCGCGTATATACTCGTGGGTAATGATCTTGATGCCTTTCTCGATCATCTCCTGTTCCGGCAGAACCAGTGGCTGCTCCGTGATCAGCAGGTTCGGTTCTCCGGGATCATAACCATTGGCAGAGTACCCACCGGTCAGTATCATTTTAACCCCAGACTGCGGCAGGTTGTTTAGTTGGATAAGCTTAGAAATAGCATCCTTTAGTGCATCTGTAGTCAGGGGCACCGACAACTCCATTAGCATTGCAGATTCGTAGAACCGCTCCAGATAATCCTCCAGGAACACGGGCTTCCCTTGTTCTACCTTAAAAAAGTCGAAAATACCGTACCCACGTTGTATTGCAAGGTCGCTGATGTGTAGAAAAGACTCCTCCAGTGGTTTTATCTGGCCATGTATGTAGGCATGGAGTTTAGCGTTTGATTGCATTGTGTTGCTTTAAGATCTTGACTACTTTATCGATGGGCAGCGCTTCTACTTTGTGTTGGTCTGTGCCCTCCATGGTTTCGGCTGCAAAAAGGGAGTTAATGATAGCTTCTTCCGTAGCTTCTATTACCGCCATAAAAAGTGGCGATATTTCATCGTTGCGGAGGTATGTGGCTGTCTGGGTTTTGCTATCAGAAGTATAAGGTACGCGTATAGTTGGCTCAGTAGAAAAAGCTATGACATAATCGCCGCTGCCGTTGGAGGCAATACCACCTGTTTTACCCATTCCCAGCATAGCACGTTTTGCCAGCCGTTCCAGGTTACGGGCATCCAGGGGGGCATCCGTAGCCACCACTATCATACAAGATCCATCGGCACTGTCTTTTATTTGCTGCTTCAGGTAATACTGGTCAAGTGCTTCGCCAACCGGTACGCCATCAACCTGTAATACTCCGCCAAAATTGGTTTGCACCAGTACACCAACCGTGTAGCCTCCCACACTTGCAGGTAGCTTTCGAGAGGATGTACCAATGCCGCCTTTAAAACCAAAGCAAACGGTGCCGGTGCCTGCCCCTACATTGCCTTCTGCCACTGCGCCTGCTTTGGCCTGTTTTATACTTTCTAACACATGGTTTTCTGTTACATGTCTGCCTCGTATGTCGTTCAGGTACCCATCATTGGTTTCGCCTACTACAGCGTTTACAGATCGTACTTCTTCATTGCCTGCCTGCTGCAAAGTATAACCTACTACAGCATTCAGGGCGGTGCCTACGCCCAGGGTATTGGTAAGTAGAATGGGCGTTTCGAGGTTGCCCAGTTCCTGTACCTGTGTGCTGCCGGCCAGTTTGCCAAAGCCATTGCCTACATATACAGCAGCCGGTACTTTACTCTGGAAAATGTTGCCACTATGCGGAAGTATAGCTGTAACGCCAGTCCGGATATTGTTGCCTTGGATAAGTGTTGTGTGGCCTACTGTTACACCGGGTACATCGGTTATGGCATTATGCTTGCCAATTGGCAGCACACCTATCTTTATACCATAATCTCTTGCCCGTTTGCGTTCCTGGCCTTGTACCTGAGATGTTATACTTACCATAAGCAACAATAGTAATAGTAGCCTCATGTAATTATAGTTTGTACAACAGTAAAAGTAACAGAAAATTTATAGTTTGAAAGCGAGGGTGTTAAAGGTCATTCGTTTATAATGCTGCTGATTTAACGGAAGAAATGACTTCTATAAGTGCATTTATACTCGAAGGTTTCTACTTTTGCCCTTGTTGCCCTGCTTGCTTTTAACTTAATAGTAGCTACAAAGTATAAAACAGGACAGCAATTTATCAGCTTCAACTTTAAACCATAAACTATGGCTTCAATTCCCGAATCAGAACTGATCATCAATAAGAACGGTACTGTTTATCATCTTAACCTTTTGCCTGAGCATATCTCAGATACTATAATTACAGTCGGTGACCCGGAACGCGTGCCAATGGTAAGCAGGTATTTTGATGAGATAGAGGTGGAAATAGCCAAGCGTGAGTTTGTGACGCACACAGGTTACTACAAAGGCAAGCGCTTAACGGTGATCTCAACAGGTATGGGTACCGATAACATCGATATCCTGATGAATGAGCTGGATGCGCTGGTGAATATTGATTTCATGAGCCGGGAGCCGAATGAAGAAAAGATAAAGCTGAAGATTGTACGTATAGGCACTTCAGGATCGTTGCAGGAGTCTATACCTCTAGGTAGCCATTTAGCTTCGCATTATAGTGTAGGCCTGGACTCGCTGATGGAATTTTACCCACTGGAACAGACTGAAGATGAGCAAAGTATAACTCGCGCCCTGAAAGAACAATTAGGGGTAGGTTTTACACCTTACTGTGTGCCTGGCTCTAAAATGTTGTTGGATAAAATAGCCTTTGATATGGTGCCGGGTAACACACTTACCTGCCCGGGTTTTTATGCGCCCCAAGGCCGTGTGCTGCGTGGGGGCTTACGTAACCAGAACCTGCTGCAGGTATACCAGAACTTCAAAGTATGCGATTTCCAGCTAACGAATTTCGAAATGGAGACTGCGGGTTATTATAGTATGGGCCGATTGCTTGGCCACGAAATGCTTTCGCTGAACGCTATAGTTGCCAACCGCATTACACAGCAATTTGCCCCTAACGCCGAAGAAGTGATCGATAGCCTTATCCGGAAAACGCTGGAAAGGATTTAATAGCTTAAAAAACAAAAACACCGCCCGTTTATCTGCAGAAGCCGAGAAACGGGCGGTGTTTTTTATACTTTATGTGAATATGGCTTAGTAGAATTCTACTCCCACCACTGAAGAAGTAGGAATACAGCATCCTCCCTTCAATGTCATAAACTTGTCGTCTACAGCCCAGACAGTTGTATCTACCCGCTTTAAATCTCCCTCAGCTGTTTTAAACGTTATTTCTACTTTGCCGTGGTAGCCATTGCCTAATATGGAAGCACGGTTTAAGTCCCACAGGCGCTTTTTCTGAGCTTCTGTATTGTCTAATACATCTTTGTGGCTGAAGTGGAGGGAAGGAATCATTTCCTTCTCTACCATAGGTATTCTGTTTACTGTAGCTTTCATGTATGGTGTATTTATGGGTGAATACTCCTAACTAATATAGCTAATTATATTTACGAAAACTACAGTTTTAAGAATTGCCATTCGCTAGATTTTCTGCAGAAACGCCATCGTGTCGACACCATCGGCATAGTCCCACACCATCGGGCATTGTGCTTTACCAAAAGGTATACTTCCCTCCAGCCAGCCATGTGCCGAAACTATAACCTGTGTTTTGTCTTTTATGGCGCTTAGCTTTTTACGCAGGTCTGTTAACGAGCTAAAGGTATCATAAAACAACACTGAGATAGGAGAGACCAGATTCTCGCTTTGCTGCACCAGCATAAAGCCGTTGTCGAAGTGCGGTACACGGTTTACCAGCAATATAGATTTGTTGTAGTCGTAGTTGTTCTGGTATTTATGGTGATCCAGTATATTCTGGCGGTGCTGGTTGGCTTCAAAGAATTTATCAAAAGTATAGCCCTCTGGCACAAACACTTTCGATACATTGCGGCAGCCCAAGCCATAGTATTGGAAAAAATCATCGCCCAGCGCTTTCAGGTCGTCGGCTTCTTCGTGGCCGGTAAGTACGCCTATACTTGTTCTGTTTTTGCGGATAATGTGTGGTCGCTTGGCAAAGTAATACTCAAAGTAGCGGGCAGTGTTGTCGGACCCGGTAGCAATAATGGCATCTGCATCTTTCAGTATCTCTACAAACTCAAACTGGTTGGCAAAAGCAGGCTCTATACCTACCAGCATATCAGCGAGGCGTCGCATCAGCACAGTATCGTCAGAGCTTAGCTTTGCCAGCAGGTAATGCCCGCTCATCAGCACCGACAGGAAATCGTGGAAACCTACCATCGGAATATTGCCGGCCATTACTACGCCAACCTTTTTTTGCGAAACCTGTTTTAAATGATAAGGGTAAAGCCATTCGCGGAGGTATTGTTCCTCCAGCATTTGCGTTATGCCATTAAGGGCACGGGATACGTTTTCTTCATCAAACCACGGGTTACGCGACTGAGCCATACGGGCCCATACCTGTTTGTCTTCCGGCGTCAGGCTTTTTAGCTGCCTGCCCAGTTCCACAAAAGCTTCAATCCTGTTCTCTAATGTCATGGCGTGTATGGTGTGGCTTATAATTTTTATTTGATAGGACGTTTAATGTTCCTAATTTTGCGATTTAGAAACCGATATACAAAAGTATAAAAAATATACAGGAGATACGACTATGGCTATAATGATAACCGATGAGTGTATAAACTGCGGAGCTTGCGAACCAGAATGCCCTAACACTGCTATTTACGAAGGCGGTGCCGAGTGGACCTGGGGTGGTGGTACTGCGCTGAAAGAGGTGGAGATCGACGGCGGGGAAGTAATTCCCGGCGATGCGGCTCAGCCACCAATTTCAGATGAGTTTTACTACATCGTTTCTGATAAATGTACGGAGTGCATGGGCTTCCACGAAGAGCCGCAGTGTGCAGCCGTTTGCCCTGTGGATTGCTGCGTAGACGACCCCGACTACCGCGAAACAGAAGAAGAACTGCTTGCCAAGAAAAGCTGGTTGCACCAGGAGGCATAAGTATAAACTACTACAATTCACAAAAACCTGTCTCGCAAGGCAGGTTTTTTTGTTTATTTTGCTTACCAAATTCGCATACATGGAAGGATCGATTCACGCAGATAAAGCCTTTGAAAAGGTAATTTACCCAAACAAAGAAATAAAGAACAGAGAGTTTGAAAACTGTACCTTCAGGAACTGTGATTTTTCGGGCAGCAGTTTTGCCGAAACCCGTTTTACCGACTGTACTTTTATAGGCTGTAACCTGACTATGTTGAAGCTAAACCATGCAAGTATAAATAACGTGGTTTTTAAAGAGTGTAAGCTTACAGGTATAAACTTCAGCGAGTGTGAAGATTTCCTGTTTACAGTATACTTCGAGAATTGCCTGCTGGATTATGCTTCGTTTGCGAAAAAGAAAATGGCGAAAACCAAGTTTGTAAAGTCTTCTCTAAAAGGTGTAGATTTTTCTGATACTACCCTGACCAGCGCTTTATTTGATACAACAGACCTGGAGCGAGCTGTATTTAACTATACCAACCTTTCCGGCGCCGATCTGTCCACTGCCTATAACTTTGACATAGATCCTGAGATCAGCACCATAAAAAAAGCAAAGTTCTCGCAATATAGCTTGCAGGGGTTGCTCACCAAGTATAGCCTGCAGGTCGTTTAGTCAGTGATTAATAGGACTAGCTCGGTTATTTAAGATCCCTTTTCTAAATCAGGGTTTAGAGGATTTTGTGATAGCAGGATTATAGTTAATCCCGGAAATCGACATTAATCAAGGTTCAGACTTTTAACAATCAACAATAAGCAATCAACAATTAAAGCTAAATTCCCTATTTTTGCTTTTTAGCGCATTTAGCAGCAAATACAAAGTATAAGATGTCGATAGCAAAGAAATATAATCCCAAAGAAGTAGAAGAAAAGTGGTACAGCAGCTGGATGGAGCGTGGCTTCTTCCGCTCTACGCCTAACCCGAAAAAAGAGCCTTACACCATTGTAATTCCGCCGCCAAACGTAACCGGTGTGCTGCACATGGGCCACATGCTCAACAATACCATTCAGGATGTGCTTATCCGTCGTGCGCGTATGAAGGGCAAAGAGGCTTGCTGGGTGCCAGGTACCGACCACGCTTCTATTGCTACGGAGGCTAAAGTTGTGGCTATGCTAAAAGAGCGCGGCATCGAGAAAAAAGATATTACCCGCGAAGAATTCCTGAAATATGCGTGGGAGTGGAAAGAGAAGTATGGCGGCATTATTCTGGAGCAGCTTAAAAAACTAGGTGCTTCCTGCGACTGGGACCGTACCCGTTTTACCATGGAAGACGACCTTTCGGCTGCCGTTATTGAAGTGTTTGTGGACCTGTACCGCAAAGGCCAGATCTACCGTGGCGTGCGCATGGTAAACTGGGACCCACAAGGCAAGACTGCGCTTTCTGATGAAGAGGTAATCCCGAAAGAAACAATGGCGAAAATGTACCACCTGAAGTATGAAGTGGTATCAGAAGAAGCCGAAAAAACATATATAACCGTTGCAACCTCGCGCCCGGAAACCATAATGGCCGACGTAGCGGTCGCAGTAAACCCGAATGATGAGCGCTACATGCACCTGCATGGTAAGTCTGTTCGCATACCACTGCTGGGTAAAGAGATTCCGGTTATACTGGATGAGTACGTAAGTATAGATTTTGGTACAGGTGCACTAAAAGTAACGCCTGCACACGACCTTAACGACTACGAACTGGGCCAGAAGCACAACCTGCCAATCATCGATATCCTGAACAACGACGGTACGCTGAATGAAAAAGCGCAGCTGTATGTTGGCCAGGACCGTTTTGCAGCTCGTCGTAATATTGTAAAAGATCTGCAGGAAGCTGACCTGTTGGTGAAGATAGAAGAGTATCCAAGTGTACTTCAGACTTCGGAGCGTACAGGTGCTGTAATTGAGCCACGTTTGTCGATGCAGTGGTGGTGCAAAATGGATAAAATGGCTAAGCCGGCACTGGAGTCTGTAATGGAAGACCAGATTCGCCTGCACCCGCCTAAGTTCAAGAACATGTACCGCTCCTGGATGGAAAACATCCGCGACTGGTGTATTTCGCGCCAATTGTGGTGGGGCCAGCAGATTCCGGCTTACTACCTGCCGGATGGTACTTTTGTGGTAGCTACAACTGCCGAAGAAGCACTGCAGCTTGCCCGCAAAGAAAGTGGAAATGCTGAGCTACAGGCATCTGACCTGCGCCAGGACGAAGACGTACTGGATACCTGGTTCTCATCATGGTTATGGCCGATCTCGGTGTTTGATGGCTTTAAAGACCCGGATAACAAGGATATACTATACTATTACCCTACTAATGATCTGGTAACTGCCCCTGAGATCCTGTTCTTCTGGGTGGCACGTATGATCATGGCTGGTTATGAGTTCCGTAACGAAATGCCATTCAAGAATGTGTACCTGACTGGTATAGTTCGTGATGCGCAGGGCCGTAAAATGTCTAAATCGCTGGGTAACTCACCTGATCCGCTTGACCTGATAGAACAGTATGGTGCCGACGGTGTGCGTGCTGGTATGTTGTTCAGTTCACCAGCCGGTAACGACTTGCTGTTTGATGAGAAACTGGTAGAGCAGGGCCGTAACTTCAGCAACAAGATATGGAATGCCTTTAGGTTGATAAAAGGATGGGAAGTAGACGAAAGCCTGCCATGCCCGAACGATACGGCTATCAAGTGGTTTGAGTCACGCTTTAATGAGGCATTTGTCCAGATTG
Source organism: Pontibacter deserti (assembly GCF_023630255.1). Taxonomy (NCBI): domain Bacteria; kingdom Pseudomonadati; phylum Bacteroidota; class Cytophagia; order Cytophagales; family Hymenobacteraceae; genus Pontibacter; species Pontibacter deserti. Next base: position 2,168,352 of record NZ_JALPRS010000001.1, on the reverse strand, counting down.
AAGACCATTTCGAGAAGTTCCGTATTTCGGATGCATTGCTGGCTGTGTATAAACTGGTGTGGGATGACTTCTGCTCGAATTACCTGGAGATGATCAAGCCTGCCTATCAGCAGCCAATTGATAAGCAAACACTGGAAGCTACCACAGCTTTCCTGGAGAGAGTATTAAAGGTGCTGCATCCGTTTATGCCGTTCATTACAGAAGAGATCTGGCACGACCTGAAGGAGCGTAAAGAAAAAGAGTACCTGATCGTTTCTGCTTGGCCTAAGAAAGATACATTTGATAAGGATCTGAATGCCCGTATGGAGAGCGTACTGAAAGTAGTTGCTGCTATTCGTAACATTCGTAACTCTAAAAATATACCGCAGACAAAAGCACTTGACCTGGCTATTAAAGTGATGAACCAGGATGGATATGAGAACTTCCTGAGCATCATCCGTAAACTGGCTAACATTAACGAGGTTCAGTTTGTGCAGGAAAATGTTGATGGCGCTATCAGCTTTGTTGAGGCCGGCGACGAGTTCTTTATCCCAATGGAAGGAAACATTGACGTAGAAGCCGAGCGTGAGCGCCTGCAGAAAGAGCTGGAGTATACAAAAGGCTTCCTGGAGTCGGTGAAGAAGAAGCTGAGCAACGAGCGTTTTGTTAGTGGTGCACCGGAGGCGGTAATTGCTAACGAGCGTAAAAAGCAGGCTGATGCCGAAGCCAAGATCAATGCCATAGAGCAGAGTTTAGCCTCGCTTTAAAATAGCTTCATATAAAACAACAGCGGCTGCTTTCTTTGGAGAGCAGCCGCTGTTGTTTTATATCTTTCCTATCATCCCAAGTGTCAGCCGAGGGAGTTTATATGTCCTGTAGTTAGAGTCTATACTTACTTGAACTAAGTTATACTTCCATGGCTACTTCCAATCCTGGGAGCTTTATTAACCCACAGTTGCCATAGTTGGCTTTGGTGCGCTCACGGCCGCGGGGCCTCGTCTTCGGGCATCGCGCTGCTGATTTGAAGCTACCCTCGTACCTCGGGCTGCCTTTCGGCACCGCAACAAATCAAAGGCGCTCAACCCAAAGACTGAAATCAGTTCGATAGCTGATGGTATAGTTGTAGGAGAAGTATAAGTTCTTAGCCTTTCTCGTGGTTGTAATTCCGAAGGGACAGGCCAAAACCTGTCCTTTTCTGTAACTATAAAACTATAGGTTTAATTATAGCTAAAACAGAACTGTCCCCTTAAGGGGACTACAGGGGTGTGAAAGCAAAAACTATAAAACTATACCTGCAACTATAGCAAAAGCCGAAAAGCTCCCCGCCTTAGATAAGGAGGGGTTGGGGGTGGTTGGATAAACGGTAACTATGTAACTTTAAAGCCGACTATAAAGCTGGAAAGCTGGCCATATTTTACTTCTTCATTTCAGACGTCAGAATAATACTTACATCCTGTTCCACTTTCGGGAGAATATCACTTAGGCCTTCTTTTTTATCAGGATAATTTATCTGTACCTGTCTGCTGCCGATCCTATAATCTAACAGTCCTTGTTCAGCTTCTGACATGTAATAAAGATGACCTGATCCTGCTGACGTGGAAACAGCATAAGTCCTGAACGTAAACTTATTCTGAATGCGGTGTTGTGTAGGTGCTTTGTTTTCGAGGTAGCGCTGCGTAACAATTGTATCCAAGGCTATACTTGTCTCTATCTGATATATCGCTTTGATATTGCCTTCTGAAAATTTCCATTGCTGTATAGTATGCCTGCCTTGCGTGCTGCTGCTATACTTGCTGTTGCTTGCATCTATACTTGCCACCACTCCGAAAAGCTGCAGATCATGCGCTATAGTTTGCACAGAAGGGGAAGCTGAAGTATTATCGCTAATGAAGACTGATGTGCTGCTAAGTAGTTTCAGGTCTTTCTCCAGGTCTTGTTTTAAAGTATAGTTGCCAACCTGTGGCTGGAGCAGCAGCAAGAAGAAAGGAAGTATAGTATGAATAACCAGCATAAGCATCAGTTTATAGTTTATACTTCCTTTCCAAATTTCGTGCTGTTATTTATAGTTTAGAGCTATCTACCACAGTCCAGCTAATGTTGCCGTTGGTTATAGTATACTTCAGCAGCAGGTAACCACCATTGTGGCCGTCTTCATAGTAAGCAAGCGCGTAGCGGTCGTTTAGTATGCGGCTGTCGCGGATGGTCATGGTGCCGCCCATAGTTCCCTTTTCAGGTATAAGCTGGCTTTGCTTGCGGTTCAGGTCGTTCATCAGGTCAGTTTCAGGGCTTTTAAGGCCTTTGCGCTGCAGTTTTTGTATGTCGCTTTGGCTTAGCGTGCCCAGCTCGTCTACAAAAGCAGCGCCGCCCGGAGGAACCATTTCCATGGTATCAGGTGGCAACACCATTTCTTCTAAAGAATCTGTTGCAGCTTGTTCCTGCTCCAGTTCTTCGTCAATCTTTGCTACTTGCCGGTCTGCAATGGCTTGTCTGCTTTCGGCTTCGCTTTTCTGCCAGTAGAAGTATACTGCCATAAACAGGAAGATGGCAGCTAATAACCACGGTAATATGACTCTCATAGTTTTATAGTTTTTTGCCGCTATACCTACAGCAGCCTTAGTTTATACTTTTAATATTAGTAAAAAGATATGTGTAAAACTATAGCCAAAAATAAAGCCTGCTCTTTGAGGGAGCAGGCTTTTATATTTAGCTGATCTTTTACTTAGATCGTTGTGTTCACGTCGAAGTTCTCCAGGTAATCAGCAACTCGGCGTACGAACATGCCACCCAGTGAGCCATCTACAACGCGGTGGTCGTAAGAGTGCGACAGGTACATGAAGTGACGGATACCGATCAGGTCGCCTTCCGGAGTCTCGATAACAGCTGGCTTCTTTTTGATAGCGCCAACTGCCATAATAGCTACCTGCGGCTGCATGATGATAGGCGTACCCATCACGTTACCGAAAGAACCTACGTTAGAAACCGTATACGTACCGCCAGCCAGGTCATCCGGAGTCAGTTTGTTCATACGGCCACGGTTTGCCAGGTCATTTACCTTTTTGGTTAACCCGTTCAGGTTCAGCTGGTCTGCATTCTTGATGTTCGGAACTATTAGGTTACCAGAAGGCAACGCTACGGCCATACCAATGTTGATGTCTTTGTGACGGATAATAGTACCACCATCAACAGACACGTTGATCATCGGGAAATCTTTAATGGCTTTTGCAATTGCATCGATGAAGATAGGAGTGAAGGTAAGATTCTCACCTTCGCGCTTCTTATACGCATCTTTCCACTTGTTTCTCCAGTTCACGATGTTGGTTACATCAGCTTCTACAAACGAGGTAACGTGCGGAGAAATACGCTTGCTATCCACCATGCGGTCAGCAATCATCTTACGCATACGGTCCATCTCGATGATCTCGACATTACCACCATAAGATGCAGCGGGTTTAACCTGTGGTGCAGCAGCCTGTGGCTGAGCAACAGGAGCAGCGGCAGCGGCCGGAGCCTGAACAGCTTGTGCCTGTGGCTGGGCCTGCGGAGCAGCAGCCTGCGCAGGAGCACCTGTGCGGCTTTCGAGGTAAGTCATGATATCTTTTTTAGACACACGACCTTCTTTACCTGTACCTGGTATATACTCCAGTTCCTGCATCGAAATGCCTTCTTCGCGGGCAATGTTAAGCACCAGCGGAGAATAGAAGCGACCTGAAGCAGGCTGATCCAGTTTAGCAACCGAAGAACCAGTCGTAGCTGCAGCAGCTTGTGCCGGAGCAGTTTGCGGTGCAGCGGCCGGAGCTTCAGCAGCTGGTGCGGCAGGCGCAGCGGTATCCTCACCGTTTGTAGAAATGATGGCAATAGGAGCGCCAACGGCTACCACATCACCTTCTTTTACCAGTATTTCTTTAAGTATACCACCCTGAATTGCAGGTACTTCTGTATCCACTTTATCAGTAGCAACTTCCAGCACCGATTCGTCCTGCTCTATGGTATCACCCACGTTTTTGAGCCATTTCAGAACGGTACCTTCCATGATACTCTCGCCCATTTTGGGCATAACCATTTCTACAAGTGCCATATTTTATAGTTGATTTCTGAGATTTTAGAAATTAGAAGTTAGTATTTAGACGAAACCTAAGCTTAGGTTAACATTACGTATTCAAAAGTCTATTATTTAACGTCTATATACTACATGTCTAATTTTGAAACAAAGGTAAGGATTTTAGACTATTCGTCAACGGTTGCGGGCAAACTTTGCCTTATCAGGTTGAGGGCCACCAGGGCAGTATACTCTATATTGAGCAGGCGGTTTTTATTATAGTTGAGTTGCCTGGCAATTGTCTTCTCTTCATCTGCATAAGCAATCCAGATGGAACCAACCGGTTTGTCGGGAGTTCCGCCGTCGGGGCCGGCAATGCCACTGGTTGCCACACCTATACTTGTGTTTAACTTTTTGCGCACATTTTCGGCCATCTCCTTAACAGTGGCTTCACTTACAGCGCCATGTTGTTGTAGAGTTTCCGGGTTTACGCCCAGTTGCTGCACTTTTACATTGTTGTGGTAAGCAATTATACTTCCCATAAAGTAAGCTGAGCTGCCTGGTATACTGGTAAACTTGTGCGCCAAGTAGCCACCGGTACAGCTTTCGGCGGTGGCTATGGTTAAACCCTTTTCTTTCAGCAGATTTCCTACAGCTTCTTCCAGGCTCACCTCGCCGTAAGCAAAAATATAGTTCGGGATGATCTGCGTAAGTTTTTCAACTTCGGCCTGTAGTTCCTTTTCAAGTATAACTGCATCGCTCCCGCTACCTGTCAGGCGCAGGCGAACGCCGGCTAAGTATGGCAGGTAAGCCAGCTTTATATGCGGCGGCAAAGCTAACTCCCATTCTTCCAGTTTATCAGCAAGTATAGATTCGGCAATACCTGTTGTCTGAATTACTTTATGGATGATCTCCGGTGTTTTAAAATGGGCTTTTAATTTTGGCAGAACAATGTCTGTCATCATGCACTTCATCTCGAACGGCACACCCGGCATCGAAACGTATACTTTACCATCCTGCTCAAACCACATGCCCGGCGCCGTGCCCAATACATTGCGTACAGGTGTGCAGTTCTCTGGTAAAAAAGCCTGTTGACGGTTTAGTTCGGTTACCTCAATGCCACGTTTCTCAAAAATAGCCGCAATATCAGCAAGCGAAGGCTCGTGCAGTTTAAGTGATGTATGGAAGTAGGCTGTCAGTACATCTTTTGTCAGGTCGTCTTTGGTAGGGCCCAGGCCGCCGGTAATCAATATTATATCGGCACGCGTTTTAGCGTCATCCAGGGCAGTAACTATATGTTCCGCACTATCCGAGATAGAGGTTATCTGCTTGACTTTTATACCTATTTTAGTAAGCTCCGTACCCATCCAGGCAGAGTTAGTATCTACTATTTGCCCGTATAATATCTCGTCGCCGATGGTAATGATTTCTGCGTTTACCGCTTCCATAGTATTTTTGGTCTGATTTATGCGTTGGCTTTGAAAACCGACTCAAGTTAAAGATGTTATAATGATATGAAAAAAATCCTCTACACTTCTTTTGTTGCCCTAGCTATAGGAGCAAGCGCATGTACAGCTGCCCAGGTGCAACAAACTGTTGATGGCGTTCTTGCCGGAACAACCACCGGAGTACCGGTTACGCAAAGCGAAGTAGCTTCAGGCTTACGGCAGGCGCTGGAAATAGGTATAAAAAACGGAGCAGGGCAGGCTTCACAAACCGACGGCTACTATAAAAATTCCCTTATCAAGATACCGTTTCCGAAGGATGTGCAGCGTGTAGAGAACACTTTGCGCAAAATAGGGCTAGGCAGCGAAGTAGACCGCTTTGTAATGACCTTGAACCGTGGCGCCGAAGATGCTGCTAAGAGTGCCGTGCCTATTTTCGTAAGTGCTATCAAACAGATGACTATACAGGATGCCTGGGGAATACTGAAAGGTGACAAAGATGCCGCTACTCAATATCTGAAGCGTACTACTTCAACACAATTAACCAATGCTTTTATGCCGGTTATTCAACAGTCGCTTGACAAAACAAACGCCACCCGCTATTACGCTGACCTGGTGAACAAGTATAACCAGATACCTTTGGTGCAAAAAGTGAATCCGAACCTGGATGAGTACGCTACCCAGAAAGCTATCGACGGTCTGTTTTTGCTGGTAGCCCAGGAGGAACTGAAGATCCGCGAAAACCCGATTGCCCGCACTACCGAACTGCTGCGCCGCGTTTTCACGAGAGAGAACCAGTCTTAAGAGAAGTATAAACTAACCTATAGTACAAGCCCACATTGCCTTTTGGCGGTGTGGGCTTATTTTTTGGAACATAAAGCGCTTTATGCTAGTACAATACAGCAAATTTAAAGTAGCCGCTAAGCCCAAATGCTCCCATGCTATGGAAAACAAACAAATTACATATACGCCGCTTACCAAAGACAAAGACTTAGACAGACTTATTGAAGAAGTAGGTGATTCCCGCATCGTTATGTTGGGAGAAGCCTCTCATGGCACTTCAGAATATTATACCTGGCGAACAGCTATATCTAAAAGGCTGATAGAGGAAAAGGGCTTCCAGTTTATTGCTGTAGAAGGCGACTGGCCGGAATGTTATGCGGTAAACCGATTTGTAAAAGGCTACCAGAATTCAGGAAGTAAGATTGCAGATGTATTGCAGGTTTTCCGGCGCTGGCCAACCTGGATGTGGGCAAACTGGGAGGTGGCAGCACTAATGGAGTGGATCAGGGATTTTAACCATCTGCGCACGGTAAATGATAAGATTGGGTTTTACGGGCTGGATGTGTATAGTTTGTGGGAGTCGCTAGAGCAGGTATTGAAGTACCTGGAGCAGAATGATGGACAAGCCGTGGAAGCAGCCCGATCTGCTATAAATTGCTTTGAGCCATACAACCGCGACCCGCAGGTATATGCCCAATCTACTGCGTTTGTACGCTCCGATTGCGAAGATGAAGTGATTGGAATGCTGCAGCGCATTATAAAGTCGCCGGTGCACACAGGCGATATAGAGCACGATTTCAATACACAGCAGAATGCCTTGGTTGCTGTAAATGCCGAAAAGTATTACCGAACGATGGTAAAAGGCGGAGCAGCCTCCTGGAACGTGCGCGATTCGCATATGATGGAAACTTTAGACAGGCTACTGGATCTGCATGGGCCAGATTCGAAAGCTATAGTTTGGGAACATAACACACATATTGGTGATGCCCGCTTTACAGATATGGCCGATGATGGCATGTATAATATCGGGCAGCTGGCCCGCGAGAAGTATGGCAAAGAGCAGGTAAAACTGGTTGGCTTTGGCAGCTACGAAGGGTATGTAATTGCGGGTAACTCGTGGGGGGCGCCTATGCAGAAAATGGAAGTACCACCGGCACAGCCCGGTAGTTGGGAAGAAATACTGCACAGCATCAGCGATGAAAACAAACTGATCTTGAGCAAAGACTTGATAAACATAGAAGGTTTAGCCAAGCGCCGGATAGGGCATAGGGCAATAGGCGTAGTGTACAACCCTAAGTATGAGGCCTTTGGTAACTATGTTCCTACTGTTATTCCTGAGCGCTACGATGCCTTTTTATACTTCGATGAAACAGATGCGGTACACCCGCTGCACATGAAACCACGTGGTACTAAGGAACCGGAACTATATCCTTGGAATTATTAGAGTTTAAGAGTTTGTGAGTTTAGAAGTTTAAGAATTTAGCGGTTAAAGTAGAGCAAAGTATAAAAGCTCGATTCCTTTTAACAATTAAACTATCAATCTGCCTTATAGTAGATTTTTGAAGTGTGCTATATTTTTCTAATATTTATAAGGAAAATATGGGAACCGGCACATCGTGAAAAAATACGCATTTCGTCTTACCCTTTGTCTTTTTGGAATCCTTTTTCTTTCCGCGCAGGCAAATGGCGAGGGCATACCTTACATTCGGAATTTTACACTTAAAGAATACCAGGCATCTCCGCAGAACTGGGCTGTAGTACAGGACCACCGGGGCATTATGTACTTTGGTAATAACCATGGCGTGCTTGAGTTTGATGGCAACCACTGGCGCCAGATCGGTATCCCAAACCGCTCAAATGTCCATTCATTAGCAATCAGCAGGTCGGGCAGTGTTTATGTGGGCGGCCAGAATGACTTTGGTTATCTGAAGCCCGATGCCAAAGGGCTGATGGCATTCTTCTCGTTAAAACACCTGGTCGAGGAAAAGCATAGGAACTTTGCAGATGTGTGGAATATCTACACCAACGATGAAGATGTTTATTTCTGCACCGTAACAGGCGTGTACCATTATAGAAATGGCAAGATAAAAGTATACAAGGCGCAGGAAGAGCCTTCCGGGTTTCCGTTTTTTGTGCAGGGCAAGCTGCTAATACCTGTTCCGGGGAAAGGTATTTATGAGCTGCAGCACGAAAAGCTGGTATTAATGCCGGGCAGCGAAAAAGTAGCAGCCTATAGTATAGCCTCTATACTTCCGTACCCGGGAGGCAAGGCCCTGGTTGTTACTGAAGAGAACGGGATTTTTATTTACGATGAATATACCGGTTTTTATGCCAGCAACTGGCCGGTTAATAATTTCCTGATCCGGAACAAAGTGAATACAGCCACTGCCTTATCTGAAGGGTATGCCATCGGCACAACTTTAAACGGACTGCTTATTATAGATAAAGAAGGCAATCCGCGGCAGCACATTAACCGTGAAAAAGGTTTACAAAATAGTACCGTCCGCAGCATTTACGAAGACCAGAAAAACAATTTATGGCTGGCGCTCAACAATGGCATCGACTACGTTGAAACAAACTCACCGTTTACGTTATATGATACAAGGCTAGGCTTACCCGGCACGGCTTATACTTCTTTGATCTTCGATAATAAACTATACCTGGGCACAAGCGATGGGTTGTTTTACAGGACATTAGCAGAGCAGGAGAACCCGCTGACAGCATCTGCCTTACAGCAAGTACAGGGCACGGAGGGGCAGGTATATAAGCTGCAAAAGGTAGGCGGTAAACTGCTGCTATCCCACCATAATGGTCCTTTCGAGATCATCGATAACAAAGCAGTCCGGTTGTCTGACCATCGCGGAGCCTGGATGTTTATGCAACTGAAGGCGCATCCTGGCTACGTTATCTGTGGCACCTATCATGGTTTGCTGCTATACAAAATGATTAACGGCAAACTCGAATTTCAGCGGAAACTGAAAGGCTTCAGTGAGTCTTCAAGGATAATGGAAGAGGACAGCGAGGGTAACATATGGGTTGCGCATGGCTATAAAGGCTTGTTCAAACTTAAATTATCAGACCAGTTGCAGCAGGTAGAAAAGGTAAACTTCTATGCTAAAAAGCACGGTTTCCCTGCTGATATCGGAATCAATGTTTTCAAGATAAATGGAAGACTTGTTTTTACCGGCCTGCACGGGGTTTATACTTACAACAAGAGCAAAGACAGGTTTGAGCTCTATGATGAACTGAATAAACTCTTTGATAAGAACATACAGGTAAGAAGTTTAGCTGAAGATAAGGAAGGCAAAATCTGGTTCTCGGCAGGAAACGAGATGGGCTTTATCAGGAAGTATAGCAATGGCAGAAGCGAAGTAGTTAAAAATGTATTTAAACGATTGGATGGCAAACTGGTTGGCGGTTTTGAGCACATTGCTTACTACAACAACCAGCACGTACTGATAGGTATAGATGAAGGATTTGTACATTACCGGCCAACATTTTTGCAAAAGAACAACTTAAACGAAGGATTTAACACACTGCTCAGAAGGGTAGAAGCCGGCGTGCAGGCCACGGATTCGCTTTTGTATGGTGGGGCCGCTGTTCCGGAAGATCCGAAGGCCGAGGCAGTAACGTTGCCTTATGCGTTGAACTCGCTTAAATTTACTTTCGGAGCTATTCTTTACGATGGCATTGAAAATGTGCAGTACCAGTATTACCTGGAGGGTTTTGATAAAAGCTGGTCGCCGTGGGTAACTGCGCTGCAAAAAGAATACACAAATTTAAGAGAAGGTACTTATATTTTCCGGGTAAAAGCCAGAAACGTTTATAACCAGGAAAGTGCAGAGGCAACTTATACTTTCACGGTTTTACCTCCCTGGTACCGGTCCTGGTGGGCGTTTGGCCTTTATATTTTGTTAGGAATTGCTGCACTATTATTACTTAAAAAAGTTGTTCAGAAACACATCCGCAACACCGAAGCAAAGCTGCAGCAGGAACAGGAAAAAGCACTGAAGCTAAAAGAGGCCCAGCATATGGAGGAGGTGCTAAAGGCTGAAAAAGAGATCATCAGGTTAAATAACGAGAAGCTGGAGAGAGAGCTAAACCATAAAACGAAAGAACTGACCTCGTCGGCGCTGCACGTGATGCAGAATATGGAGGCCGTGTATAAAGTGAAAGATCAGTTGGAGCAGGTAATAGAAAAGGTGTCGGAAAAGGATACACGCCTGCAACTGAAAAAGATACTGCGGTCTGTGGATGAGGAAATCAAGATTGAAAACAACTGGGAGCAGTTCGAACTCCATTTTAACCAGGTGCACCAGGACTTCCTGAAACGCCTTAGCCACGACTACCCTGACCTGACCCACAAAGACCTTAAGATGTGTGCTTACCTGCGCCTGAACCTGTCGAGCAAAGAGATTGCATCGTTGTTAAAACTATCCCTGAGGGGAGTAGAAACCAGCAGGTATAGAATCAGGAAAAAAATGAACCTGGACCAGGATGCCAGCCTAACGGAATGTATACTTAAGTATTAAGTTCAGATACTACAAACAAAAAAGGATAAGCCGCACTGGCTTATCCTTTTTTGTTTGTGTGGATTATAGTTAGTTTTTGCCAATCGTCTTACTGCCATTCAGCATAAACTTCTTTACCTGGTCGCCAATCCTAATCTCAAATTCACCAGCTTCAGTCATTTTTTCTCCCTTACGGTTAATATAACTCAGGTCGTCAGCCGTTAAGGTGAAAGATAACGTCTTGCTTTCGCCAGGTTTTAAATTGATTTTCTCGAAGCGGCGCAAGCGTTTTACATCCGGCGTAATATCAGACGCATAGAGGTCCGTAGTATAAAGATGAACAGCTTCCTTACCTTCACGTTTACCTGTGTTCGTTACCTGCACTGTAACCTCAATCGGCTCCTCCATGCTGTAGCTTTCCTTGGTCAGGTTCAGGTTCGCGTATTTAAAGGTTGTATAGCTTAAGCCATGGCCAAATTCATACTGCGGGTTATAGTCGGCTTCGTAGTTATAAACACCTTCTGCTTTACGCTGCTCAGCCGATGGCTTATGTATAAATGGCACCAACGCATTCGGGTAGCGTGGATAGTTATAAGGCAGTTTACCTGATGGGTTTACATCTCCGAACAGTACATCTGCCAATGCATCGCCGCCATAGTTACCCGGCTGGTAGATCTGCACAATACCATCCATGTCACGCTCGAAGCGGCTGATAACACGAGGGCGACCCTCATTCAGTACAAGTATAACCGGCTTACCTGTCTGGGCTAACTTTTTAGCTAATTCCGTCTGTAAATCAGAAATATAGATGTCGTTTATGTTACCCGGTGTTTCGGTAGAAGTATTTTCGCCAAGGCAAAGTATAATGGCATCTACATTTTTAGCTGCAGCTACAGCATTGTTCATTTTATCAGCAAACTCTTCGTAATAGAAGCCGTCCATCTTGTAGCTCACGCCTGACACATACGTTACGTTTCCAGCGCCAATCTCCTTCTGAACAGCCTCCAGTATCGTGTTATACTTGCCGGCAAATTCTTCTACTTTTTCGCCTTGCCACGAGTAAGTCCAGGCACCGTTCAGGGTACGCATGCTGTTGGCATTTGGCCCTGTAACCAGAACTTTCATTCCTTTCTTCAGCGGTAACACATTCTTCTCGTTCTTCAAGAGGGTGATTGATTCTGCAGCTGTCTGGTAGGCAGCTTCCTCAAACTCTTTGCTGGCAAATTTCGGATAGTCCTTTGGATTCGTAGTTGGTTTCTCGAACAGGTTTAGCGCATACTTTACACGTAGTATTCTTCTTACAGCATCGTCAATACGTTCCTGTTTAACCTTACCTTCTTTCACCAGTTCCACCAAGCCATTACAGAACGGCTCATAGTTGTAGGCGATCATCGACATATCAATACCTGCATTTATAGCCATCATAATAGCGTCTTTCATGGTAGGGGCTACTTTATCGCGGGTGTGCAGGTATTCAATATCACCCCAGTCCGTTACCACCAAGCCTTCAAAGCCAAGTTCATCTCTTAATAGCTTCGTCAGGATGTCATAGTTGGCATGAACAGGAACGCCGTTGATGATACCGGAGTTGATCATGATGGTATGGGATCCGGCATCGATGGCAGCCTTAAATGCAGGCAAATGGTACTCCCGTAAGGCTGTTTCCGGAATGTAAGTTGGCGTTCTGTCTTTACCGGATGAAGGCACCTGGTATCCCAAAAAGTGTTTCATACAGGAAGCTACATGCTCCGGATGGCCAATGTCGTTATTATCCCCTTCATATCCATTAATCATCTGCACGCCCAGTTCCGAGGTAAGGTAGGGATCTTCACCAAAGGTCTCGAACTGACGGGAAAACTGGGGGTCAGGTGCAAAGTCCAGAACAGGGGAGAAGTTCCAGGGAATAGAGCTGGCCCGGGTTTCATAGGCTGTTATTTCGGCACCACGGCGCACCAACTCTCTGTTGCGGGTTGCGGCCTGCCCGATCTGCTGCGGAAACATGGTAGCACCGGCCGTATAAGTAGCACCGTGTATCATGTCAACGCCATAAATAACCGGAATCTTCAGGCGTGTGTCCTTCATGGCTACGTTCTGAATCTGGCTGATGATCTCGTACCATTTTTCAGGAGTGCGGGCCCGGTTGTTGGCTGTGTTAAGTATAGAACCAATTTTATAGTCTACAAGTGCTTTGCGCAGCTCCTTGTCGTCCAGTTTTAACGGTTCGTAACTCGAAAATCTGTTGTCGCCTTTACCAACTACATCCAGCGTGATCTGTGCCATCTGGCCCACTTTTTCTTCCAGTGTCATCTGGCTAAGCAGGTCTTCTATCTTTTTATCAGTTTCTGTAGTTGCCCGGTTTGCTTGTACCGCAGTAGCTGTTTCTTCGGTTGTAACAGGTGCCGGTTTCTGTGACTGACAGCCGGTTAGCATGGCATACGCTAACAAGGCAGCTGTAAATGTTGCGTTCGTTAATTTCATGTAGCTTAATTCTCGTTTGGTAAGGAATTAACATTCTGTTTGTTTTCAGGTACTACTTCAGCAACCGGTGCGGGCAGCTTTATAGTTTTCCACTTCTTGTACTGCTTCACAAAAGAGCAGAAGTGGTTGGTTTTTTTCAGCGGGAAAGTTGTTTTCAGTTTAGCCATCAGTTTACCATACATAAGTGCCTACAGCGCCTTTATTAAGGCTGGTTGTAACCAGGTTGCCTTTGTAGCGGATGTTAAAAGTCTGGGCAGATGGACCATCGTTAAAAACAATTAGTACCTTATTACCTTCAGGGGTTTTAAAGGCCACATTGGGTAAACCTGCAGGTAGGTTAGTAGCAATTCGTACAGAGCCTGGTCTGGCGAACTTGGATGCATGGGCTATAATGTAATAAGCCGGATTGCGGGTAACGCTGCTGCCATTTATAGTTACAGCTCCCAGGCATTGCGTACAACCACCTTCTGTATGTGGATCTTGGTTATGATCAGCAGCCAGGTTCCATTCCAATACCGTTTTGCACCAGTTTCTTGTAGCTCCGATAATCAGGTTTTTAGTATGCCAGGCTAAGTCTCCAGCAAGATTACCGGGGGCACCGACCCATTGTTCTGTAAAGTATAAATTCTTGTCAGGGTGGGCTTTGTGTACCTGGTCCAGGGCATCTATAGTTCCGCCATATAAGTGGAAAGCTGATCCATCGATATACTTCCTGGCTTCCGGGTCATTCAGGATGCTGATAGGGTAGTCGATACGGTCTGCATTGTGGTCGTAGATGATGATCTTCGTATCCAGGTTTGCTGCTTTGAAGGCTGGTCCGAGGCTTTGCTTTATAAATGCTGCCTGTTCTTGCGCTGGCATTAACAGGCTAGGGTTGTTACCCGGGTGCAGGGGCTCGTTCTGTACCGTTATCGCATCAATACGAATGCCTTCAGCAGCCATTGCCTGTATATACTTTACAAAGTACTTCGCGTAGGCATCATAATACGCAGGTTTCAAACTTCCTCCTACAGAGTTGTTGTTGGTTTTCATCCAGGTGGGAGGGGACCAAGGCGAACTCATTAACTTGATGTCAGGATTAATAGCGAGTATCTCTTTGAGTATAGGTATGAGATCCTGCTTATCCGGGCCTAGGTCAAACTTCTCCATCTGCAGGTCTGTTTGTCCGGCAGGCAGATCGTTGTAAGAAAAAACATGGTCTGAAAGGTCTGACGCGCCGATGCTAAGCCGCAGGTAACTTACTCCTATACCTGCACCTTCTGTACTGAAAAGCTCTTTTAAAAGTGCCGCCCGCGAAGCAGGAGTCATTTTATGAAGCAGCATAGCACTACCACCTGTTAACGTATAACCAAACCCATCTATGGTCTGGTAGGTGGTAGTTGTATCTATCTCTATTACCTGATACTGATTAGAAGAGGCTCCAAAGGCTAACGACTGATTCTGCTCTTTAAAAAGTATAGATGCTGCCGGGTCAGTAAGCCAGAAAGAAACCTTACCGAATGTAGGGTTGCCGGGTGTAACACCACCTTTATCATTCATCTCCTTTTTACAGGAAAAGATAAAAGGGAGCATCAGCAGCAACATACAGAAACTATAGCATCGGCTCAATAGAGAAGTATATTTCACGGGTTTATAGTTTGTAGTTATACTTAAAGCAGGAGTATTTTCTGTTGCTCCCGATTTGGAGGACATTGAAAGTATAAATCTGTTTAAAGATTACTTCTCAATCATCTTATATACCCTTACATAATCTACTTCCATTGTCTGTGGGAAAACGTTAGGGTCAACTCCCTGTGCGCCACCCCAGTTACCACCGACAGCTATGTTAAGCAGCAGGTGAAAACGCTTATCGAAAGGCCATACTTCAAATCCTTTTCCTTCATTCACAAACTGGAAAACCGGAGCATCGTCGATGTAGCCTCTTACAGCGTAAGGGGTCCAGTCTACGCGGTAAGTATGGAAAGCTGTGCTGGCGGTTTCAATTACTTTGCTCTGACCTTTTTGGGTGTTCTTACCGTGGTTATAAGCTTCGGTATGTACTGTTATGTGCACTTTGTTCTGGTCGTAGCCTACATGCTCCATGATGTCAATCTCTCCGGATTTTGGCCAGCCGCCATAGGCCCAATCGGTTGGCAGCATCCAGATGGCAGGCCAGGTACCTCTGCCTGTTGGCAGCTTCGCTTTAATCTCGAATCTGCCGTACAAAAAGTCGCCTTTGTTTTTGGTTACAATTCTGGCTGAAGTATATTCTTTGCCTTCTTTGCTTTCCTTTTTGGCTGTGATCTTCAGGGTACCGTCGCTTACATTGGCATTAGAAGTACTGTTGGTATAATACTGCAGTTCATTGTTTCCCCAGCCGGTTCCACCAATGTCGTATCCCCATTTGGCAGCATCAGGCTGACCGCTATAATTAAACTCATCGGCCCAGACAGGGGTAGTTTCGAACTTCCAGTTCAGGTCTTCAGGTGTTTTAGGTTGTGATATGTATGGTTTGGGTTCTTCCGACTTTGAGCAAGAGGATGCTACCATGGACAGGAAGAGAGAAGTAACAATGAACAGCATTTTTTGAAATTTATGTCTGTTAAAAAACATGTCTTGGTAAGTATGATTTGGGGTACTGGGTAAAAAGAAGTTAGATGTGGGCCGGGAATAATGCAGCTTCCCGGCCCTGTTTATACATCCACCTATTATTCAAGTCTGAAGTCATCCAGGAAGAAGATGCCTGGTATAAAGTTGCCTTCGCCACCAACCTGTATTACAATTCTGTTCAGGTCTTTTCTGTCTTTAAAGGCAGAGAAATCAAAGGTTAATTCCACCCACTGATCCAGTTTATCTACTGGTTGCTTTATCTCTACCTGGTTTACCCAAGGCTGTGCCGATGTGCCATCCTGAAGCTTTATAGAAACCTGTTTTAACAAGTTCTTGATTGCCCAGTCTTCACCAGCTTGTGTAATAAAGTCGTTGTAGCTCGGCACGTATACTTTTAACTTAAATACATTGCGCTGACTTAAATCAAAGTTATAGTTAAAGTCAGTAAACATGTTGGCAAATTCGTAAGGTTGGCCTTCCTGTTTTACATACATGGCCACCTTAGCTGATTTGTTAATGCCAACAGGGGCAGGGTTATCGTAGGATTCGTTCAGGGTAAGTGCTTCTTTCTTCCAGACAAGGTTTCCTTCTTCATCAAAGTTATCTTCCATGTCTTCCATTTTTACCGGCTTAGGCTCCACTGGTCTTACATAACCTTTTGGTACAAGTCGGTAGAACCAGGCGTTGCCCGGAACACCTTTCTGAGAACTCATCAGGTATAATTCATTCTCGCTAAGTGCCAGTATCTGGTATTTAGACTCACCAACATAGTAACCCAAGAAGCCGCCGTTAGAGATTGACAAATATTTTTTGCCGTTCTCTTCAGTTATGCTCCAGTTCATATTAGTAGGAGGAGTATAAGCTACGGTAACATCTGCCGAAGCATTAGTGCCCCCTAGCTCTGAAGCATAATCTTTGTTAGCATAGGTGTTACCATTGTTTATGTAAGTATAAGAGAAGCCCTGAAGTTTAAATACCATTTCATCATCGTATAAACCAACGTCAGCTTTCTCGTTTGCGCCGGCAGCCCACCAGTTAGGTGTGGGATTAGGGGCAGAGGCATCACCTACGCCAAGGTGCCCTTTTACCTCTTTCTCTATCACCCATGTTTTACCATCCTCATCATCTGCACCGCCGGTCAGGAAGTTGTAATCTTCCCTGTTCAGCATCGAAACATTGGTTTCGGCTATAGTTACCGTTTTCGTGTTATATGCATAACCACCACGTGTTAAAACAGTAAGTTTTACAGTATAAGTACCTTCAACCGGGAAAGCTCCGTTCACCTGGTCGCCTACGGCAGTATTGCCATTTCCAAAATCCCAGATAGCTTTAAATGCTCCTGGGGTCTGGTTAGTGAAGGTGATGATGTTTGGATTGTCCTGCGTTGGAGCCATAGAAAACTCGACTGACTCGGAGGTAGGTGCAGGACCTAATCCACCATCCATTTCTTCCGGGGTACAGGCACCAACTATACTTGCTGCCAGTGCCACAGCCAGGTAAGAATAAACTCTGGAAAGTATATTTTTATATTTCATGATCTTATTCATTTATATTTGAAATGATCGGCTGTTACAGATATTCAGGGTTCTGAACCAGCTTTGTATTTGATAATTCTTCCTGTGGAATAGGTAATATTTCGTGCTTACCTCCCACAAAGCCCATTGGTGCTAAGATAGATGCTGCTCTTCCGGTGCGGACCAGGTCAAAGAAGCGGTGCCCTTCTGTCGCCAGTTCTAGTCTGCGTTCTTTGTAAATGTTATCCAGGGTAGGAGCTACCTCTGGAAGTCCAACACGACCACGAACGGCATTTAAAAGATCGGCAGCCCTGGTGATGTCTCCACCTCCCTGTACAAGAGCTTCGGCTTCCATCAGGTAAGTATCCGCTAAGCGTATTTCGATATAGTTAACTGCAAAGTTCAGGGCCGGTTCGCCACCTGCAGTTGTTACCCAGGCTGCTCTTGGTGCATACTTTTTGACGAAGAAACCAGTATCGTCGTAGCTAGGCTCGTAGGTTGCTCCCTCTATACTTTTAATGTCAAGTACTGTGTGCTCATAGCGTGGATCGCCTTCCAGTGCATTTACCAGGTCCTCAGTAAGCGGGTTAAAGCCCCAGCCTGCTACATAAGTAGGACCTGAATAACCTCTTGGCCCAAACATCTGTACCATAACGTTGCCTTCGAAGTTAGGCCATGCCTCCCAGCCGGATCTTGCAAGGTTGGTATGGGCAATCTCAAAAATAGATTCGCTGTTAAACTTGTTTGCAGGGTCGAAAATAGCACCATAGTTATCCATCAATCTGTAGCCGTACATACTTGTTTCGCCAGGTGTGCCATTTACATCTGCAAGTTGCTCAGCTGCCTCATCCCATTTCTGTTGAAACAGGTATACTTTGCCAAGTAATGCTTTACCAGCGCCTTGTGTGGCACGACCACCTTCTGTGGCTACAGGTACAGTTACAGGCAGATCAGGTATAGCTTCTGCCAAATCTTTCTCGATCTGGGCATATACCAGGTCCGGAGTTACCTGCACCTGGTTAAATATTTCTTCGGTTGCAAGCGGTGCTGTAATGAGTGGCACATTCTTAAACAGGCGAACCAGTTCAAAGTAGTAGTAAGCTCTCAGGAATTTTGCCTCAGCTATGTAGCGATCTGCCACTGTCTGAGCCAAGCCTGGTACACCAGCCTCTACTTTCGAAAGTATAACATTCGCTCTGGCGATACCTCTGAAGTTTCGGTCCCAGTATTCTTCCTGCGGGCCGTTAGCAGGGTCTAATGTAAACCTGTTCCATACCTGCCAGGTGTGCATATCTGATGGGCCTCCACCACCTGCATGTGCATCGTCAGAGGCAGCGTTTATTGCGCCAATGTTATGATAGGTATCGCCAGCCTGCCAACCAAGTGGGTCGTAAGCTGCTACTAAACCTGCATAAGCTTCTTCAGGGTTTTTGTAGTACTCAGATTCCAGAATGGTACCTTCCGGGTCTACATCCAGAAAATCATCACTACATGAGCTTAATAGTGGCAGTGCCATTGAAAAAATGGCTGCGTATATGAATTTATTTTTCATGATTCTTTCTTTTGAAGTACTTCTCAACTATAGACCTAAGTTTACACCAACCATAAATGTGCGTGCCTGCGGATAGAAAGCACGGTCAATACCATAGATAGCTCTATCTCCACCTATTTCAGGGTCGTATCCGGTGTATTTGGTAAAAGTGAAGATGTTGTTACCGCTCAAATAGAAGCGTGCCTTCTGGATAGAAATTTTATCAGTAAGCGAAGCAGGTATAGTATAGCCTATTTGCAACGTCTTGATCCTGAAATAATCTCCGTCTTCTAAATAGAAGTCAGAAGGGTTTGAGAAGTTGTTGTTAGGGTCTGAAGTAGAAATTCTTGGGAAGTCATTGGATGTACCTTCACCTGTCCAGCGGCCCAGAGCTTTAGTCTGCCAGTTAGCTGTTGCTATCTCCAGACGGCGTAGTCCCTGGAAGATCTTATGGCCAGTTGCACCTTGTCCGAAGATTAACACGTCGAAGTTTTTCCAATCTGCGTTCAGCGTTAAACCAAAAGTCCAGTCTGGCAGAGGTTTACCTAACACTACACGGTCAGCTTCTGTAATCTGGCCATCGTCGTTTGTATCTACCCAACGGAAATCACCAGGTACTGCATTTGGCTGTATTACGGTTCCGGCAGAGCTTACATAACTCTCCACATCTTCCTGGTTCTGGAAGATACCGTTTGTTTTAAAGCCATAGAAAGAGTAGTATGATTCACCTACAATGTTTCGGTTAAGTGCATATGTAAAGGTCTGTATCCTGGCGGCACCGTCTTCTGTAAACTGTTTGCCACTTTCCAGTGAAAGTATTTCGTTCTTAACATAGCCAGCATTACCACTTATACTGAAGCCAACTTCACCGAACTTTTGATTATAACCTAGTTCCAACTCAATACCTCTGTTCTGCATATCCGCAATGTTAGCCATAGGGTTACCAGTTTGCCCAGCCATGCCAGGTAGCTCCAATGGTCTTAAGATGCCAGAAGTCTTTTTATTGAACCAGTCAAATGTGAAGTTGATGCTATTCAGAACTGTTGTCTCAAAGCCAATGTTAGTCTGGGCTGTTTCTTCCCAGCGTAAGTCAGGGTTAGCAGGAGCATTAGGACTATAACCTATGATATAGCCTTGGTTTAGTGTATTTCCAAAAGTATAATTTCGTCCTGGGCTTACTGTAGCTATAAACCCAAATGGTTTGGTTTGGTCATTACCTACTTCGCCATATGATCCACGAATCTTTAGGAAATCTACTACATTATTCTCTGGCCAGAATTCTTCGTTAGATGCCACCCAACCTAATGAAACTGACGGGAAGTAGCCGTATTGGTAGTTAGAGCCAAAGTTGGATGATCCATCGCGCCGAATAATACCTGTAAAGAGGTATTTTTCTTTGTAATCATATATTACACGGCCGAATAAAGAGCTTACAGTATGGGCTATGTTATCGTAAGCGTATGCTGTAATGTTTGAACTTGGGACTGGTAAGTTAAAGGAGGCATCGTCGAAGCTTATAGCTGGTAAAGCATTGTATGTTAAGCCCATTCCTCCTATTTCTCCATCTTTGTAGGCGCCCTGACCTAATAGAACTGTGAAATTATGATTATTGAGTTCACGTGTGTAGGAGAGTATGTTTTCAATATTATAGTCCATCACCATGTGTCTGTCACGGTTGCGTGCAGTTTGCTGGTTAGTGGTAGATGCATTCAGGTAAAATATTGGCCTAAAGCTTTCGCCGCCCCAGTAAGCTAATTTTCCACCTAATGTTGATCTGAATTTTAAACCCTTTAGTGGCTCAACCTCAGCAAATGCATTACCCACCAGGTTTTCAGACCAGCCATAATTACCTATTTGAGTCTGGATGTAGGCCAATGGGTTTGTCATTTCCTGCATAACTGTGGTTGAAATTCCATAAGGGTAGCCTTGTGGATTTCTTACAACTGGTTGCTTGTTATAAATGCTGTTCGGATCGTTTAGAATAGCAGGATCTGTAATCAGAACAGGGGTGATGGGATCCAAGTTGATAGCTGAGTTTAGAGGACCACCAAACTCAGTGTTTGGGTTAAAGCCGCCCATACCTTTAATATGTGAATAGCCCAAATTCTGGCCAAAAGTAAGCCAGTCTGCTACTTTGTGTGAGGAGTTTAAACGTACGTTGTGGCGCTCAAAGTTTGATATTTCAGATGCTACAATACCCTCTTGGTTTAAGTATCCATAAGAGGCATAATATGTTGATTTGTTGTTACCACCGCTTATGCTAAAGTCATGGTTCTGGATGCGAGCGTCGTCGTTAAAAACGTAATCCTGCCAGTTTGTGCCTTCTCCAAGAGCTTTAGGATCTTCGTAAATAATTGGTCCACCACCTGCTACAGATGCTTCGTTTCTGAGAGTGGCATATTCTGTGGCATTTAAAAGATCAATCTTTCGGGTTGGTGACTGTGTGCCGTAGTAGGCATTATAGTTTAATCGTAAAGAACCCTCTTTTCCTTTTTTGGTAGTTACAAGTATTACGCCGGTAGCACCTCTGGTACCATATATAGCGGCCGATGCAGCATCTTTTAATACCTCAATTGATTCGATATCAGACTGGTTCAGATAATCTATACCTCCAGTTACCGCAACACCATCTACTACATAGAGCGGGTTATTATTATTAAGTGTAGTTATACCTCTAACTCTTACCGTAGATTCGGCGCCAGGTGCTCCAGATGTGGATGCAACAACAACACCCGAAGTTCTGCCTTGTAAGGCTTGCTCCAAACGAGTTATCTGTTGGTTTTCCAGGTCTTTGCTCTTTACGCTGGATATCGCACCTGTTACCACGCTTTTCTTTTGCACGCCATACCCGATCACTACTACTTCTTCCAGAGATTTTGCGTCTGTCTGAAGTGTGATGTTTATAGTTGAGCGACCATCAATAGGCACCTCCTGTGTTATAAACCCGATGTATGATACCACAAGTGTACCACCCGCATCCGGCACATTAAGAGAGAAATTACCATTTATGTCAGTAACGTCTCCTGTAGAAGTACCTTTTAAGGTAACACTTGCACCGATCAGTGGTTCACCGCTTTCGGAGGTAACTTTACCAGTTACTGTTTGGGCATAGCGCTTTTCTTTTTTGAGTCGTACTTTACCGGGATTGTCTGCATAGGCAACCGAGTTAATGCAGGCAACCATGGTAAGACAACCCATAGCTGTGTAGAAGTATTTTCTCATAGGAAAATTTGTTAGATTGATTAAAAACTCAAACTATGGCAATAAACAATGTATAAGATAGAATACAAACTGGAGGTAATGGCATAGATTAGCCAAAAGACTTATACACCTCTGATCCATGTATTAACTAGAATTATGGTTCAACTATATAAGTCTATCTCTATTGTGATATAAGTCTACTTGAAATTAAGCAAAGTGTATAAAAAGTACCCACATCATAGCTACTTTTTAGGTACGTCATAACTACGTCAATTTCTAGTATAATATGATAACATATTGGTATATAGATTATTAAATGTGTGTTGAATGTTTTAAGATCTGAGTACTTGTGGTTAATGAGTTAAAGGAGATATAGCTGGTGTCAAGTATAAATTGCAGATAAATCTAACGATGAGCAGATAGTGCTAATATGTAAATTAACCCCTATTTATCAGGAAGACTATATAGCCAGCGTAAATCAACAGGAAGATGGTGCCGCTAATTCGCCCAATTGCATTTCGTTTCCCCAAAGGCATGGTAAGTATAAGTAGGGTACTGGCAAAAATCATCATTACAATATCGTAGTTGCTTAGCACATTAAAGGGCAGCGGATGTATAATAGCGCTAATACCTAATATCAAGAGCAGGTTAAAAATATTGGAGCCTACCACATTCCCAACCGCAATATCTATACTTCGGCGGTAGGCAGCTGTAGCTGAAGTTACCAGTTCCGGCAACGAGGTACCCACAGCCACCACTGTTAACCCGATAAATGATTCGCTGAACCCTGCAATTTTGGCTATACTTACGGCTCCATCTACCACCCATTTACCACCCAGAAACAAACCTCCGATACCCAAAAGAATATAAATAAGTGCTTTACTGAGCGGCATAACAGAGGACTTCTGTTCTGTTAGAACTTCATCTTTATTTGTTTTGGCTATGTTATAGATGTAGGCCATAAATAGTATAAAGAAAAAGATCAGAATATAGCCATCGCTCCGGCTGATGTACAGCTGCATATGGTCATCAAAAAGTTTAGCGTTGGCCAGGAACCCAACCAATAGGGTTGCTATCAGCGAAAATGGAATTTCGGTAAGTATGGTGTTTCGCTTTATTGGCAAAGGGCAGATGATAGCAGTTACACCCAATATAAGAAGCAGGTTAGCTACATTGCTTCCAAAAATATTACCTATTGCCAGGTCAGGCTGACCTTCTATACTGGATAAAATATTTACTATTAATTCAGGTAAAGAAGTGCCTATCGAAACAATTGTTAAGCCAACCACCATATCAGGAACCTGATACTTTTTAGCAATGGACGTTGCACCTGTAACTAAGGTATCTGCTCCCTTTATGAGCAATACAAAACCAATCACAAACAAGACATAGATTAGCATAGCGGAATCAGGAGAGCCTAGATGAGTAAGTACGGACCTAACCTGAAAAGTGTACTGATAGAAACAACAAAAGCTGCCTTTAGGGCAGCTTTTGCAAGTATACTATAGATGTAATGCTGTTAAGCCATGTTATGGTAAACAGCCTGTACGTCATCGTCTTCTTCAATCTTTTCAACCAGGTTCTCTATCTCTTCTGCCTGCTCGTCGGTTAACTCTGTTCTGGTGTTTGGTATACGCTGCAGTTCAGCGCTTATTACATTCAAGCCTTTTTCTTCCAGGGCTTTCTGCATCTGGCCAAAATCAGCAAAGGCAGTTTCAACTATAATTTCGCCTTCGTGCTCATAAATGTCATCTGCACCAAAATCAATCAGTTCCAGTTCCAGCTCTTCAATATCAACGCCTTCCGGGTTTATTTTAAAAATGCCTCTACGGGTAAATATAAAATCCAGTGAACCTGTTTTGCCAACTGCGCCACCTGCACGCGAAAAGTATACGCGCATATTTGCAATTGTTCGGTTGATGTTGTCAGTAGCGGTTTCTACAAGTATAGCGATGCCATGCGGGCCATAGCCTTCGTACACAACTTCTTCGTAATCTTTTTCTTCTTTAGAAGATGCACGTTTAATGGCAGCTTCCACGCGGTCTTTCGGCATGTTAACGCCTTTAGCGTTTTGCATAGCCGCACGAAGTCTGGCGTTAGTTTCAGGGTTTGGTCCGGCTTCCTTAACGGCCATCACAATCTCTTTACCAAGGCGCGTAAATGCCTTCGACATTTTATCCCAGCGCTTAAACTTGCGGGCTTTTCTAAATTCAAATGCTCTTCCCATGGTGTCTGCTTGTTATAATTGCAAATGTAGAAAGCTTACTTTAAAATTAATAACTACACTGGCAATTTTGAACGGTTTATACGGTACGTTTGGTAGAAACGGTATGGTAATCTGTTATGCGTAAATGCTCTTCGCAAAAGCTATATTCGTGGTGAATATTAGAGCCAACTATAATCAGTCGGTTGGTTTTATTTTGTGTTACATGTTCCTGATACCATGCCACGCCTTCCTGGTCAAGGTTAGTGGTAGGCTCATCCAGCAGTAGTAACTCTGATTCAGAATAAATCGCCAGGCCAAGTTTCAGGCGCTGCTTCATCCCCGAGGAAAAATCCTTAACAAATTTATACTTTGATTTCTGCAGGCCCATCCTGTCGATCAGTTCCAGGTTAGTCAGGTTATGGCGAAGTGGTTTAAACCGGGTATGAAAATCTATCATCTCCAGCAATGTAAATTCTTCTACCAACTCCAGATAGGGGGCAGTAAGCGAAAGGGAAGTATAAATTTTTTCGACGGGTATAATGGTGCCGTTTGAGCTATACTTTATCTCACCTTCGGAGTGCAGGTTGTGCCCTGATATAACAGTAAGAAGAGTGGATTTCCCGGACCCGTTATGCCCAAGTATGGCATAAGCAGTGCCTGACTCAAAAGTATAGGTCAGGTTCCGGAAAATCCACTCGTAATTGTATCGTTTACCTAAATTGCTTAGGTTAATTTGCATCTTTACCGAAGTAGCTCTTAATAATGCCACGACCAGAGTTACGCACAAAGTTTACAATCTCGTCACGCTCTTTGCTCGGAGCCATTTCAAGTTCGATCTTATCCAGTGCTTCTGTTGTGTTATTTCCGCTCATAAACAGGATACGGTATAACTGCTGTACTTCGTTAATTTGCTCGCTTGTAAAACCACGGCGGCGCAACCCGATAGAGTTGATACCAGCATACGTAAGTGGCTCACGGGCTGCTTTTACATAAGGAGGCACATCTTTACGAACCAGTGAACCTCCCGAGATCATGGCATGTGCACCGATCTTTACAAACTGGTGAACTGCACTAGACCCGCCAATAATCGCGAAATCACCCATCTCTACGTGGCCGGCCATCTGCACTGCATTTACTACAATACAGTTATTACCAACAATACAGTCGTGGGCGATGTGCGCGTAAGACATAATCAGGCAGTTGCTGCCAACTACAGTACGCATCTTATCTATAGTGCCACGACTTACTGTTACACACTCACGAATAACAGTGTTATCACCGATAACGGCAGTAGTTTCCTCACCTGCAAATTTAAGGTCCTGCGGAACAGAAGAGATAACAGCACCAGGGAAGATCTTACAGTTCTTACCGATGCGTGCGCCTTCCATAATAGTTACGTTCGGTCCAATCCAGGTCCCTTCACCAATTTCTACGTTTTTGTATATAGTAGAGAATGGCTCTATTACCACATTGTGCGCGATCTTCGCTTCCGGGTGTATGTATGCTAACGGCTGGTTCATGCTTTTTTCTTAACTATACTTGCCGACATTTCTGCTTCCATTACCAGTTGGCCACCTACAAAAGCCTGACCACTCATTTTGGCAATTCCACGTTTGATTGGAGCCAGCAGTTCACATTTAAAGATAATAGTATCTCCCGGAATAACTTTGCGCTTAAAGCGGCATTTATCCACGCCAAGGAAATATGTCCAGTAATCTTCAGGATTCTCTACAGTATTCAGTACCAGGATACCGCCTGTCTGTGCCATTGCTTCGATCTGGATCACGCCCGGTAGTATAGGGTTACCAGGGAAGTGGCCCTGAAAGAACGGCTCGTTCATCGTTATATTTTTCACACCTGTTACTGTTGTCTCATCCAGGTGGATGATCTTATCAATAAGCAGGAATGGGTAGCGATGTGGTAGGGTAGCTGTGATCTGGTTAATATCCATTACAGGTGGCTTCTTTTCGTCGTAAACTGGTACACTCTGTATAGAAGCTTCCTGAATTGCTTTCTTTACTCTTTTCGCAAAACCAATGTTTGCTGCATGACCTGGGCGGGCTGCCAAAATCTGTCCTTTTATAGGTCTGCCGATCAGGGCAAGGTCACCCATCAAATCCAGCAGTTTATGGCGTGCAGGTTCGTTTTTGTAACGAAGCTCCACGTTGTTTAACGTGCCGGTCTCTTTTACCTCAACTTTAGGTTTATTAAGCAGATCTGCCAGTACTGTCAGTTCATCATCGTTCACCACACGGTCAACAATAACGATTGCATTATCCAGGTTACCGCCTTTTATAAGGTTTTGCTTGTGAAGTGCTTCCAGTTCGTGTAAAAAGCAGAAAGTACGGCAAGGCGCGATTTCCTTTTCAAACTGGTTCATGTTGGTAATAGATGCATGCTGGCTGCCTAAAACAGGAGAGTTATAGTCAACCATTACCGTCAGGCGGTAATCATTTAAGGGTAAACCAACTATCTCAACACCACGTGCTTCATCTTTATAAGTGATGCCTTCGGTTAACTCGAAGTAATTGCGTAATGCATTTTGCTCCTGCAAACCAACACTTAACAATGCCTGCACAAACTCGATAGACGAACCATCCATAATTGGAGGCTCAGGGCCATCTAACTGAATGAGTACATTGTCTATTTCCAGGCCTACCAATGCAGCCAAGGTATGCTCTACGGTATTTACTCTGGCTCCATTCTGCTCAATGGTTGTACCACGCGAAAGGTCCACTACATTGTCAACATCGGCTGCTACAATGGGCTGGCCTGGTAAATCAATGCGCTGGAATTTATAGCCATGGTTTGCAGGAGCAGGGTTAAATGTCATGTTCGACACTACGCCTGTATGCAATCCAATACCGGAAACTGTTACCGGAGCTTTTATGGTATGCTGTTTATAGTTCATTTACAAATCTATTCTTATCTGGAGGCTGCATTTAGCAGGTCCTGTGGTCGTTGTTTATAAACTATTGTGTAGCAGCCGACCATTTTACCGCAAACTTAAGATTTTATATTCTGCCTTGCCAGTATTATTTTTTCTGGGAGAAAAGGCTTTACAAAGTATAGTTAATTTTTGTCGCGTAAGGCCTCTAATTCACGCTGCAGTTCAGGTAATTTTCTGAAAACAGTAAGGGCACGTAAATTTTGTTTATAATCAAAAGCAGGAGAACCCTGTATAATTGTACCAGGCTTTTTAATGGTCTTTCCTACACCAGACTGAGCACCAATAGTTGTTTTATCTGCAATAGAAATATGCCCCACAATACCTACCTGACCCGCAATTACACAATAGTTACCAATTTTAGCGGAACCTGAAATACCTGTTTGAGCTGCTATAACTGTATGCTTGCCAATCTCCACGTTATGGGCGATCTGTACCAGGTTATCAATTTTTGTACCCTGACGGATAATAGTAGATCCCATGGTCGCACAATCTATAGTAGCATTGGCGCCAATAGATACATCATCCTCCAACACTACATTCCCAATCTGTGGTACTATTTTATAGGATCCATCTTCCTGCGGGGCAAATCCAAAGCCATCGCTGCCAAGCACAACACCCGCATGTATGGTACAGTTGCTACCAATAACAGTATTTGCGTAAAGTTTTGCTCCTGCAAAAATAGTAGTGTTATCGCCTATGGTTACGTTATCGCCGATGTATGCCTGAGGGAAAATGCGTACATTCTGTCCGATTTTGCAGTTATTACCAATATAAGAGAAGGCGCCACGGTAGTGGTTTTCCCCAATCTCGCCGCCACTGCCGATAAAGCTAGGTTCTTCAACCCCGGTTTTAGAAGCAAGTATTGTAGCCTGGTAATACTGTAAAAGAGTAGAAAAGCTGGTATAAGGATCACTTACGCGGATCAGTGCAGCCGAAACAGGCTTTTTAAGTTCCAGTTTATCAGAAACTATAACTGCGCTGGCGCCGGTAGTATATAAGTATGGTTCGTACTTTGCATTAGCCAAAAAAGCTAAAGCACCTTTCTGGGCTTCTTCAATTTTGGCTAAAGTGCTGACTTTCGCTAAGTTATCCCCTTCGATTTCCCCCTGTAATAGGTCAGCTATCTGTTGAACAGTAAATTCCATGATGTAAAATTATAGCAAAAACTTAAAAACGCTAGTGCTTCCGGGGTGCAAACTTAATAAAAAGTTAACGTGGGAGGGTAGGGTGAGCTATTATATTATCGGAGGTGGTTGGAGTTAAAAGTATAGTTTATGATTTGTCAAATCAAGTTTAAATTCGAAAAGATTCGTTTAAAGCACTCCAGATTATTTTAAGATAGAATCTATCGGTAAGGCCTTATAGCGTGCGCATCTCTTACTAGAGTCTGAACTTATAGCTTCTGCTTTGTCATTTTGATTTCTTATCGCGGGGGTCTTATAAGTTTATTAGTTGAAGCCTATACCTACTCGAACCAAGCTATATTTTCATAGCTACTTTTAATCCTGGGAGCTCTACTTGCCTATCGTTTCATCTTTTGCATTGGTGCCCTCACGGCCGGGAGGCCTCGTCTTCGGGCATCGCGCGGTGCAAATCTCTTTTGCTCCTAACGTCGCAATGCCCTACAGGCACCAGATATTTACAAGGCGCTCCACCCGAAGACTGATATCATTCGATAGTTAATTTTATAGTTTGATGGAGAAGTATAGCTTTTAGCTTTTCTAGTAATGTAGTTCCGTAGGGACAGGTCGCTACCTGTCCGCTCATGGACTCTAACTATAAAACTATATTCTAACTATAGTTGTGGCAGAACTGTCCCCTTGAGGACAAGTGAGAACGGGAGTTCGAAACTTGCGAGCGGAGCTCACAGGGGTGTTAAAATGGCAACTATAGAACTACTACCTAAACTATAGCAGGTGCTAACTAAGCTCCCTCTCCTGCTTTAGTAGAGAGCTAGGTGAAATAAATCAAAACATTAGCAGAGGTTTCGCATGCAGCTAGGTCTAGAACCTGATACATACTCTACATACTAGGAACTAGACTTACTTAATGTGCTACTTCTCTTGGGTAACAAACATAATACTTCTCAACTTTATTGCTGAGTGCCTGTATGTTTGGCAGATCAGATGCATCTGCTGCGTTAACCACGTAACCGGATTTTGTTAAAACGTCAATAGATTGTCCTTCGGCCTGATAAGCGTTGTTGCTGATCTTTCCTGAAATCATCAGGTACTTGATATCCTCCTCAGCTACCTTAAAGCGTTCCTGTATCAGTTCCCCAATTCCTAGCATCATATCTTCATCAATAGTTTTATTAGATATGATCACTTTAAATAGCTTACGGTTTAATATACAACCCGACAAGTAAGACAAGATGTTATCTTCATGAGAAGCCCATTGTTTTATGCCACTCCAGATATCATGATCGTCTAAGCTAACAAAACGCTCCAGTATACTTGGGTCCTGCTGAAAATCCTGAATGGTCAGATCTGAGGCCAGGAAAAACTTGAGGCAAGGGCTGGCTGGTACTTCTATACCTTGCTGCAGCAACTGGCGGGCTCGTTGAACAGCACGTAAAACCATATTTTCTGCACTGATAACAGTCTTGTGCAGGTATACCTGCCAGTACATCAGGCGTCGGCTTACCAGAAAGTTCTCAATACTATAAATTGCTTTTTCTTCTACAACCAGTTTGTCGTTGGCTACATCCAGCATTTTTATGATGCGGTCAGCCCCAATCTTGCCTTCGTATACACCGGTATAAAAACTGTCGCGGTTCAGGTAATCCAGGCGGTCTACGTCTAATTGGCTCGAAACAAGCTGGTGAAAGAACCTGCGTTCGTAGTTATCTGTAAATATATCTATCGCCAGGCTCAATCTTCCGCCAAATTCTTCGTTAAGCAAGTGCATAATATGCAGCGAGAGGTGCTCGTGGTGCACTTCCTTGAAAATAGCGGTTTCTAAGGCATGCGAGAAAGGGCCGTGGCCGATATCGTGCAGCAGTATGGCAATTAAAGAAGCTTCAAATTCCTTATCAGAAATTTCGTTATTTTTACTTTTTAATGTCTGTAAGGCAGTGTTCATCAGGTGCATGGCACCTAAGGCATGGTGGAAACGGGTATGTAATGCACCCGGGTAAACCATCTCTGTAAGGCCAAGTTGCTTAATACGGCGGAGGCGCTGAAAGTACGGATGGTCAATAATATCGAACAAGAGCTCAGACGGAACTGTTATAAAGCCGTATACCGGGTCGTTGAAGATTTTTTTCTTGTTCACCAGAACGAAGTATTTAATTGTTGGATGGTTAAATTGTTGTGTTTAAAGAAATTAACTTCTTTTTCGTAACTTTCTGTCACACATACTCTTACTGCACAATATTTCGTAAGTAGTAACAGGTCCTATACTTTTAAGTGCTGTTACGTGCTTATAACAATTTAACAACGAAGCAGTTTAGCAATTTATCTAAATAAAACTATGCAAAGATATACTATTTTGTGGGCCGATGATGAGATTGACCTGCTCAAGCCACATATTCTGTTCCTGGAAGATAAAGGTTACGACATAACTCCTGTTAACAGTGGTGCCGATGCCATTGATAAAGTACAGGAGCAACCTTTTGATGTGGTTTTCCTGGATGAAAATATGCCAGGTATAAGTGGCCTGGAAGCCCTGAACGAAATAAAAACGATTCGCCCGGCCATGCCCGTGATCATGATCACGAAGAGCGAGGAAGAGCATATTATGGAAGAGGCGATAGGTGCCAAAATCACTGATTACCTGATCAAGCCCCTTAACCCGAACCAGATCCTTCTATCTGTTAAAAAAGCCCTCGAAAATAAACGACTGGTATCAGAAAGAACGAACCAAAGTTATCAGCGCGACTTCCGCCAGTTGGGTATGGCTTTTGGAGAGCGTTTGAGCCCTAACGAGTGGGCCGATATCTACAAAAAACTAACGTACTGGGAGCTGGAGATAGACGAGACTGAAAACAAAAGTATGGCCGATGTGATAAACATGCAGAAGGATGAGGCAAACTCAAACTTCGCCAGGTTTATCATGGATAATTATGAAGACTGGATAAATAAAGAGAGCGATGATGCGCCATTAATGTCTCACCAGATATTTAAAGAACGTGTTTTCCCGATGATGAAAGAGTCGGACAGGCCAGTATACTTCGTACTGATTGATAACCTGCGTTACGACCAATGGAAAGTGCTGGAGCCGATCATAAACGATTACTTTACAGTGGACTCAGAAGAAATGTATTATTCTATACTTCCGACCACTACTGCTTATGCCCGTAATGCTATCTTCTCTGGAATGCTGCCAACCGAGATCGCTAAAAAATACCCGAACCTATGGGTTAGCGACGATGAGGATGAAGGCAAAAACCTGAACGAACCTGAATTTCTGGATATCCAGTTTCAGCAGAACCGGGTAACAGACAAGCATAGCTACCACAAAATAACAAACGTAGCCGCAGGTAAAGACTTACTTGGCAAGTTCAGTAACCTGGATAACAACAAGCTGAATGTGATCGTGTATAACTTCGTGGACATGCTGTCGCATGCCCGAACTGATAGTAATATGGTGCGCGAACTGGCCCCGGACGAATCAGCTTACCGTTCCATAACAAAATCATGGTTCCTGCACTCACCGCTGTTTGATACACTAAAAATGATCGCCGAGAAAAAAGGCCGCCTAATCATAACCACTGACCACGGTACAATCCGTGTTAAAAGGCCATTTAAGATCATTGGAGACCGACAGACCAATACAAACCTGCGTTACAAACACGGCAAGAACCTGGGTTACACTGATAAAGATGTGTTTACAGTACGCAAGCCGGAGCGATTTTTCTTGCCTAAAGCCAATGTTTCTACTACGTTTGTGTTTGCAATAGAAGATTACTTTTTTGCATACCCAAACAACTATAACTACTACGTGAACTACTACAAAGACACATTCCAGCACGGAGGGGTGTCGTTGGAGGAGTGCATAATACCGTTTGTCACGCTTACACCTAAAAATGTATAACACTGGCATAGAAAAAGCTCAATTTCAGATGACTTCGCTAGACGATCTGCCAACGGCAGCGGCTATGCTGCTGGATGCCGCCAGCGAAGTACCTGTTATTCTGTTTGAAGGCCCGATGGGTGCAGGCAAAACCACTTTAATAAAAGAGTTTTGCCGCCAGATAGGCGTACAGGAAAATGTGAGCAGCCCGACTTTTGCCCTGGTAAACGAATACGAAACGGATTCTGGGAAACTAATTTATCATTTTGATTTTTATAGGATAAGCGATGAACGTGAGGCGCTGAACATTGGGGCCTTGGAATACTTCGATTCTGGTCATATTTGCCTGATCGAGTGGCCTTCCCTGATCCCCAATCTGTTGCCGGAGCATTATCTGCTTGTAACCCTGCAACCTGAGGTTAGCAGCGAGGTGCGTACCATGACGATAAATGAGGTGTGATATGACGGAGCGATTCGCCGTAGAAATTGGAAAAATAGCAGCCGGACAGGCACTTTACCCAAAAGAGTCGATGCTGGCCGTGGAAGAGCGTAAACGCAACCTATTTATAGGTATACCTAAAGAATCGTCTTTTCAGGAGAACCGCATAGGGCTTACACCAGATGCTGTAAAACAACTTACAGATCACGGCCATACCATCTGGATTGAAGCAGGGGCCGGAAGTCCTTCAAAATACTCTGATAACGAATTCTCAGAGGCTGGCGCCAAAGTTGTTTACTCTACCAAAGAAGTATACGATGCCGATATTATACTTAAAGTAGCGCCACCTACCTACGACGAAATAGAATACCTGCGACCTGGTCAGACACTTATTTCTGCCCTGCAGTTTGGTAGCTTAACAGCAGATTACATTAATGCGCTGCTGCGTAAAAAAATTAATGCTATTTCTTTTGAGTTGCTCCGTGATAAATCTGATTCGAAACCTGTCGTACGGGCTATGAGCGAGATTGCCGGTAGCACTGTAATGCTAATTGCAGCGGAATACCTGAGCATTAGCAACGAAGGGCGCGGCATTATACTTGGCGGAATAACAGGTGTGCCTCCAAGCAAGGTAGTTATACTTGGTGCCGGCACCGTTGCCGAATATGCAGCCCGTGCAGCTTTGGGTTTAGGAGCAGAAGTAAAGGTGTTTGATAACCATATTTATAAGCTTCGCCGGTTAAAGCATAATGTGGGTACACAATTATTTACCTCTACATTAGATAAGACAGTACTATACCATGAGATAAAGCAGGCTGATGTGGTAATTGGCGCTTTGGTGGCTGAGGATGGTCGCATGCCATGTATGGTGGAGGAAAGTGTAGTAGCTCAAATGAACCCAGGTTCTGTGATCATTGATGTATGCATCGACCATGGAGGCTGTTTTCATACTTCTGAATTGACATCACATAGTCGCCCGATCTACCGTAAGTATGATATTATTCACTACTGCGTTCCTAATATACCTTCCCGGGTACCACGCACAGCTACTTCAGCACTAAGCAATATCTTTACCCCAATCTTAACTGAAATATCTAAGTATGGCGGTGTAAGCGAGGTGCTGTTTACGAATGAGCATTACCGTAGCGGCGTTTATATTTACAAAGGCAGTTTAACAAATGCCCAAATTGCAAAACGTTTTGGTATGCGTTATAAAGAGCTTGGTTTGATGATTGCAGTACGTAACTAGGACACAGGACGTAAGATATAAGATTAAAGACAAAACTATAAAGTATAAAACCCGCCTTGGCGGGTTTTATACTTTATAGGGAAATTGAAAGTTTTTTTCTCTGGGTCCTATGTCAAATGTATATGTTGGGTCATCAGTAGCACCTTCCAGGCTTCCTGCACCTGGTTATCTTCTAAAAGTTTCTTGCCCAGCATCTCAAGCTCCTGACGAAGTATAGCTGGTTCGTTTTTATACTTGTTTAAAGTATAAGCAACAATAGGTACAGCTTTAAATGCCTCAACTTCAGCATGTGTAGGTATCGTTTCTGAGTTACCAAGCCGGGCCAGGTTATTACCGGTAAGTATAGCGCTGTTCCGGATATGCTCCGGTAACATATCTATGCCAATACCTTTATTCTTAACCGGTTTCGGGAGTTCGAAGATGCAGTCGCCGTTGGCACGCAGGTAATAATCTCCACCCATACGGGCTACACCATCCAGCTTGTAAGGGTCTATTTTTCCGTTTTCATCAAGTATGGCTTCGTTAATGTGCATCAGCAGCACTTCGCAAATCACCAGGTTACCGGCACCGCCTTCCGGCCCTAAACTGATCACATCATTTACCTTGCATTCAAACGAAACTGGTGCTTCCTTCACACGTGGCGGAGCTATTAATACAGATGCTTCGGGAGTTAAGCCTGACTTCACGAACTCATTTATGCCACGGTCATACTCCGTGCTTGCCAGCGACATCTGTTCTACAATTTCATAGTTGGCGATATTGATCACCACTTCCTTTGTTACCATTACATTCTCCAGTGTATGCTTGCTGGTATTGTCGCGCACGCGGCGGGCTGGAGAAAAAACAAGTATAGGCGGCTTGGCACTGAACACGTTAAAAAAGCTGAAGGGGCTCAGGTTTACGTTTCCCTCCAGGTCGGTGGTACTGGCAAAGGCAATGGGGCGTGGGGCAATAGCACCTAACAACAGGGCATGTACTTCAGCAGTTTTAACGTCCTGCGGATCTATGGTTTTGTAAGCCATCTGGTAAAGTTTTCGAGATGCTAATGGCATCTATGGTTGGTTCTGCTAATATACGGTTAAACAGGTAAGCGGGCAAAATCGCTGTAAACTATAAAACCACTGCCCGGGCAGTGGTTTTATAGTTTACATGTAAAGTCTAAGAAATGCGGTATTACAAGGCAGGAAGTACTTTGCCTTTCACTTCACCAAAACCTATACGGATACCATTCTTCTCGCTAAAGCCACGCATGATTACGGTGTCGTAATCGTTGATGAATTTGCGTTCGGTGCCGTCTGCTAATTGTATAGGTTGTGTACCACGCCAGGTAAGTTCCAGCATCGATCCATAAGAGCCTTTGTCTGCGCCACTTATAGTTCCGGAAGCATACATATCACCAATCTGGATGTTACAGCCGTTGCTGCTTTGGTGTGCCAGCTGCTGGTTCATGTTCCAGTACATGTACTTAAAGTTGGAATGGCAGATGCTGGTCTCTTTACCTCCTTCCGGTTGTATCAGCACTTCAAGGTTAATGTCGTAGTTGTGGTTACCCGAAAACTCCAGGTAAGGCAGTGGCCTCGGATCCTGAACAGGGCCTTTCACTTTGAATGGCTCCAGCGCATCTAGGGTAACTACCCAGGGAGAAATGGAAGAGGCAAAACTCTTAGCCAGGAATGGCCCCAGTGGCACATATTCCCAGGTTTGCATGTCCCTGGCCGACCAGTCGTTGAAAAGCACTAAACCAAAAATATAGTTATCTGCTTCGTTCGGAGTTATACTTTCGCCAAGTTTGGTTTCTTTACCGGTAATAAATGCAACTTCCAGTTCAAAGTCCAGCAGGCGGGTAGGGCCAAAAGTTGGAGCATCAGCATCAGGAGCCTTGGTCTGGCCGTTTGGTCTGCGTATATCTGTGCCCGATACAACAATAGAGGAGGCACGACCATGATACCCAATCGGGATGTGTTTCCAGTTTGGCAACAATGCATTTTTAGGGTCACGGAACATGGTGCCCACATTTGTTGCATGCTCAATGCTGGAATAAAAATCGGTGTAGTTTCCTACTTTTACCGGCATCAGCATACGTGCCTGGCTCTGTTTTACCAGGCACTTATCTATCAGGTCGCTGCTTCGGCTAATCTCATCGTTATCATTGCGAAGTAAGGCAGACACACGGTTGCGAACCGCGCGCCAGGTTGGCTTACCTAAGGCAATAAAATCGTTCAGGTAAGGCCTGTGAAATACATTCGGGTCAATGTCGATCAGCTCAAAAAAGTTAAGCCTTGCCACTGCCAGCAGATCCAGTACATAGTCGCCAATGGCAACGCCCACGCGTGGGTCTCTGTCGTCGGTTTCAAAAATACCGAATGGGAGGTTTTGTATCGGGAAATCGCTGTTCGGCGCAATCTCTATCCATGAATGCAGGGATGGGTCGTTGGCTTTTAACATAGTGCTGTGTAGTAAGAATAGGTAGGCAAATATAGTTATTTTGATACGGATGAGAAAGTTGATTGTTAATTTGTCATTTCGAGTGTTGCGAGAAATCTATTTCAGCTTATAGTTACTGCCTGTACTTTTTGAAACAAACTATACTTTTATAGCTACTTCTAATCTTGGGAGTTCTACAAACCTATCGTTTCATTTCCAGCTTTGGTGCGCTCACCACCGCGAGGCCTCGTCTTTGGGCATCGCGCTGCTGATTTGAAGCTGCTCTCGCTTAAGCTCGAGCTGCCTTCGGCACCGCAACAAATCAAAGGCGCTCAACCCAAAGACTGTGATCAGTTCGATAGCTACTGCTTAAGCTATAATTTGAAATAGTATTGTTGCATCGTTTTTTCAGCAATGTAATTCCGTAGGAACAGGTCGTGACTTGTCCGTTCATGGACTGTAACTATAAAACTATACTCGCAATTATAGCTTAGTAGAAAGTCCCCCTTTGAAGGGGGCAGGGGGATGTTATTACAGTAACTACAGCACCCATATTTCTCCCGCTGGTCGAAATGACAAATTAAGCAGTTAAAGCTCCCTCTCCAGTTTTTAGGAGAGGGTTGGGGTGAGGTAAAGGCGCAGGCAAGGGTTAGTGCAGCGGCAAATATGAAACTACAGTCCAGACGCTCGTAGGAGCTGCGCACGCTACGAGGTCTTATTAAACTCCTTCCCCTGTTCTGGGGGTAGGGGCCCTCTTTAAAAGGGGAAGGTCGGGAAGGGGTAAACCCTGTTAATCCATTAATCCTGAAAATCCTGGTTCAGACAAAAAAACAGCCCTGGCTTATTTAAGCCAAGGCTGCACAAAGTATAACAACGTTATTTATTTTTATCCGCCTATCGGAGTAAGATTTACAGCTTCAACGGCTTTAATCTCAGGAATTGCCCGTAGAACTGATTGCTCTACACCAGCTTTCAGCGTCATGGTAGACATAGGGCAGGAGCCGCAGGCGCCCAGCAATTCCAGTCGCAACACCATATCTTCAGTTACTTCCAGCACTTTTACGTTGCCGCCATCTGCCTCCAGGTATGGTCTGATCTGGTCTAATGCACTCTCTATGCGGAGCAGGAAGTTTTCGTCTACGTTAATGGCTGCCATATATCGTTAGCTTTTAATTTCTACAGGTTGTGTTTTGCCTATGGTTGCATTACGAACAGATACCTGTTGTGCTACAGCCTGGGCTAACTCTTTGAAAACACCGGAAGCAGGAGAATCGTTCTGTAAAACCACAGGAGTTCCGGCGTCGCCGCTCTCACGTATGCTTTGTACGATCGGAATCTGACCTAAAAGCGGCACTTCGTATTTATCAGCCAGGTCTTTACCGCCACCTTGCCCGAAGATGTAGTATTTATTTTCAGGAAGTTCTGCAGGCGTAAAGTAAGCCATATTCTCTACCACACCTAATACAGGTACGTTAATCTGTGGCTGACGGAACATCTGCAAACCTTTCATGGCATCGGCTAAGGCAACTTTTTGTGGCGTAGTAACTATAACTGCACCTGTTACCGGTAAAGCCTGCACCATTGTCAGGTGTATATCAGAGGTTCCTGGTGGAAGATCGATCAGCAGGTAATCCAGGTCACCCCAGTCCACATCTGAAATAAACTGCTTCAGGGCAGAGCTTGCCATTGGGCCACGCCAGATTACAGCGCCATCAGCCGGAGTTAAAAAGCCAATAGACATCATTTTAATGCCATACTTCTCAACCGGAACAATATAGTTCTTTCCGTGGTCGCCCTGGATCATGCGCGGGCGCTCTTCTTCTACGCCAAACATAGTTGGCACCGAAGGACCATAAATATCCGCATCTATCAGACCAACCTTTGCACCAGACTGCGCCAGGCCAATAGCCAGGTTTGTTGTAACCGTAGATTTACCCACGCCACCTTTACCAGATGCTACTGCAATAATGTTTTTAACACCACCAACTACGGCAGCATTATCGGTGCGGGCAGTAGTAACGCGGGAGGTCATGTTAACCGTAACGGTTGCATCCTTATCAACCATGGTATGGATGGCACGTTCGCAGGCGTTCCGGATCAGGTCCTTTAAAGGGCAGGCAGGCGTAGTAAGTATAACCGTGAAGCTTACATTCTTGCCATCTACCTGTACGTCCTCCACCATGTTAAGCGTAACCAGGTCTTTGCCCAGATCCGGTTCCTCCACATAGCTAAGGGCTTTTAATATATCTTCTTTTGTAATAGCCATAATCGTATTTAAAGCCAGCGCTTAATTATGCTGCAAAGATACAAACAAAATTATTCTGATGCAGGCTCTATTCCTATAGTAAACAGGGCAGGAGCTACTTAGTTTAGCAAGTTTAAAAAGGTATATACAATTCTTTCTGCAACCATCGTTAGGAGAAAAAGCTCTTGAGAATAAAAGAGTTAACATGCTACCTTACTATGAAAACAGATCACACCTTACTTTTTCTGCAACTGCTGGGCCTGCTTCTCAGCATTATGGTCATTAATTCCTGTTTAAATCTGGAAGAAAATAAATCAGACAGACCTGGTATACTTCCCGGAAAATGGGAGTTACTCCGCATAGAAGATCCTTATAAAACCGTTGTGCCACCCACCGATGTAATTCATGTTCAGATTGCATTTGCTCCGGAGAGTTTTTCCAGCAATCAGCTTAAGAGTGGCAGCAATACAGTGACCGGTAATATCTTATCAGGCAGCTTTACCGGAACAGCCTCTTTTAATACCAAAGATGAAGATGGTTACCTGGATGTGGGGCCCTTACAGGTAACTGAAGATGTGCTGCTGGACAACTATAAGCAATTTGATGAATATTACCTGCAACAGCTTACCCGTGCTACCGAATTCCGGGTGGAGAGGAAAAAGCTTGTTATAAAGTCGAAAGATGAAGCAGAACTGATTTATACCTGGGTTGGCAATTAAAAGCTATACTTGCGTACACTAGCTAAAAGCAACATGGACAACACCAGACTGGAAGTTATACTTGGCGATATTACCAAAATAAAATCCGATGCTATAGTTAATGCAGCCAACAGCAGCCTGTTAGGTGGCGGCGGCGTGGATGGCGCCATACACCGGGCTGGCGGGCCTGCCATACTGGAAGAATGTAAAGCCATACGGGCTAGGCAAGGCGAATGCCCCACCGGCGAGGCAGTAATAACAACAGCAGGAAACCTGCCTGCAAAGTATGTAATACACACAGTAGGGCCAGTGTGGCATGGTGGTAATGATGGGGAGCCGGAGCTACTGGCCAACTGCTATAAAAGCAGCCTCCACCTCGCCGATGCAAATAAACTGACAAGTATAGCCTTTCCAAATATCAGCACGGGCGTGTATGGTTATCCCAAAGACAAAGCTGCTGCCGTAGCCGTGCAGGCTGTTAAGAACTACTTCGACGAAAATACTGATTCCATAATAGACCAGGTACTGTTCGTGTGCTTCGATGAAGAAAACTATAAACTATACCAGACTTTGGTGAGTAGCTGAGTAGGTAATTTGAAGATGTGGAAATGTGGAAATTTGGAGATGAGGCAATGAGAAGAAGTATAGAATTTTATTTCTACAAAAACCTGCTCATCTGGTAATATTGTAAATCCTGATTCAGACAAATCCTTATCTTTGTTGTTCCGCAAAGTGTAGTACCATGTCCCTTATTCCAAAAGAAACCGTTGATCAGATAATTCTCCAGGCCGATATAGTAGAGGTAGTGGGGGATTATGTTTCTCTGAAGAAAAAAGGGCAGAACATGTGGGCCTGCTGCCCCTTTCACCACGAAAAGTCTCCTTCTTTTTCTGTTTCGCCGGCTAAAGGCATTTACAAGTGCTTTGGCTGCGGCAAGGCCGGTAATTCAGTGCAGTTTATTATGGATGTGGAAGGTGCCAGCTTTCCGGAGGCCCTGAAGCACCTGGCCAAAAAGTATGGCATTGAAGTACCGGAAGAAGAAACAAATGAATATAGCCACGAGCAAAGCGAGCGCGACAGCTTATTTATAGTTTCGGAGTTTGCCAACAAGCACTACCAGCACAGGCTTTTTAACCACGAAGAAGGAAGTATAGGCCAGTCGTACCTGAAGCAACGGGGCATGAGCGCGGCAACTATAAAGAAGTTTGAGCTGGGCTATAGTTTAGAAGCTTGGTCTGATTTAACAGATGCTGCCTTAAAAGAGGGGTACAAGCAAAAATATTTAGAAGCTACCGGGCTAACTATAGTTAAGGAAGACAAACGCTACGACAGGTTCAGAGCACGTGTCATGTTCCCGATCCATAACGTGTCGGGGAGGGTGGTAGGTTTTGGTGCCCGTACGCTTAAGTCCAACGACAAGAAAAGTCCGAAGTATCTTAACTCACCTGAGTCTGAAATCTACCATAAAAGCAATGTGCTGTATGGTTTGTTTCAGGCGAAGCAGGCCATGCGCATGCAAGACATGTGCTACCTGGTGGAAGGTTACCTGGATGTAATTTCGCTGCACCAGGGTGGTATAGAGAATGTGGTGGCCTCGTCGGGTACATCGCTTACCGAAGGGCAGATAAAGCTGATTGCGCGCTATACACATAACATTACAGTGCTGTATGATGGCGATGCGGCAGGTATAAAAGCCTCGTTGCGTGGTATAGATCTTATACTTGAGCAGGGCCTTAACGTGCAGGTGGTTACTTTCCCGGAAGGTGAGGACCCGGACTCTTATATCCAAAAAGTAGGCGATACGGCTTTCAAGGCTTATGTAAAAGATAATGCCCAGGATTTTATCTCCTACAAGTCTAGCCTGTTCGCCGAGGAAGCCAAAGGCAACCCTATAAAGAAAGCTGAAGCGATACGTGAGATCGTAACAACTATCGCCAAGATCCCGGATTCGATAAAGCGTACTGTATTCTTCCAGAGCACCAGCCTGATATTCGATATCGATGAGCAGGTACTGATATCAGAGTACAACAAAATACACCTGCAGGACCGCCAGCAACAGCAAAAAGCTGGGAACCAGGACACCTATACACCACAACCAATTGTTCCGGAGCCGGAAGAGGAAGCCTCGGATGCGGATGTGCTGAAGCGTTATGAGCGCGAGATTGTGCGCATGATCCTGCACTACCCGGACCAGGAACTGGAAGATGGCATTACCACCAGCCAATACATGCTGGACCAGCTCGATGATATTGAGTTTGTAACTCCGCTGTATGTCCAGATCATCGGGATAGTAAAAGACAGCCTGAGTAACGGTAACCTGCCAACTGCCCAAGACTTTATTACTTACCCGAACGAAGCGATCCGGACAGAAGCTGTTTCACTTTTATCAGAGCCTTACGAGCTGAGTCATAACTGGGCAACCCACCAGGTATTTGTACCTACCGAAACCGACTTACTACCTTATGGTGCCGAACGCGCCGTACTGCGCCTGAAATGGAGAAACGCCGAAATCCTGCTGAAAAAGGAAAGAGAAAAGCTCCGCTTGGTTACTGATCCACAGGAGGTAGATCGGGTGCTGAACCTGATCATCACGCTTAATACCTACTATAAAGAGCTCGGCAACCTGCTGGGTATAGTTGTGAACAGATAAGCTAAAGTTCGCTATTTCCTCAAGACTGCTCTTTTTAACCTGCTAAGCATAAAAGCAGCCTTCAGCTTCCGTTTTATACTTCCAAGGGGGTTGTAAAGTATAGCCAGCCCCAGGTGCTTCAGAAGTTTCTTGCCCAAACTTTGGCGGGAGTAAACAAGTCCTTCAGCCTGCAGCAGGTGAATCTCTGCGAGTAGTTTTCTTAGTTTATACTTGTCAGGTAGTTTTACCCCGCTTTTCTCACGTCGCTTAATAGCATTTTCTATAGCAGCCAGTTTATAGTCGCGGGAGCGGATATAGTTATCAAAACCTTGTGAAATTCCGCTTTTGCTGATGCGGTAAAAATATAGCGGCTTGTTTACAAACACCACATCTCCAACTTCTTCCAGTTTGTAATAGATGTCCTTGTCTACAGCCAGCTTAAAATATGGATCTATACCTGTGGTAAGGTCGTAAAACCGCCTCTTAAAAGATGCTAAATGAGAAATACTGTCCTCAAGCAGATCAGAAAACTGCACTTGTTTTATAGTCGGCTCAACTTCAATAGGATTTAAATCGGCATCGCAGTTATAATGTGTAGAGTAAATAAGACTGGCAGCAGGGTATTGAACGTGAGCTGCAGTTAGTTCTTCTAAGGCAGTAGGAGTTAAAGCATCGTCGGCATCAAGTATAAATACCAGTTCTCCTGTACATTCTTTCACACCAACTCTCTTGGCATTGCCCACCCCTTCATTTTTAAGTAAGCGTATCAGTTTATAATTTGTTTTATCAGCAACAGTAGCCAGGTAAGTATCTACTATTGCTAAAGAGTTATCGGTTGAACAATCATCCACCACCACTGCTTCCCAGTTGCGGTAGGTTTGCTGCTCTATAGATTGTAATGCCTGCTTTATAAAAGCGGAGTTATTGTAATTGGCAACTATAACAGAGCATCTCATGGGCAGAAGTATAAATAGCAGAGGTGATAACAACTAAGCCGCATAAAAATAATCAACTTAATCTTTATAGAAGGTCTTTTACTTTCTACCTTTGTTCAGTTTTCCGATTTTCTGCTGATACTAGCTATATCTGTAGGGTTATGGTATTGAACAATGCCTTTAGTTTTATAGTTATGATAAGTAGAAGCAATAAGTTTTCTAAAAGCAGGGCCTAAGGCAAACATTATCAGTTCTTATGCCTCAAAACATTTTATGGAGAATACAAACCAAGAAACTATAAAACTCGACTCGATCGAGGATGCCATCGAAGATATCCGCCAAGGTAAAGTAATTATTGTGGTGGACGACGACGATCGTGAGAACGAAGGCGATTTTATCTGTGCTGCCGAGATGGTAACACCAGAGATCATTAACTTTATGGCTACCCATGGCCGCGGCCTGATCTGTGCACCGCTTACCGAAGAGCGCTGCGAAGAGCTGGGTCTTGAGCTGATGGTTGGCCGCAATACCGCGCTGCACGCTACACCGTTTACGGTATCTGTTGATTTGATCGGGCATGGCTGTACTACAGGTATATCGGCATCCGACAGAGCAAAGACCATACAGGCACTTGTTGA
This sequence comes from Pontibacter deserti, assembly GCF_023630255.1. Lineage (NCBI taxonomy): Bacteria > Pseudomonadati > Bacteroidota > Cytophagia > Cytophagales > Hymenobacteraceae > Pontibacter > Pontibacter deserti. The sequence goes on along the minus strand of NZ_JALPRS010000001.1, from coordinate 2,124,856 downwards.
CCCCAACACAGATCCGCATTCGCTTGGTAAGCCAGGGCACATTTTTCCGTTAAAAGCGAAGAAAGAAGGGGTTTTACGTCGTGCCGGCCATACCGAAGCAGCTGTAGACCTGGCTCGTTTAGCCGGACTTGCGCCTGCCGGTGTACTTATCGAAATCATGAACGAAGATGGTACAATGGCCCGCCTGCCGGACTTGGTTCACGTTGCTAAGCGTTTTAACCTGAAGCTGGTTTCAATAAAAGACCTGATCGCCTACCGCCTAAAAAAGGAAAGCCTGATAGACCGCGAAATTGCAGTACAGTTGCCAACCGATTTCGGTGATTTTGATCTGTATGCGTTTACGCAGCGCAGCAACGGAGCCAAGCACCTGGCACTTGTAAAAGGTACCTGGGCAGAAGACGAGCCTGTGTTGGTGCGTGTGCATTCGTCTTGCGTAACCGGTGATATTTTCGGATCCTGCCGTTGTGATTGCGGCCCGCAGCTACATGAGGCCATGCGAATGATCGAGCGCGAAGGCAAAGGCGTGATTGTATATATGAACCAGGAAGGCCGTGGCATTGGGCTTATCAATAAATTAAAAGCCTATAAACTACAAGAGCAAGGGCTGGATACAGTAGAAGCTAACCTGGAACTAGGCTTTGGCATGGATGAGCGTGATTATGGTGTAGGTGCACAAATTCTGCGGGATCTGGGCGTTACCAAAATGAAACTTATCTCTAACAACCCTAAAAAGCGTACCGGACTGATCGGTTATGGTTTAGAAGTTGTGGGCAATGTTCCTATCGAAATTGCACCGAATCCGCATAACAAAAAGTACCTGGCTACCAAGCGCGACAAGCTGGGCCACGAGATACTGAAAAGTGCAACTATAAATAAATAAACAATTTCCTGCGAAGGGATTGCAGATGAAGCCAGTGCAGCAATGCACTGGCTTTTGTTTTTAGTATGTTACCTAAATAATTCTATCTGTTTTTAGAAAAGGTATACTTTGAGGGTCTCTTCTGTTGTTATTTAAGTATAAAAAGTATAGGCAGTGTGTAGCATAAACCCTTAAAAGGAAAGGACAGCCTATGAAATGTTTTTTAACTTACAGATCATTGAAGCTGACAGGTGTAGGACTACTTTTCAGCTTCACCCTTTGCGCCCAGCACAGGCAGGATATTGATATTCAGGAATGGGCAAAAGGAATTGTTACACTTACCACCGGTGATGTATTGGAAGGCAAGATCACCTATTACCGTACCCAGGATATTATTTCAGTATCGAATGAAGACGGCACACTAAGTACGCTCTCGCCGGTAAACGTGGCCCAGTTCGAAGTATCGGATGAACTCAGCAACCGGAGCCACATATTTAAATCTATTTTCTGGGACCAGGGCAAAGACTATACAGATTTCAAAAAGCCTACTTTTTTCGAGCAGCTGAACCAGGGAAAAGCCACCCTGCTGATGCGGGAAAGCTACAATAAGAAAACAGTAGACCCTTACCTGGCATCTTCTATGGATGGCAATACTTATGATCCGTTAGGTTATCCGTTAAGCGGAGAGTATTATGACCAGATAAAGCCCAAATTCTATATTCTTCAACCTGATGGCGAAATTGTTAAGCTAACAAATATCCGAAAAGACTTCCTGAGCTACTGCGGCAAACATGCCTCCGTTGTGAAAGCCTATGCCCGAAAGCAGAAACTCAGTTTTGATCTGCCGCAGGAATTTATGGCTATAGTTAATTACTATAACAACTTATAGATCTCTTATTTTAAGTATAAGGTAGCAGAACAGCAGAAACAAGCCGGTATATAATAACGATGGTAACGTAGCCATCGCAGGAGAAAGCTGCTCTATAGGGGAGGTAAGTTGCCCGAACAGCTCCTGACCAGGCATAGGAGTTAGGCTATCCAGGGCTTTCATCGGGAAATACTTATCTATGTGGTCAGGTAACTTAAAGTGGATAAGTGGCTCAACAATTTTGGTATAGGCAATAAACGCAATAATGGCCAACCCGCTTTTCCGGATAAAGAATGCAAAAAGCATAGCCAGTACCATATAAGCCACAGCCTGCACAAAGTAGTAGGAGAGATAATCTATCTGGCTGAACATGGCATTTATGCTTGTGTTTGAACTATAAAGTAAGCCAAAGTATAACCCAAGCGCCAGCAGAAACACTGTACTGAAAACTGCCAAAGCCAGTACAACATAAAATTTGCTCAGCACTACTTCAGCCCTTGAAAGGCCATCAATTACCTCTTGCCTTACAGTGCGGTAGCTGTATTCGTCGGTTACAAGCACAATAACCAGTATGCCCAGCAACAGATTAAAGAAATGGGCCACATATGTCAGGCGCATCCACAAGCCAGGGAACTGGTATGTTTCATTACCCAACGCTTTACCATTTATCTCAACACTTGTGCTTGTGTAAAGTATAAGCACCAGCAGGAGCACATAAACAGCCAGTATAACCCAGAAAGTACGGTAAGGGAATATTTTGCGAAACTCGGTTCGGAGTAAGTTCATCAGCGTTAGGATTTGATAATCTCAAGAAACTGTTTTTCCAGGCTTTTGCGGCGACCCACCAACTGCGAGAGCACAATGCCCTGGGCAAACATGTCGCGGTTAAGGTCGGTGCTGGTATAGCCATCCTGCAAGGTCAGGCTTATATATTCCTTCTCTTGGCTGAACTGGGTAATGTACGGCAGGCGCTCCAGTAACTGGAGAACTGGAGCAAGTTCATTAGCACTGATAAGTAATTGTTCTTTAGCAGATAGAATAGTATTTACAGGTCCATTTGTTACCAGTTTGCCTGTGCGCAGCACGGCTACATGTGTACATACTTTTTCAACTTCATCAAGCAGGTGGCTGGCAAGTATAATGGTTTTACCCTGGGCTGCAATCCGAAGTATAAGGTCGCGCACTTCGGCTATACCTTGTGGGTCGAGGCCGTTGGTTGGCTCGTCCAGCACCAGCACTTCCGGGTTGTTTAGCATGGCAGCGGCCAGGGCTAAACGTTGCTTCATCCCCAGCGAGAAGCCTTTAAAAGTGGTGTGGCTGCGTGTACCCAACCCTACCAGGTCCAGCATTTTGTTAATGTTATGGTGTCCGACACCTTTATTATCGGCTACCACCTGCAGGTTATGTTTGGCAGTAAGGTATGGGTAAAAATTAGGGGTTTCAAGTATAGCCCCTACACGTTGCTTTGTTGCTTTGCTGATACCTTCGCCAAACCACGAAAAACTGCCACTGCTGGGGCGAATCACATCAAGCACCATGCCCAGCGTGGTTGTTTTACCACTGCCGTTAGGGCCAAGCAAGCCATAGATATTGCCTTCTTCTATTTGCAGGGTCAGGTTATCTACAGCTTTCAGGCTGCCATAATTTTTCGAGAGATTATCTATACTTAAAACGATAGCCACAATTATAGTTGGTTTAGGATACACCTGTTTGCAGGCTTAACAAATATAGCTTTTTTGTTTTTATATGAGCTATTCAAAAGCTATACAGACAAAGACAGGCTTCATAAATAAAAAAATCAGCGCTGCTGCAACTAAAGCAGTTTATACTTCATCTTTTGTAATATCCTGAAAATAATTTGGCTTAAAGCAATGCCTGATGATGCTGGATATACCCGCTGCAACTGTTCCATCTACTAACTATAAAACTTATGAAAAAATTTTTATTAAGCTTCTTAGGCTTTGCTACAGCCCTGAGTTGCTTTTCACAGGGTAATGCTGACTGTGCCACCTATTCTCATGATGTAAGTATAACTCCTGGTTTTGAGCTTACAGCAAACACCATCACCTCTAAAAAAGGGCATTACGATATGTCGTGGATAGATGAGGCGGCAAGGGGGAAACGGGTGGTAATGATCGGCGAGAATCATTGGATGAATGCAGTGCATCGTACGGCACGTGACCTGGTCTTTCACCTGAATACCATTGATGATTTTCCGGTGCTGGTAAAAGAAGTGCCTTACTCTACTACCCCGTTCGTGAATGCCTATATTAACTGCAAATCTGATACCTGTGATAAAGTGCTTGATGTGCTGAAGCCATACTTTGGCAGCAAGGAAGAGCTTGATTTTCTGAAGGAAGTGCAACAGTGGAACACTAACCACCCGGAAAAGAAGATAACCATTGTTTGCTCTGATTTTGAACAGGAATTCAATTTCTCGCTCCGCAATGTTTTCAGTCCATTCTTTACGCAGCAGGGCCATAAGAATTTCCGTGATAAAGTTATCAGTTTCAAGAACAACACAGTAGCACTGATCGGGTATATGGACTCGCTGGCCCATGAGGCACCGGCCAGGTTTCATGTAAAAGACAGGCCCTATTTAAATAAGCAGTTTGTATTAAATGTGCTAGATAACCTTTCAGCTTTTGACCAGGCTTCTACAGCTTTTAGGGTATATAAAGAGATGGGAATGAGCGAAAGTGAAGCTTTTGCAATGCGTGAGAAAGCGCGAACAAGAGCCATTATCAACAACCTGACAGATGATAGTAAGTTCGGGAAGCTACTCAGAAGAGACAAATTTATACTTTGGGGTGGGGCAGACCATACACGAACCTATCAGCTTACGAACGACAACTTTCATAAATATGAAGGCTGGTTTCTGGCAAATGAATATGGTATCACTCGAAACAAAGTACTCTCTATCCGGATCACGAACCTGAGCTATAGTATACCTGATCAATATTTTACCAACGACAGCTACCTGAACGGTACAGGGCAATTTGCCCGACTGGTAGAAGCCTATAAAAGATGTAATGAGGGGCAACAAAAACAGGTATATAAAATGATTGAAGAACAAACTGATGTAATTAACGCTGTCCGTTTTGCTTTTAAACTTAATAAAGATCAACCGGTGTGGTTTGAGGGTAACGAACAAATGAAGAAACTGCTTCGAAAATCCAGAAAACTAAAAGATGATGCACAATTGAAGCGCTTCTATTCGCATGATTACGTGATCGTGCTGCCATCTTCGAACTTATATGCCTGGAGTAACAGCTAATAAGTATACAGCACATCTAGTAATTAATAAAATGTAACCTGAAGGATGCCGGCAGCTGCATTGGTGCAGCCACAACTATAAATATTTGTTGTTATATTTGGTTACACATGATAAACCAGATAGAAGATAGCAGCAAGTATACAAAACAGGAGCTAACCGTTAGTGCTGCAAAAGCCAACGTGTTAGCCCTGTTCTTTATACTCCCCCTGTTACTAATTTTTATACCTGCTTATGTATGGCTGTGGCCAGAGCAGTTTGAGTTCCAGAACATCAAAAGCTTTTACGGGGAGCACAAGCTTACCATGTTGCTTTACCCTTTGTTTATTTTCCTGATCATGATTCCGGGGGCAGTGGTGCACGAACTGTTGCATGGATTTACCTGGGCAGCCTTTTGCAAAAACGGATTGAAGTCGATAAAGTATGGTGTGCACTGGAAAATGCTTACTCCGTATTGCCACTGCAAAGAAGTGCTGCCCCTAAGGCCTTACATACTTGGCGGCATGATGCCGGGCCTGGTAATGGGCGTGCTGCCAACTATAGCCGGGCTTATACTTGGCAGCATCAACGTATTTTTGTTCGGGCTACTGTTTACCATAGCTGCCGGCGGCGATATGCTTATACTTTGGATGCTGCGCCATACCAGTAAACACGACCTGGTACAGGACCACCCGGAACTGATTGGTTGTATTGTGTACCGGAAAGTATAACTTATACTCTTACTCAAATAACTATAAACTAATAACCAATAACTATAATTGTGGCAAAGATAAAACTATACCAGATAGACGCTTTTACAGATAAAGTATTTGGCGGAAACCCGGCTGCTGTTTGCGTGCTGGATGCGTGGCTCGATGACAAGACCATGCAACAGATAGGCGCAGAGAACAATCTGGCCGAAACTGCTTTTGTAGTGAAGACCGGTGATGATTACGAGATACGCTGGTTTACACCAACCGTGGAAGTAGACCTTTGCGGGCACGCTACACTGGCGGCAGCTTACGTGCTGTTTACGTATTACAACCACCTAACCGATGTAATAAACCTGCACTCGCACAGAAGCGGTTTGTTGCGTGTGCAGCGTCGCGCCGATACCCTTACACTGGATTTTCCGACGGATGTATTTGAGGCCACTGAAACACCGGAAGCTCTGGTAGAGGCCTTCGGAAAAGCTCCACGGGAAACCTACAAAGGCAAAACAGATTACCTGCTGATATTTGAATCAGAGGATGATGTGGCAGGCTTTAACCCGGATACTAACCTTATAAATTCAGTAGAAGCACGCGGTGTCATTGTTTCGGCACCTGGTAAAGGGGTTGATTTTGTATCCCGGTTTTTCTGCCCGCAGGTAGGCATTGTTGAGGATCCGGTAACTGGTTCTGCTCATACCACACTTACTCCCTATTGGAGCCAGCGCCTGAGCAAACAGGTGATGACGGCAAAGCAGCTATCTAAAAGGCAAGGCAACCTGACTTGCGAGTATCTGGGAAAGAGGGTGAAGATCACAGGGAAAGCTGTAACCTACTTAACAGGCGAAATAGAAGTATAAATAACGCATAGCCATTCGCAGCGTGCCTAGCTCATGCGAGTGGCTATATTTTCTGCAGATCAATAGTTATACCTGGTAGATACATTCCCGGGCTAAGTATAACTTCCCGACCTATACTTTCCATCCTGCCCAAACAAGTATAACTTGCTTTAAAACTATACTTACCCTTACATGCAAACTCTGAAAAAAACGCTGCTATTACTTGTACTGCTTACCGCCACCTGGGCCTGTACAGCTACTAAAACCGAAACAGAAAAAACGGAGGTGGCTACCATGGACCAACTTGCCGAGCGCTACGTTAAAACCCTTCTTAAACTGGGCCAGTACGACAGTGATATTGTAGATGCTTACTACGGTCCGGAAGAGTGGAAACCAACAGGTGAACCTGCCGATACACTTCCTGCGGATGAATTTTTAACTGAGTTTAAAGCCATACAACAGCAACTGAACCTACAGGATACCACTAACCTGCCTGCAGATGAGAAACGCCGTGTAGCTATGTTCAAAAAACAGATCATCGCGGCTATTACCAAAGTAGAGATGATGCAGGGTAAGAAGTATGGTTTTGACGAAGAGGCCAGGCTGCTTTACGATGCTGTACCGCCACATTACGAACTTTCGCACTTCGAGGCCATACTTTCTGACATCGACAAGCAATTGCCGGGCAAAGGAAGTATAACGGAACGTTGGGATGCTTACCGCGCTAAATTTGAAATACCTAAAGCCAGACTAGATACTGTATTCAGAGCTGCCATAGCCGAAGCCCGCACCCGTACCAAAGCACATTATACTTTACCAGAACAGGAAAACTTTAAATTGGAGTTTGTTACAGACAAAGCCTGGTCTGGGTACAACTACTATAAAGGCAAAGGCTATAGTTTGATTCAGATAAACACCGATTTTCCGATCTACATTGAACGCGCCGTGGACCTGGCCTCGCATGAAGGTTACCCGGGACACCACGTGTTTAATGTGCTGTTGGAGCAGAACTTAGTAGATAAAAAAGGCTGGAAGGAATATTCGATCTACCCGCTGTTCAGCCCGCAAAGCCTGATTGCCGAGGGTAGCGCCAACTATGGCATTGAGGTGGCTTTCCCGGCCGGCGACCGCATGAAGTTTGAGAAAGAAGTGCTCTTCCCGCTGGCTGGTTTAAATGCATCTGAAGCCGACCGCTACTATACTATACTTGAAAAAATTGGCCAGCTGGATTTTGCCGGTAACGAAGCAGCAAGGTTATACTTAGATGGCAAAATAACCCGTGAGCAGGCCGCTGACATGCTGGTGAAGTATAACTTGTACCCAAAAGACAAAGCGCTGCAGCGTACCCGCTTTATGGATAAGTATAGAAGCTATGTGATAAACTATAACCTGGGTAAGCAACTGGTACGCAACTATATCGAAGGTAATGGAGGCACAGAAAATAACCCGGACAAGCGCTGGGAGCTCTTCGGAGAACTACTCTCTAACCCCAACACGGCATCTATGCTTAAATAAGACTATACCTGTACTATAAACTATAAAAGCCACCGGCACAGGTGGCTTTTATGTTATAAAATCGTGTGGAGCTTATAGCTTAGCTTTCTTCTTCCTGCGGAATGATCGTGATCCTGCCGTTCTTTTCCAGTATAGCGTATTTTATCTGGTCTAGTCGCTGCAGGCCTTTCAGGTCTCTCGCCGATTCAAGTATATCAGCTTCGTCTACACGCTCTTTACGCATTCGGTCGCGTAGCAGCCTGCCATTATCCAGTATGATCAGTGGGCCACCATCTACCAGTTTTTCTATAGGCATGAACTTTTGTTTTAGCAAGGAGATGAATATATCCAGCACGATCAGAGTCATGATGAGCAACAGCCCGTTGGTAAGCGAAAAATCATCTCCTAACAGAGCCTGCTGTGTAGTTTCTGCAATTATAAGCAATAACACAAAATCGAATACGGTGGCATCGTACAAAGTTCTCTTCCCGCTTACCCTGAAAATGATCAGCAGAAAAATGTATACAATTGCCCCTCTTATAATAGTATCCATAGTTTAAGTTCAGATTAAGGGTATACAAACTGTGATAACGTAACGGTATCGTTATTCGGGCCACGTACAACAATGTTTAGAGTACCAGTATGCATAGGTTTAGTATAGAACATTATGTGGCTCTCTGGTTGGCTTACCTGGAAAGTATAGGTTATCCCTTCAGGGCCTACCTGCACTGTTTCCGGCTCCGGCACCACCTGTTCTACCCGAATATTTTCATAAAACTCTTTACTGAAGAAAACACTTGGATTTGCTGATGGAATGTTAACTAGGTTTACTTTCATCTCACCTGATACTTCATTTCTTAAAAAACGCTCATATTCTATTTCCATACTTTGCGAGGCAGTAGCAGCTTTCATTTTGTTGATACCTGGTGCTCCGCCACGGCCGGTAAAGCCCAGTAACGCTGCAATCAGGATCAGCAGCATAATGACCCAGCTGAAACGCTGTATGATCCAGGTCCTCCGCTCAAGGGCCATGTCTTCGTCTATTTCCAGTTCATTATTATGCTTTTTCATAATGTTTGAATATAGTAATATGCCGTTAAACGTAGGACAGTACAGATAGTTGAACTATAGGTAAATAGGAGATTGATAAGAAATAGGAGAGTGGGTTGTAGTTATTTGTGCCAGTCAGCCATATGAGTGGCGTGGGTATGCAGGTATGCTCCGGGCTTGAAAAATTGGTCATAAAACTCCAGGTCCAGGTGGTGCGCCTGCAGGTACATAATCACAAACATCGAAGGGACTGTTCCGGGAAATTTGCCAAATGTGTCGTAGATATACTGCGCCTGTAACGCCACACACTCCCTAAAATCTTCAGAGTGCACTTCCGCTGCGCCGCGTACTTTTGCAGATTCCTTCCAGGGACCGGGCGTGCGTATATTAAACGGCCCGCCTTTGCCAAATTTCCGTTCGCAGACCGCATCTACTGCTGCACGCATATTCGGGTAATGTGGCGGGCAATAGCCTTCCATTATACTTTGCAGTCCGGTCGGGTTGGGGTATGGCCACTGTTCGTTTGTATCGTACCTGAAGCCTAAGCCAGGCACAGCCGGATTGCCGCTCGCGCCTAGCATGCTGAATGGGTCGATGCCATTAAACATCCAGCCGCCCAGTCCCATTGCCTGCAGCATCAGGGCACCGGCATAGCAACTTGTACTTAACTCAGCAGTCAGTTCGGCCATTGACCATTGTTCTATAAAAGTAATCGGCCAAACACTACCTGGGTCATACAAATGACTATACTTTTCAATTCCCGGAACAGATCGTTTATGGATGTCATCGGTGAGCACAAGACCGTTCTGGAGCATATAGCATAAGGCAAGCAACACATGCTGCGACAGATCGCCAACAGGTATAACCAGTAACGTTCCGGGCTTATTTACTACCCAGGTATTGTGGGCTTCGATGTAAGGTACTTCGCAAGGTATGCCTAAACGTCCATCCTGTATTTTCGTGATCTGGCCTTTTAAAGCATTTAGCACCGCATTCAAGTCAAGGTTTCCAGCTTCG